>JAYTQU010000236.1:0-13026 GCA_043746555.1 Pseudomonadota bacterium | reverse complement strand
GTCGATGTCGCCCGTAAAGCAATGCGCGACGCCGCCTGCTGTGCGAGGTAAATATTCCTTAAGCATCGCGACGAATGGATCGTGTGCATCGCGCTGGTGGAGGAACAGCGGCTTGCGCGTCTCGCAGGCAAGCTCCAATTGCAATCGAAAGACTCGCTCTTGATCGCTGTGCGCGGAAAAAGTTCTGAAATAATCGAGTCCGCATTCTCCCGTGGCGACGACTTCCGGCTGTTGAATTAGCGCTTTCAACGCATCGCGCTGCTCCAATTGAAACTCGCCGGCGTGATGCGGATGAATGCCGGCGGTTGCGCGCAGGCGTTCGGGGTGCTGTTTTACCAGTGCGATGGCCGCTTCGGTGCTTGCCAAACTACTTCCGGTGACGATCATGTGCCGAACATTCGCTTCGGCGGCGCGCGCAAGAACGGCCTCGCGGTCCCGATCGAAACTGTCGTGCGTAAGATTGAGGCCGATGTCGATCAACGAAGTTGTCATACGGATATTGTAGCGTGTCGCATAACGCGCAATACTCCCACCGAATCGTTACCGTTGTAGTCGCAATGCTCAAGTTTCTACCGCTCTTGTTGGGAAGCTTACGACGTCACAAATTGCGGACGGCGTTTACATTGGCATCGGTAATTGTGGCTTTTCTGTTGTACGGCGTGCTCGCCGCGGTCAAGACGGGCTTTGCAGCGGGCGTCGATGTCGCCGGCGCCGATCGCTTGATGACCACGCACAAAGTGTCCTTCATTTTGTCTTTGCCGATCAGTTATTGGCAGCGAATACGGGCGCTGCCCGGTGTGCGCGAAGTCACGCACGCGACCTGGTTCGGCGGCGTATATCAGGACGACGGCAACATCGTGCAAATGCTGCCGGTCGATCCCGAAAGTTATCTCAAGGTGTATTCGGATCACGTGGTGTCGGCCAAAGATCGCGTGCGCTGGATTTCGGATCGCAGCAGCGCGCTGGTTGGACGTGCGTACGCAAAGCGCTTTAACTGGAGAGTGGGCGATCGCGTGCCGCTGCGCTCGAACATTTATCGCCGCGCGGACGGCGGCAATACTTGGGAACTCACCATTGCCGGCATATTCGATCCGGCCATCGAAGGCATCGATACGCAGCAAATTCTATTTCACTACGATTACTTTCAAGAGTCGCTTGCGCCGAACGATGAGAACCGTGGGCAGTTGGGTTGGTATATCACTCAAGTCGTCGACCCCAAGCAATCGGCGGAAGTCGGTTCGAAGATCGACGCGCTGTTTGCGAATTCCCCAACGGAAACCAAGACGACTCCCGAGAAAGCATTCGTGCAAGGCTTTGCGAATCAAACCGGAAACATCGGCGCGATCGTGGTGGCGGTGGCCAGCGCGGTGTTCTTTACGATGTTGCTGGTCACCGCGAATACGATGGCGCAATCGGTGCGCGAGCGCTCGTCCGAAATCGGTGTACTGAAAACACTCGGCTTTAGCGACGACGCCGTGCTTTGGCTGGTGCTGGGCGAATCGTTGAGCATCACGCTAATCGGCGGCGGCATTGGACTGGGGTTTTCCGCGCTCATCGTGCACGTCATGAGTGGAATGATGACGCAGTATCTGAGCGAATTGTTTTTGAACGGCGCGGCGCTGACAGTTGGCTTCGCGCTCATCGTTGCGCTCGGTATTGTCTCGGGCGCGATGCCCGCGGCGCATGCGCTGCGGCTTCGTATCGTGGATGCGTTGCGCCACGAATAATCATGAAACAAATTGTCGCCATAACATGGATGAATCTTCGTAGTTTGCGGCAACGTGCGGGTGCGTCGTCGGTCGCGACGTTCGGATTCGCCGGTGTGGTCTTGGTCATGATCGCGGTGTTGGCGATGGCTGAAGGATTTCGCGTCACGCTTGCCCAGGCCGGCAGTGAAGACGTCGCCGTGGTCGTGCGCGCCGGTTCGAACGAGGAGATGTCGAGTTCAATATCGCCTGAAGCCGTCGCGATAGTTGCGAATGCGCCAGGAGTACAGCGTGCAGGCGATCGACCGCTCATTGCGGGCGAGCTATTTGTCACAGTGGATCTGCCAAAGCGATCCACCGGAACGTGGGCGAATGTGCCACTACGCGGGACTAATGCATCTGGCCCGCGACTACGTCCAAAATTTAAGATCGAGTCCGGCCGAATGTTTGTTCCTGGACACGCTGAAGTGATTGCCGGCGTCGGCGCCGCGCGGGCATTTGCCGGATTGGACGTAGGTGCGACGTTGAAATCCGGTAACGCGAGCTGGCAAGTGGTGGGTTTGTTCAGCGATGCGGGTAGCATCACCGAGTCGGAAATCTGGACCGACGCGCGCGGACTGCAAAGCGCATACGGTCGCGGATCGTCGTTTCAAACGATTCGCGCCAAATTAACTTCCGCGCAAGCGTTCCCAGGATTTCGCGATGCTCTAACGACCGACCGACGACTCAATGTTTCGGTCAAGACCGAACGCGAATTTCTAGCGGCGCAAGCGAGTACGCTCACCGGCATCATCCGCACTGCGGGACTGACTCTCGGTTTGTTGATGGGTGTCGGCGCGGTTTTCGGCGCACTCAACACGATGTATTCGGCGGTAGCGGCGCGAGCGCGCGAGATTGCAACTTTGCAAGCGTCGGGATTCGGCGGTGCGCCGATTGTGGTATCGGTGTTGGTCGAAGCGTTGTTGCTGGCGTTAGCGGGAGGTGCGTTGGGCGGAATGCTCGCCTATCTCGCCTTCAATGGTTACGAAGCATCGACGCTTAATTACCAATCGTTCAGTCAGGTGACGTTTGCTTTTGCGGTGACGCCGAAATTAATGGCGAACGGTATTGGATACGCCATTGTGTTGGGTTTGATCGGCGGTATCCTGCCCGCGCTACGCGCAGTGCGCCAGCCGATTGCGATCGGGTTACGCGCGTAGTCGATTCGAACTGCTACCATTCGACGCATGATTTCACTTCTCTATCGAACACTCATCCTCGGTGCTTTGTGCTTTGCGCTGACGGCTGCGAACGCCGCAAGTTCGGATGAACTCAACGATCTCGCGGGTCGATTGCAATTCAATTTCTACGCGGCGGATGCGCGCTCGCTTCAACAAGCCATACAAGAGGTTGAAAAGTTAGAATTGGACGGGGAGTTGGGCCGACTGCGCGACTATCAAATGGCCTACGGTCAGTGGAAATTGGCGGAAACATTGCGTGCGAAGGATCGTTCCGCTGCGCGTCGTGCGGCCGATGCTTGCATCGAAGCGGCTAACAAGGCGCTCGAAGCTGTGCCGAAGCGTGGCGACGCACCGCGTCCGGACGCGGTGCACGCGGAGGTGATGGCGATTCAAGCGGGATGTTTCGGGTTGTTGAGCGATATGTCCTTGTTGCCCGGTGGTTCGCGCGCGCGTAAGGCCATCGAAGCCGCGATGGCGTTGCAACCGTCCGATCCCCGTGTTTTGCTCGTTAACGCAGAGTTTGCGATTGCCGAAGCGAAATCGGCTGCGCAAAAGAATTCAGCAGTACAGAGCATTGCTGCGGCGGTCGCGGCTTTCGATGCACAAACGCCGCTGCCGCCCGATGCGCCGGATTGGGGATACGCCGAAGCGCTCACTGCAATGGGTGATGTGCAACTTCAAGTTGGGAATCGAATCGCGGCGCGTAACGCATTGGAACGTGCGCTCGTGTTGGCACCGGACTTTTCGCGCGCGCGCAAGTTATTGACAAGCGACATGACGAATCGCTGAGCTACTTTTCGACGTGATCGCGGGATCGCATTGTTAAAATCCTGTTTGCAGCGCACCGAGTCGTCATTACAATCGGTTTCTCCGACGTTGCCGTTGGCGTCGCAGTTAATCGCAGCATCGAAAATCAAGAATCCTCGACTGATATCGTGACTTCGCAATTACCTTTGTTCGCACCGCGCGATCCAAACGATGCTTGGACGGTGCGGACCAGTCGCCGTGCGCGACGTCTCTCGGTACGCATTTATCCCGGCGGCCGCGTGGAGATTGTCGCTCCGATGGGCGCATCAGCCGGTGTAGTGCAGCGTTTTATCGGCGAGCATCGACGATGGATCGACGATCGAGTGCGTGATTTTGCGGCGTTGCCGAGCGTGGCGACGGAATTACCGACCGAGATCGAACTGATCGGAATTGGAACTCGCTATTGTATCGACTACGTTTCGCGCGCCGGTGCGCCGCGCGCGCGGATCGTTGCGCCCGGACAATTGCGAGTGAGCGGTTCGGTAGCGAATCATCACGCAGTCGCGAAAGCGCTGCGCCGCTGGTTGGCCGATACGGCTGCCGAATATTTGGGACGACAGCTGCGCGCGGTGGCGAATGAGTTCGGCTTCGACTACGCGCGCATGCAAGTTCGCCGTCAACGTACGCGCTGGGGCAGTTGTTCGATGTCCGGCACGATCAGCCTAAACGTCTGCTTGGTGTTTCTAGAGCCCGCTATCGTGCGGTATCTGATGATTCACGAGTTGTGTCATACGCGCCAGATGAATCACTCACCGCGTTTTTGGAGTTTGGTCGCCGCGTGTGAGCCGAGCTTTCGGCCGCTCGATCAAGCGCTGACACGTAGTTGGCAGCAAGTGCCATGGTGGATGTTCGGTTGAGATTGAGACGATAGGCTATAGCCTGTAGGCTGTCGGACGAGAAAAAGCGCTACCCACGGCCAACGTCTATTCCCTGTCCAACTAACACATGTCCATCTAACACATGTCCGGCGACTCCACTCCCAAGGTCGATCTCTCCGACGAACAAATCTTCTGGGATTTGGGCGAGTCGCGCAGCTATGGCGAGTATCTTTGCTTGTCGAAGTTGCTGACCGCGCAGGAACCGCTGTCGCCCGAACACGATGAGATGTTGTTCATCATCATCCATCAAGCTAGTGAGTTGTGGTTTAAGTTGTGTTTGCACGAACTCACTGCAGCACTGGAGCACATTCGTCGTGACGACTTAGGACCGTCCTTTAAAATGCTGACACGCGTATCGCGAATCCAAGCGCAGTTGACGCAGTCCTGGGATGTACTTGCAACCATGACGCCCGCCGATTATTCGGCGTTTCGCAATCATCTCGGCAAGGCTTCCGGATTTCAGTCATATCAGAATCGCATGTTGGAGTTCATGCTAGGCAATAAGAACGCCGAGATGGTTTTAGTGCATCGTCGCGATCCGGCGATTCACGCGGCGTTATCGCGCGCGTTGGCCAGCCCGAGTTTGTACGATGAATGTCTGCGGCTCTTGAGCCGGCGCGGCTTCGAGATTCCCGATGCCTATTTGCATCGCGACTTCACGCAGCCGTATCAAGCCAACAAGCAAGTCGCCGCTGCCTGGCTTGCCGTTTATCACACCAAGGACAGTCATTGGGAACTCTACGAACTCGCCGAGCGATTAGTCGATCTTGACCACAAATTCCAACTTTGGCGATTCAGCCATATGAAGACCGTCGAGCGCATCATCGGATATAAGCGCGGCACGGGTGGCACGAGCGGCGTGGCCTATCTCGCTAAAGCGCTGGAATTGCGCGCTTTCCCCGAACTCTGGTCGATTAGGACGTCGATGTAAACGTCCGGCAAAACCTCACGAAAATCTGGGCTTTACGCATTGAGTGGCATTGCGTAGAATGCGCGGCGTTCGAACTCGGGAAGCCGAATACGTCTGTCGATCTGGGGCCCCTTGTTGGGCCTTTTTATTGGGCCTTTTTGGTCCGTGGAGTTGGGGTTGCGCGGGGTGTACGCAAGGAACTGACGGCGGATGATCGCCGCAGCGAGGTAGGGACGAAGAATGCGAATGGGCCTCGGGCCCATTTTTCGTTTTAGCGGACGACTTGCGATTCGACTTTCGATTCGACATTGACCGGTTTAACCGGTATTGACCGGCGTTGGTATTGAGGCTCCCTCTGAACAGATTGCGCGATCAGTTGACGACATTGCTTGCGCCAGTGGTGCGCGCTACGGGCGTCGAACTTTGGGAGTTGGAATTTAGTTCGCGCGCCGGTGGCGGACTGCTCAGGATTTATATCGATCGTCCGGAAGGCATTACGGTGGACGATTGCGCGCGAGTGAGTCACGCGGTGAGCGCAGTCCTTGAGACCGACGATCCGGTGCCGGGACAGTACACCTTAGAAGTGTCGTCGCCGGGACTCGATCGAGTGCTGAGAACTCGTGAGCACTTCGCGCGCTTTGTAAATGCGGTCGTGCGCGTCGAGACGAAGACGCCGATCGAGGGGCGCAAGCGATATACCGGGCGCGTGTCGAAGGTGAGCGACGCCGACATTGAATTGCGAGTGGGCGAGGGAGCGGATGATCGAGTAGTGATTCCGCTGTCGGCAGTACACAGGGCGCGAGTGATTTCCGAATAATTGGAATGAAATAGTTAGCTAGTTGAGCGGTTGGATGGAGTGGCGACGATGAACAAAGAAATTTTGATGGTGGTGGACGCAGTCTCCAACGAGAAGGGCGTCAACAAGGAAATCATCTTCGAAGCGCTCGAAGCGGCGCTGGCGTCCGCCACGCGCAAGCGTCATGGCGATGGACTCGACGCGCGCGTCGCTATCAATCGCAAGACCGGCGACTACGATACGTTTCGTCGCTGGAAAGTGTTCGCCGACGATTCCACCGAACTTGAAAATCCCGATTGCGAATTGCGCTACGACGACGCCATCGACGTGTCTAAGGATGCTGAAGTGGGTGGCTTCGTCGAAGTGCCGATGGAGTCGGTCGCGTTCGGACGCATCGCCGCGCAGACCGCCAAGCAAGTCATCGTGCAAAAGGTGCGTGAAGCCGAGCGTCAACAAGTTGTCGAGGAATATCAAAGCCGCGTCGGCACGCTGGTGTCGGGCATCGTCAAACGCGTCGACCGTAACGGCGTGTTCGTCGATTTGGGCGGCAATGCCGAGGGCTTTATCGCACGCGACCAAATGATTCCGCGCGAGCCGATTCGCGCTCAAGATCGCGTCAAGGCGTTCCTTAAAGAGGTGCGCTCCGAACAGCGCGGCCCGCAACTGTTTCTTTCGCGTACTGCGCCGGAATTCTTGATCGAGTTGTTCAAACTCGAAGTGCCGGAAGTAGGTCAAGGACTTATTCAGATTCTCGGCGCGGCACGCGATGCGGGCGTGCGCGCAAAAATTTCCGTGAAGAGCAACGACTCGCGAATCGATCCCGTCGGCGCGTGCGTCGGCATGCGCGGCTCGCGCGTGCAAGCCGTGTCGAATGAAATTGCCGGCGAACGCGTTGACATCATCCCCTTCGATGAAAATCCCGCACAGTTCGTGATTAACGCGATGGCGCCGGCCGAAGTCGTGTCGATCGTGGTCGACGAAGATGCGCATTCGATGGACATCGCGGTCACCGAAGAAAAACTATCGCAAGCAATCGGCCGCGGTGGACAAAACATTCGTTTGGCCAGCGAGCTCACCGGTTGGGACCTCAATGTCATGACCGAGCAGGCCGCCGAGAAAAAGAGCGAAAGCGAATCGGCCGATCTCGTGCAAGCATTTAAGGCGCAGTTGGACGTCGATGAAGAAGTTGCCGCCATTCTGGTTCAGGCCGGCTTTTCGACAGTAGAAGAAATCGCCTATGTGCCCGCAGGCGAATTGGCTTCGATCGAAGAATTCGATGAAGACATCGTCAAAGAACTGCGCAATCGCGCGCGCGACGTATTGCTGACTCAGGCGATCGCGACTGAAGAACAGGCGACCGACGCAGAGCCTGCCGAAGATTTGTTGACAGTCGAAGGTATGGACGACCAACTGGCGCTCGTGTTGGCCGGCCGCGGAATCGTCACGCGCGAGGATTTGGCGGAGCAAGCCGTCGACGATCTCACCGAGATCGATGGCGTCGACGCAACTCGCGCGGGCGCGCTCATCATGGCAGCGCGCAAACATTGGTTCGAACAAGAAGAGTCGCAGGCCTGAGCGGCTTCATCTAGGAGACGGAGATAATAATGGCAGACGTAACAGTCGCTCAGTTCGCCGACGTGCTGAAAGTGCCCGTCGATCGACTGCTTACGCAGCTCGACGAGGCCGGCATTAAAGTCGGCGGCTCCGACGCTACGATTAGCGACGAAGCTAAAATGGAGTTGCTGACGTTTCTGCGTCGCACACACGGCCGCGATGAAGTGACCGGCAGTTCGCCGCGCAAAATTACGCTGAAACGTAAATCCCAAGGGGAGATCAAAGTCGCCACGGCGCAAGGGCGCGCTCGCACGGTCAACGTCGAGGTTCGAACTAAAAAGACTTATTTGAATCGCAGCGTGCTGGAGCAACAGGCGCGCGAACAACAAGACGAACAAGAACAACAGCAACACGTCGTAGAGACGCGCGAACAGGATACGCAAGACGCGGCGGAACGCGAAGCCGTCGAACGGCAAGATCGCGAACGCCAAGCAGCGGAAGCGCGTCGTCAAGAAGAAGAGCAAGCAGCGCGTGCGCGTGCCGCGGAAGAAGAGCGTCAGAAAGCATTGGCGCAAGCCGAGGCGCAGGCGCAAGCCGAATCGCGTGTGCGCACGGAAGGCGAAGCCGCGCAGCGTAAGAAAGACGAAGCCGATCGCACCGCGCGTGAAGCGAACGCAACAGGTCGCTTTCAACGCACGGAACTGCATGTTTCCAGCGATGCCAGCGCACGCTTCAAAAAGAAGAAGCAGCAAGCGCAAACCAAGGCGCGTCGTCCCGTGCAGGTTGCGGTCGCCCCTTCGCACGGTTTCGAGAAACCCGCGGCACCTGTAAAATACGATGTGCAGATTCCGGAAACGATTACCGTTGGTGAACTCGCGCAGCGAATGGCAGTGAAGGCCAACGAAGTCATCAAAGTCATGATGAACATGGGCGTGATGGCGACCATCAACCAGCCCATCGATCAAGATACCGCCACGCTCGTGGTCGAAGAGCTTGGTCATACCGCGGTCCCCACCAAAGAAAGTGCAGTCGAAGATCAATTGATCGGCGAACGTCCAACACACGAGTTGTTCCCGCGCCCACCGGTAGTCACCGTCATGGGGCACGTCGATCATGGTAAGACTTCACTGCTTGACCACATTCGTCGCGCGAAAGTGGCGGCCAGCGAGGCGGGCGGCATCACTCAACATGTCGGCGCCTATCACGTCGAAACCCCGAAGGGCGTCGTAACATTTTTGGATACGCCCGGTCACGCCGCGTTTACCGCGATGCGCGCGCGCGGCGCGCAAGTCACCGACATCGTCGTACTGGTGGTTGCGGCGGACGACAGCGTGATGCCGCAGACGATCGAAGCGATTCAACACGCGCGTGCGGCCGAAGTGCCGATCGTGGTGGCCATCACCAAGATCGACAAACCTGACGCCGATATCGAACGAGTGAAAAAAGATCTAGTGCAACAAAACGTGGTGCCCGACGATTGGGGCGGCGACACGATGTTTGTTGGCGTGTCGGCGAAGAGCGGCGTGGGCGTCGATCAATTGCTCGATAGTATCTTGTTGCAAGCCGAGGTATTGGAGCTTACCGCGCCGCGCGACGGCATGGCCGCTGGCGTGGTTGTTGAGTCCAGTATCGAAAAAGGTCGCGGCGCGGTCGCTACTGTTCTCGTGAAACGCGGCATATTGAAACCGGGCGATTCGATTATTGCGGGTCAAGAGTTCGGTCGCGTACGAGCGCTGTTCGACGAGACGGGCAAGCAAGTCGACGAAGCCGGTCCGTCGTTGCCGGTGGTGGTGCTCGGTCTGTCTGGTGCGCCGAACGCCGGCGATGAATTGCTAGTGGTCGAAAGCGAACGCAAGGCGCGCGAAGTAGCGCTGTATCGCCAGGGCAAACTGCGCGATACCAAGCTCGCGAAACAAGCGCCGCAGAAATTCGAAGACATGATGTCGCAGATGGGCGAGAACAAGACGGCAACCGTGCAAATAGTAATCAAGGCCGACGTGCAAGGTAGCGCCGAAGCGTTGCGCGATGCACTCACAAATCTATCCACCGAGGAAGTCGCGGTTAAGGTCATCGCGAGCGGCGTCGGCGGCATTACCGAGTCCGATGTGACGCTGGCTGCCGCGTCGAACGGACGCATCATCGGTTTCAACGTGCGCGCAGATGCTTCCGCACGCAATGCAATGAAGGAACTCGGCATCGAAGTTCGCTACTACAGCATTATCTACGAAGCGATCGACGACATTCGCCAAGTGCTCTTTGGCATGCTCGCGCCGGAAGTCAAAGAAACCATCGTTGGTTTGGCCGAAGTGCGCGATGTTTTCCGCTCCAGCAAATTCGGCACCGTGGCGGGCTGCATCGTTGCCGATGGTTTCGTGCGGCGTAATAACCCGATCCGCGTGTTGCGCGACAACGTGGTGATCTTCGAAGGCGGTCTTGAATCGTTGCGTCGCTTCAAAGACGATGTGAACGAAGTGCGTGCCGGCACCGAATGCGGTATCGGCGTGAAGAACTACAACGATGTGCAGGTTGGCGATCAAATCGAGTGCTATTCGCGCGTCGAAGTGGCGCGAACAATGTGAATAAGTCGTACCCACGTAGTCGTCGCGTCGGCGATCAGATTCAGCGGACGCTCTCTGAGCTGTTGCGACGCGACGTTCGCGATCCACGCCTCGCTCCTATCACGCTGACCGAAGTGCGCGTGTCGCAGGATTTATCGCACGCCAAAGTGTTTTACTCCGTTCTCGGCGGTCAAATCGGTAAGCAGGACAGCGATCCGGCGCTCACGCAAGAAATTCTCGATAACGCCGCAAAAGAACTGCGCGGTCGGTTGGGTCGAACGCTCGGTTTACGCCATGCGCCGGAAATTCATTTCGAAGCCGATACATTGATCGACGAAGGCGCGCGCATGAGCGCGATGATTCGCGACGCCGTGCAACAAGACACCGTTAAGCACGTCGACGATCCCGACGAATCCAAACAGTAACCCCACAGTAAAATCCCAATGTCCTCGCCGGCCGTCAAACCGCGCCGATTCGATCGCGACGTTAACGGCATCTTATTGCTCGATAAACCGCTCGGACTATCGTCGAATGCCGCGCTTCAGCAAGCGCGGGTGCTCTTTCGCGCCATTAAGGCCGGACACGCCGGCAGTCTCGATCCCTTGGCATCCGGCATGTTGCCGGTGTGTTTTGGACAAGCGACTAAAATTTGCGCCTTCCTATTGGACGCGCGCAAAACTTACCAATTCACCGCTCGCCTGGGCGAGCGTACCGACACGGCCGACGCGGAAGGAGTGGTCATCGAGCGGCAGACGGTTGCAAAGCTGACGGCAGATCAGATCCAAACGGTATTGCGGGCCAGTCTCGGCGAGCAACAGCAAGTTCCACCGATGTATTCGGCGCTCAAACATCAAGGCGAACGACTGTATTCGCTGGCGCGCCGCGGCGAAACGGTGGAGCGGCTCGCGCGACCAATTGTCATCGAATCGTTGGCGCTGGTCCGCTTCGACAGCGACGAACTGGAATTAACAGTACGCTGCACAAAGGGCACCTATGTCCGCACGCTAGCCGAGGACATTGCAAAGCGTTTGAAGACCGTTGCGCATCTCACCGCATTGCGTCGACTGCAAGTCGACCCGTTCGGCGACCGGCCCATGTATTCGTTGGATCGGCTGCGCGAGTTGTCCAGCGCCGAATTGGATGCAGCGTTAATCGCGCCTGATGAGGCGCTACCTCAGCTGCCGGCAGTCCAATTTGACCTCCAGGGCGAGCAGGCGCTGCTTCGCGGTCAATGCGTCGTGACTTCAATCGAGGACGGGGTGACTTCGTGGGTGCGGATGTACGGCGTCCAACGTCGATTTCTGGGTCTTGGTGAGGTTAGCGAGCTGGTAGGCGAGTTGGGCGCTGAGCGAACGATTCAACCGCGACGGCTGATGGTGACTCAGTCATCGTGAGTCGGGTGTCGACTCAGTACTAAACCCGTGATTCCTCATGATTTAGCTTGAGATACGGCCCACGCCGCGCGTAGAATGCGCGCCTCATTTTTTAAGGCTGCGAACAGTTTCGAGGATAGAGCCAGATGTCAATGTCGAGCGAACAAAAGAGCGAAATCGTCAGTCAATATCGACGCGGTGGCAACGACACCGGGTCGCCGGAAGTGCAAATTGCGCTGCTGTCGGCGCGCATTACGGGTTTAGGCGGGCACTTCGAAACCAACAAGGCCGATCATGCATCGCGTCGTGGCTTACTCAAAATGGTGAATCAGCGCCGTAAATTACTCGACTATCTGAAAGACAAAGCACCCCAACGCTATACCGACATCGTCGGCCGCTTAGGGTTGCGTCGTTAATGAACATCAATCGGGCGGATCTTCCGCCCGATTTTTTTGACCTACACGGATGTAGGGAATGCTGGCCGGTGTAATGTTCCTTCCAACACCGGCATTTCCTACGTCCATGTAAGTCAGAAATGCAGGAGCAATTTCCGGCGGATTGCTAACAGCCATTTAGCGGCCCATCAGTATCCAAGCCTCTTAACACATTTTTTTCAACTTGAACTTTTTCAACTCAACTTTTTAGGCCGCCGGTTCCAATAACCGGACGGCCCGCAGGAAAACAGGAAATATCGTGAGCGTAAAAAAATCTTTTTCGTACGGCCAACACAACGTCACTATCGAAACCGGCGAACTCGCCCGTCAAGCCGACGGCGCAGTCGTCGTCACCATGGGTGAGACAGTGGTGCTAGTCACCGCCGTCGCGCGCAAAGACGCCAAGCCCGGTCAATCGTTCTTTCCGCTGACCGTTAACTATCAAGAAAAAACCTACGCAGCCGGCCGAATTCCGGGTGGATTTTTTAAGCGCGAAGGCCGACCGACCGAAAAAGAAACGTTGACGTCGCGATTGATCGATCGACCCATTCGTCCGCTGTTTCCCGAGTCGTTTCTTAATGAAGTGCAAGTGGTCGCCACGGTCCTATCGATCAATCCCGATATCGACTCCGACATTCCCGCGATGCTCGGTGCATCGGCAGCGCTAGCGTTGTCGGGCGTACCATTTGCCGGTCCTATTGCAGCCGCCAAGGTGGGTTACCTAGACGGTAAATACATTCTCAACCCGACCCGCACCCAGCTCACGACGTCGCAACTCGATCTCGTTGTC
>JAYTQU010000235.1:0-7889 GCA_043746555.1 Pseudomonadota bacterium | reverse complement strand
CGCGACTCGCTGGTGAGAAAATTATCGATCAAGCCCGATTCGTCTTTTTATCCTTGGTTAGAGCGTGAGCTGGCGCATCGTTTCGATCTGGCCTGTTGTCAAACGCAGGAGCAGTTTCATCGTGAAACGCGCGCGATGACTCGCGCCGGGCAGATCAAGACACCGGGCGAACGACACGAGAAGGACGATCGATTCGCCATCGATCAACGCAGTCGCTATGTGCTCGGTTGGAGTAACGAAGCGAAAATCGCGGCGCTCGATGCGCAGGTCAGGCAGCTGGTGCAACGGCTGGGTGCGGTGGCGACGCGAATCGCGACGTTGCAGACCGAGCAGCGAGATATTAAATCGCGCCTCGACGTGTTATCCAAACTCGATGAGTATCGCGACTTTCGCGAACTAGATTGGCAATCGCTCGCCGCCGAGATCGCCAAGTTGCAAGTCGAAAAGCGGCAATTGGAATCGGCGTCCGATGTGCTCAAGCAGCTCACCGCGAGTTTGACCGCGCTTGTCGATGAGCTGAGGGAAACAGAGAGTCGTCTCGATGAGCATAAAGACAAGCGCTCCAAAACCGAGCAGAAAAAAGCGGATGCGGAGGCGTCTGGCGCGCTCTTGCGAGTTCAAATAAACGACCCCAGCCACGCGACGCAAGCTCTTCGATTTGAGCAGCTCGCTGCCGTAAAGGACGAGGCGCTTGGCGAGCATCAGCTAACGGTCGAGTCATGCGATAACCGCGAACGCGATCTGCGCGATTGGCTTCAGCGAAAGATCGACGCGGAAGATCACGCTCTCAAACGCTTGCGAGATAAAATCGTCGATGCGATGCGCTCATACAAAAATGCATTCCCGCTGGATACGCAGGAGGTCGATGTCGCAGTTGAGGCGGCCGAAGAGTATCGCTCCATGCTCGATAAGCTCCAGGCAGACGATTTGCCGCGGTTCGAGTTGCGTTTCAAAGAGCTGCTCAACGAGAACACCATTCGCGAGGTGGCGAATTTTCAATCGCAGTTGGCGCGCGAGCGTGAAACCATCAACGAGCGAGTGGCGCGTATCAACCAATCGCTGGCGAAGATCGATTACAACGCCGGGCGCTTCATCGTGTTGGAAGCCCAGAGCAGCGTGGACGCGGATATTCGCGATTTTCAATCCGAACTTCGCGCCTGTACCGAAGGCGCGCTGACCGGTTCCGGCGATGCACAGTATTCCGAGGCCAAGTTTCTTCAAGTCAAAAGCATTATCGAGCGCTTTCGTGGCCGCGAAGGGCAAGCCGAGCAGGATCGACGTTGGACGGTCAAGACTACCGATGTACGCAACTGGTTTGTCTTCGCAGCGTCGGAGCGCTGGCGAGAAGACAATAAAGAGCATGAGCACTACTCGGATTCGGGCGGTAAGTCCGGCGGTCAAAAGGAGAAGCTGGCATACACCATCTTGGCTGCTAGTCTTGCGTATCAGTTCGGGTTGGAGTTGGGCGAGACACAATCGAAGTCGTTCCGCTTTGTCGTGATCGACGAGGCGTTCGGCCGCGGCTCGGATGAATCGGCGCAATACGGATTGAAACTGTTCGCGCAACTTAATTTGCAGCTGTTGATCGTGACGCCGCTGCAAAAGATTCACATCATCGAGCCGTTCGTCGCCAGTGTCGGCTTTGTACACAACGAAGATGGTCGCGCATCCAAATTGCGAAACCTATCCATCGAGGAATATCGCGCGGAGAAGGCGAGGCTGGCGGGATGAACTGGACGCGGCCGTCCGATCTGCACGCCCAGGTGCGAAGAATGTGGGATGGCGGGCGGTTGTTGGCCAGCATCGTCATAGGGGATTCGTTATTCCCCCAGCGCCTCGCACTTAAAGGGCCCACCTCCGTCGAGATGGCGGATCGTTTCGGCGACGTGCGCGAATGGATCGAAGAATTGCGCAAGATGCAGCACATTCGTTTGGAGATGCGCGAGCGCAATCATCGCGTGTTGGGTCGCAACGCCGCGCCCTCACAAGCGTGGGTGGATACTCTGGATGACGCCGTTGCCATGATCGGTAAGCGGCGCGAGGTTGTCCGCTTTACACAGTTGATCGCGCAAACTCGTCAACACCAGCCCACTCTGCTTGGTTGGTTGGCAAAGCGGCCGCTGCGCGCACTAGAGCTTTATGACGACTGGGAACGATTACTGTCCATCGTTGCATGGCTGCAATTAAACCCGCGTCCCGGAATTTATCTGCGGCAAGTGGACATTGCCGATGTTCACAGTAAGTTTATCGAGAGCCATCGCGGCATTCTTCAGGAACTGCTCGACCTGGTGCTGCCGCCCACGGCAATTGACCCATCGGCCAGCGGGGTCGCTTCGTTTGCGAAGCGTTACGGATTTTTAGACAAGCCGCAACTCATTCGCTTTCGTATCCTCGATGCATCTCGCGAACTGTTGCCGGGACAAGCCAATCAGGACATGACGTTGGACGCGACAAGTTTTTGCGCTATCAAACCCAATATCTCACGCGTCTTCGTTACAGAAAACGAAATCAACTTTCTCGCCCTTCCATCGGCGGCCGACAGCATGGTTGTCTTCGGCGGAGGTTATGGCTTCGATGTGTTGCGACCAGCAAAGTGGCTTAACGATCGAGCTATTTACTACTGGGGCGACATCGATACGCACGGTTTTGCCATTCTGGATCAATTGCGTTCTGTGCTGCCGCAAGCAAAGTCTTTCCTGATGGATAGGCAGACGCTGCTGGCACACGAATCTCAATGGGTGAACGAGTCGCAGCCTGCGCAGCATGATCTGGTGCGACTGGAGATCGAAGAGCGAGCGCTGTACGATGACTTGCGCGACAACCGTCTTGGGCCGGGGGTACGACTCGAACAGGAGCGTATTCGCTATGGATGGTTTCAAAGTGCGATGAACCAATTGCTCAAGGAAGGCGAATAACCTAGGTAAGCGCCGATTAGGCTACTACTCCGGCCTTGACAAAATTACGGCGCGCGGTGGACAAGGCTTGTAGAGGCGCTTTCCTTTGGAACGGTATTTGATCAGTGTTTACTTCGCACGCCACGATGTGGATTGGTGCGGGACGGTGGCCGCAGGTCAGCGGTAACGTATTTGGAAGCGACGGTTTTTCCCAGCAGCCCCCAATCTACTCGCCCAGCTTCTTTCCCCATTGTTTTGCCGTAATTCCGCCCGAATTCGTCGGCGCTTTGCGCAACTCTGCGCGCACGCTCTCGCCGCATGGAGATTTCATAGGCCAAGTTCGGCGCGTGCTACAGCTCATTATTAAGTCAAAGAATGTCAGTTAACTCTCTGATTTCGATGAATCTGGAGAGCGTCGCTATGCGCCGAACTTGTGCAATCAGGCGTAAGTGACTGTGCCCAAAAGAGAAATCTCCAAGATTTCGTTGACTTAGAAGGAGCCGGCTCTCTATAGTCCATTCGTGGGAAAAAGTGGGAATTCGTGGGTTTCAATGGTTTCATATGGCTAAATGATGGGTAAGTGAGGTTGCGAGTGGCAGGGCGTGGCGCATCGAGTCCGATGCGGCGTCGGCTAATCCGAAGAACATATGTTTCGCGGTGCTAATCCAGTCACGTTGGACGCCAAGGGGCGCATGGCGATGCCCACCCGTTTTCGGGAGCAAATCGTCGAGCGTTCGCATGGGCGATTAGTCGCGACAGTCGATCGCGGCGACCGTTGTCTCCTTATATATCCGCTGCCCGACTGGGAAATCATCGAGCAGAAGTTGGTCAAGCTGCCGACGCTCAATCTCGCCGCGCGGCGTTTGCAACGCTTGATGCTTGGCCACGCCGCCGAAATCGAACTGGACAACAACGGTCGCGTGCTGATTCCGCCGACCTTGCGCGAATACGCCGGATTGTCGCGCAGCGCGATGCTGATCGGTCAAGGCGGTCGCTTCGAATTGTGGGATACGGCGCATTGGAACGAGCGCCGCGAGCACTGGTTGAAAGTCGATGAGAGTGACGAGCCGTTGCCGCCGGAACTTGAGTCGTTGTCGCTGTAGTTTCTGTTGAGGTGACGACGCATACACATACGCCGGTACTTCTCCAAGAAGCACTGACCGCGCTGAACATTGGCGGCGAGGATCGATGCAACGGTTGGTACATCGATGCCACTTTTGGGCGCGGTGGACATAGCGCGGAAATTTTGTCGTGCTTAAGTCCGCGCGGAAAGTTGTTGGCGCTGGATCGCGATCCCGAAGCGATAGCGGCGGGGCGCGAACGATTTGCAAAGGATGCGCGAGTGACTTTTATTGGCAGTGCGTTTGGCGATATTGCCGATGCAATACGCAATGTGTTGGGAGCAAACAATACGAAGAGTGGAGTTTTTAACGGCGTGTTATTCGATCTCGGCGTGTCGTCGCCGCAACTCGACGACGCGTCACGCGGTTTTAGTTTTATGCAAGACGGTCCGCTCGATATGCGAATGGATAATTTGACAGGTGTAACCGCTACCGATTGGCTCGCAAGCGCGCCGGAGCGAGAGATCGCGCGAGTATTGAGCGAGTACGGCGAAGAGCGCTACACCAATCGGATCGCGCGAGCCATCGTCGCGGCGCGACACGCTGCGCCGATTACGACGACCGCGCAGTTGGCGGAGATTGCTGCTGCCGCGGTTCCGAGACGCGAACCGGGCAAACACCCTGCGACACGCACGTTTCAAGCGATTCGCATGCGAGTCAACAATGAGTTGCCGCAAATCGAAAGCGCGCTCAAGCAAAGTCTGGATTTGCTCGCGCCGGGCGGTCGATTGTGCGCCATCAGTTTCCATTAGCTCGAAGATCGGCTCGTCAAACAGTTCATGCAGCGTCAGTCGCAGGAAGATCCTGTGTATGCCGGACTGCCCGACGTTCCGCCGCACGCACGGCCCAAGCTCAAGCGCATCGGTCGCGCCATTCATCCCGGCGACGAAGAAATCGCCCGTAATCCACGCGCGCGAAGTGCAATTTTACGTGTTGCCGAAAAGGTGGCAGTGTGAGCGGCCTGATTAAAATCGCGATCGCGCTTAGCGCCGCGGCTTTGCTCGCGTCCGCGATCGGCGTGATTTGGAGCAAGCATCAATCGCGCGTCCTGTTTATCCAATTGCAACGACTGCAAGGCGAACGCGATCGGTTGGATATCGAATGGGGGCAACTTAAGATTCAGCAAAGCTACTCGGCGACGCCGGGTCGAGTCGAGCAAGTCGCCACGACCGAATTGAAAATGGTGACGCCGAAACCCGCTGAAGTGAGCATCGTGCAAGCGCAGTCGCCGCGATGAGCGCCGCGCTGAACTACAACGACGCACGCGGTGTTCGCAAGAGCGACGGCTTTTCGTTCGATCACTATCGCGGACGCATGATCGTTGTGTTGGTCCTGCTTGCGTTGGCGACTATTGGATTGATTGCGCGCGCCGTTCAACTGCAATTGCTGAGTCAAGACTTTTACGCCGACCAAGGCAAGGCGCGCTTTGCTCGCACCGAAAGTCTCATCGCGCATCGCGGCGCAATATTAGATCGCAACGGCGAACCGTTGGCGGTAAGTACGCCGGTCGATGCCGTGTGGGTCAACCCGCATCAATTGCAGAGCTCGAACGATCAGTATCGCCGCTTGGCAGAGGCGCTCAATCGCGATGTCACTTGGTTGAAGCAGCGCGTGAGCAGCAATCTCGATCGAGATTTTCTGTACCTGGTACGCGGCATGCGTCCGGACGACGCCGCGCAAGTGAAAGCGCTCAAAATTCCCGGCGTATATTTGCAGCGCGAATATCGGCGGTACTATCCGGCGGGCGAAGTCACCGGGCATGTCCTTGGATTTACCAACATCGACGACGTCGGCCAAGAAGGATTGGAACTCGCCAACGAACAAACGCTTGCCGGCGTCGTGGGCGAAAAGCGAGTCATTCGCGATTTGAAAGGCAATACTGTCGAGGATATCGAAAGCATTAGCGCGGCGCGGCCGGGCGTGGATCTGGTGACCAGCATCGATCTGCGAATTCAATACCTGGCATATCGCGAGTTGAAAGCGGCAATTGCGCAACATCGTGCGCGCTCCGGTTCCGTCGTGGTGATCGACGTCGATACGGGCGAAGTGTTGGCGATGGTGAATCAGCCGAGCTTCAATCCCAACGATCGCGAGCAACTCGACGCCCGCAATTACAAGAATCGCGCGGCTACCGACATCTTCGAACCCGGATCGAGCATCAAACCATTCGTTGCCGCAGCCGGCATCATGACCGGACGATATAACGAAAATACGATCATCGACACGTCGCCGGGTTTTGTTCGAGTCGGCATCAAATCGATTACCGATCCGCACAATAACGGACCGATCTCGCTCACCACGGTGATCGCCAGATCCAGCAACGTCGGCATGACCAAGATGGCGCTGACGCTGACGCCCGAACAAATGTGGCAGACGCTCGATTCATTCGGATTTGGACATGTGACCGGCAGTGGTTTTCCCGGTGAATCCGCCGGCATGCTTGCCGCGCCCTCGCAGTGGCGCACGATTGAACAAGCGACGATTTCGTTTGGCTACGGATTGTCGGTCACGCCACTGCAACTGGCGCACGCCTACGCCGTGCTCGGTGCGTATGGAATAGAACGCCCGGTGACATTGCGACGCGTCGATGGACCCGTCGTCGGTCAACGCGTGATCGAAGAGCACGTCGCGCGCGAAGTGTTGTCGATGATGGAACACGTCGTCACGCAACAAGGCGCGACCGGTACTCGCGCCGCGCTGGATGGGTTTCGCGTTGCGGGCAAAACGGGTACGGCGCACAAGGCAGTCAACGGCACGTACGACACCGATCATTTCATCGCAACATTTGGCGGCGTTGTGCCGGCGAGCAGTCCCAAGCTTGCAACCATTGTCATGATCGACGATCCGATCGGCACCGATCACACCGGAGGTCAAGTTTCCGCGCCGGTGTTTGCGAATGTCATGGCGGGCGCGCTGCGACTTCTCGGCGTTCCGGCCGACAACATCGACAGCATTCCCGAAGCGCGTCGCGACACCACGTTACTGCAAGCAAGCGCGTCGCCCGTTGCCGCGCCGATTTCACGCGTCGCGCCGGAGTCGATCGCTCGCACACAAGTGAAAGTCCGTTGACCATGTCAGCCGTCATGACATCGCCACTGCCACACACCGAGAGCCTGCGAACATTGTTCGAAGGCATGTTGCTTGAAGGCATGACGGTTGCGCCTGATGTCTACATCACCGATCTGACGATTGACAGTCGCGCGGTGACGCCGGGTTCGATGTTCGTTGCATTGCCGGGTATGCGTAGCCACGGTCTCGCCCACGTCTCGCAAGCGATTACCAATGGCGCATGCGTCATTGCCTACGAGCCTGCCGCGCACGTGAACCCGCCATCTGTAAATGCGAATGTGGTTGTCATTGCCATCGACAATCTCAGTCAAAAGATCGGCGCTATCGCGGATCGCTTCTTCGATGCTCCTTCGGCGGCAATGAGTGTCGTCGGCGTCACCGGCACTAATGGTAAAACTACCAGCGCGTATTTATTGCCGGCGGCATTTGCTGCTCTCGGTCGCAGCGCCGGGTACGCAGGTACGCTTGGCTACGGGCATCTCGCCGCGCTTCAACAATCCACGCACACAACAGCGGATTGCATCACCGTGCATCGTCAACTTGCTGCCATGCGCGATTCGGGCGATCGGTACGTCGCCATGGAGGTGTCATCGCATGCGCTCGATCAGCGGCGTATTGACGGCGTGCGATTACATAGCGCGTTATTCACGAATCTCACGCGCGATCATCTCGACTATCACCGCACGTTCGAAGCGTACGGCGCAGCCAAGGAGCGACTATTTCAAATTGACGGCCTCCAACATGCCGTCATTAACGCGAGCGATCCATTTGGTCGCGACCTGATCGCTCGCTTGATGAAGCGTTC
>JAYTQU010000234.1:0-9528 GCA_043746555.1 Pseudomonadota bacterium | reverse complement strand
AGGATGGATACCAAAAGCGGTGTAAGTCTTCTCGGATTAAATTCAAGTGTGGAAATACGCGATGCCGCTACTTTCGCCCGGCGTAAAAGTAAATCATGGTCATGGGGACTGCTCGGAATCGAACTCTGAGGTTGACCCATATTTGCAGAGCGATAACTTAGCCCACAATAAACTCACGTGGAAACAGTCGTCCGAGTGTTTGCTATCAAGCTAATTGGACATCGTGATCGATTGGCTGCGAACGTCTGGCCGTTATAACCCGCTCGCTGTTGATCGATTTCTGTTCTCTGTACCGACCGATTCAGCTTCTGGCGCTCCGTGTAGAACTGCTGTTGTGTGCGGCAAATTGGTCGCAACCCACAATGCGTCAAACACTTGCGTTGCAAGTAGGCGCAGGGCAATCATTGCCGTCACTCTGGTTGAATCAACTTAAAATGAAGATCTACACCATGATCGATGAGGCGCTATCTCGTTTCGTCAACTGATCTTGTATCAAATTGCCGTGGCTGCGGCGAGTCACACCCGACGCGAAGTCGCGCCAGTACGGATGAGCGCTACGCCACGCACATCTTCGAGACCGGTTGCGTCCGCTCGGCATCCGCGGTAACGCGATGAATATTACAGCTTAGTGATGTCAGACTTAGCCAACGCGTCGGCGTCGCGAGAAACAATCACCTCTATAAAGTCCTGAGCATCCAACGCGGCGAGCCATACGCGGAGTTTCGCAAGTTGTCGCGTGTTCTCCGGCACGAGCAAATAGTTATACAAGACGCCCTTGCCTTAGTTGCCCAGTAAATCCGCTTTACTATTCGACAAATCGCCGGACAGCACCCAAATCTTTTTTTCCGACGGTCGCAAAGAATATCGTCGACCCCGGCGTAAGGCCCGCCCACCGACAACATCGCAAGACCATCGCCTTCGACCACGCCCGGCTCCAAGCAAGAATCGCGAACGATTTGCGCGCCTTCCGTAGTGTGCAGAGTATGGACAGTAGCTTGAATGCGAGATTGATGAACTTTCGCGCCGACACCGCGTCGTTGACAAAACTCCCATACGCGCTGCGTATGCTGTGAAAAACAAGTATGTGCCGACTTTCCAGTGGATACAGTGAGTTTTATTACTCATCCAATTCGGCGATGAGTTGTATGACATCAGGTTGATCGGGGCATTCCAGGGAGAAGAACATCGATTACGCTTCGAAGGTTAAGGACAGATAGCGGACGAAATCAGCGCAAAAGCGGCCGTTTCAATGTCCGCTTATCGGAAAACTGGAGGTAGGTTCTCCGCATCTGCTCACGGCCGCTTTAACCCGCTTGCAATCCGTTTATTGATTTGCAGAAAACATTGACCCGTCATTTGTATGGCGCTCTTATCCGAGTGCGATTGCCATCGGAGGCCTCTGCGTCACTCGCTTCAATGACCGGTGATCGCTAAGTGCAAATATCGACGGCAATCTGCTAACCCTTCGGCATAACTCAACAAGCTTGTGTTTGTTACATTAAATGCCATTATCCCCGTCGCTCGTTAGCGGCCGCTTTCACTTTACGCTAACGGGTTGCGCAATGCGGGGCCAAACTACGTAGGCAGGCACAACCAAATACACGAGCGACGCATTACTGCGCTGACGGCTTCATGCTCAGGAACTTGGTTTCTTTCAACGTTTCGGTTTGTGGCGGCAATTCGATTTGGCCGGCCGGATAGCCGTCCTTGGAAAGCATGTAGGACAGAATGTCTGCGTACTGTTGTCGGCTCAAGCCGCCCGGTGAATTTTGCGGCATCGAAGTGCGTATCCGCTCGAACAGATCGCCGAGCGACAACTCATTCCAGTTCGATTGGAATGTTCCGCCGATCAGCGGCGGCGCCATTTCTCCGCCCATCAAGTCCGGACCATGACACATCGCGCAATACTGTAAGTAAAGCGAGCCGCCTCGCGTCGCTTGCGTTGCCGTGTAGACACCGTCCCATTGAGATCGCGGAGTATCGGCCGTTTGTGCAGCGACGGTGTCGAGCACGCAAAAAATTCCGGCCGCCATTACACCGAGCAACGTTGCAAACACGGTTCTCAACTTCATGTCACTCAGTTGCAAATAGCCAAACTTCACATTATCAAACTTCATTTAGAGTCCACCCTCCGACACAAAAAACGCGGCTCGCACGACGCATCGCGCGAGCCGATTGCTCATCCATTTCGTTTTAGCGTTGACTCATCGCGAACACCTATTGATTCGGCAACGCGTAGGCAATGTACTCGCCTGTATAGTTGCCGCCGCTCACTGCGACGACGATGTACTGCTTACCGTTAATGCTGTAGGTCATCGGCGTACCGCTGATCGCAGCGGGCATCAATACTTCGCCAATTTGTGCGCCGGTGTTCTTGTCGTACGCGCGCAGCATCGCGCCGCGCCCACGTCCCGGTGGTGAGGTAATTTGTGGATCACCTGCCACGACCATCGTCTTGGTCACGAGCACGCCGACGCTGCCGCTTTGACCGGTCTTGGGAATATTCATGCCTTTCAGCGCGGGGTTATTGCGCACATAGTCAGGCGTGTCGCCGTGCGGCACTTGGAACTTGATCGTGCCTGTGTTCATGTCGATTGCGGTGATCACACCGTACGGTGGTTTCACAATCGGCAATCCATCGAGACCTTGACCTAACGCTTGCCGCGCGCTCGCGCCGGGGAACGGACGCGGGACTCCTCCCGGTGCGGCAGTTCGAAGACCGTAATTGGGTTCGGCCTCCCATCGTGGGATGCGTCCTTTCGGACTCATCTTCGCTTGACTTTCAGGACGAACTTTCTCGAATTCCTCGGGGCCGTAAGCGCCTATCGTGACCGCCGCGTTACCTGCTTGCGTATAGAAAATACCCGTCTCGGGATCGAACCCAGAACCCGGCCAATTGACGCCACCCGCCGTGTTCGCGATGTTGATCGAGCCAAGATATTTTTGGCCCGCACCGGTCAGCACCGGTGGAACAAAGGGCGATTGTTCCCAACGAAATTTCTTCAGATTCTCCAGCGCCCTTGCGTGCAGCTCCGGTGTGAAGTCGATGATATCGCTCTGTGCAACGTACGTACGCGAGTACGGCGGTGGTGCACTTGGGAATGGTTGTGTCGCCGATGTCTTCTCGCCAGGCATATCGCTTTGCGGCACCGGCTTTTCCTCAAACGGCCATATCGGCTTGCCGGTGATGCGATCGAACGTGTAGAGCCATCCTTGCTTGGTGGGCACCGACACTAGCTTGCGATTTTGTCCATTGATGCGAGCGTCGATCAAAAGCGGGGCCGCCGATATATCCATATCCCATAGAGGGTGATGGACAAATTGGAAGTGCCATCGATACTTGCCGCTCTTAAGATCGACAGCTACGAGCGATTCCGCGTAGAGATTGGCACCAAGACGATTGCCGCCATACTCGTCGACGGTCGGTGTCTCGACCGGCAGATACACAAGACCGAGTTCCGGATCGGCGGTGAACTGCGTCCAGACGCCGGTATTGCCCGTCCATTCCCACGATCCGTTTTCCCAGGTCTCGTTGCCTGGCTCGCCCGGCTTCGGCATGGTATTGAAACGCCAAATCTGTTTGCCGGTGCGCACGTTGAACGCCCGGACCAAGCCTTTCACATTTGTGCTGTAGTCATACCCCAATCCTTCGAACATCGCAGACCCGACAATGACCGTATCGTTCACGACGAGCGGCGCCGAGTGCACGCCCAATTCGCCCTTTTCAAGATCGATCTGTTGGTCCTTGCCGATGATCGCACCCACCTTCAAGTCGATCATGCCCTTCTTGCCGAAAGATTCAATGGGCTGCCCCGTCTTTGCGTTTAGTTCGACGAGGCGATAACCAATAGTGACATAAATGACGCGATCATCACCCTTGCCGTCGGTCCAGTACGAAAGGCCACGGCCCGACAATTGACGCGGCGCCCAGCGAGTGGCGCGTTCGCCTTCATCCAAGCTGTAAACCCATTTGAGCTGACCCGTCTTGCCATCGAGAGCAACGACCGATCGGCTCGTGCCTGCCGTTGCGTAGAGCGTCCCCTTGATCATCAAAGGCGTACCTTCGAGTTTATTCTCGGGGCGCGGACCTAAATTGTCGGTCTTAAACCGCCATGCCACTTCAAGCTTGCTAAAGTTACCGCCGTTGATTTGATCGAGCGGCGAGTATTTACTGCCTCGAATGTCGGCGGTGTAATGCGGCCACTCGCCATTTTTCGTGCTCGGCATCGCCGACTGAGCGATGGCCTGCGACGACATCAACGTGACGAAACCAGCGACCACCACGGCCGTTGAGACGCGGAAAAGAATGTGCTTCATATGACCCCTTCGTTCACCAAGAACACGGCAAGCCCAAACTGACGGGCACCGAATTCTAACTAGTATCCAAGAAACTTACCCGGGAGAAAAGAATGGATTGTCATTGGCCCGTACAATATTGACGATTGTTCAAAGTGCGTCGCTGTTGCGATGGCATGAATCTTTTTTAAACCGCCGCTGCCGCCAACATCAACGGCAAGATACGATCTGTTGCACAACGGTAATCTTGGAGTTACGGAGTAAGCCGCAGGTCGACCTCAGTCCGCGGCGCAATTCCGTTATGGAGAATTGCCTTATGCGCGCGGTGAGTCGGCGCGGAATTTGTGCTTGACCAGACCATGCGCGCATGACTTGAAATCCTGGCTTAATTGGAACGATTTGCACGCCTAGGCGTCTTACCGTTCGATGCTTCTTATCGCACAAGAGCCGATCGACTTATGAATTCCAAAGTATTTTCTGAGTTGAGACTTTGGTCGTTGGCGGCGACCTCAGTCGTCGTTCCGACCGGCACCTGCGAAATCTTGGTTGCGAAACCAATGGCCGCGCGCGAATGTCGATCGGTTCGGGTCCCAAGCTAAGTGCGACGTCGCAAGAACGAACTAGAGCATTGCACGCTGCACATGTTCACAGAACCTATGTCGAATTCACCCACATCCAAACCGGTCGCGTCGCTGATTGCGTTAGCGGCCATACTCGTCGTCGGCTGGCTCGATTTCTTAAAAGGATCGGAAGTGCGCATCTTGGCTTTGTATTTCCTGCCGTTGCTATGGGTCGGATGGAATCTCGGTAAATCCGGAGCTGTTATCGCATCGATTGTCTCCACGGCGACTTGGCTTACTGTCTTGTATCTTTCCGGCACTCGATTTTCCAGCGCGTATATGTGGCCGGCCAACGGGATGACCGAGGGTTCTGGGTTCTTAGTCGTGTCGCTGCTGGTCGCACAGTTGCGTAATTCTATGGAACGAGAGCGTGCGTCCAGCCGCATAGACCCTCTAACGGGGATTGCCAATCGGCGCGAATTCATGGAGCTCGCCAATCTTGCCTTGGCAGTAAGTCGGCGCCAAGGCACAAGCTTCGCGTTGGCATACATCGACTTGAATAATTTTAAAGCGGTAAACGACGTCTTCGGTCACGATCGAGGCGACGAATTGTTATGCATATGCGCTCGCCTGATCGCGAATAGCATTCGAGCCTCCGACACGGTTGCGAGAATCGGCGGCGATGAATTCGCGGTTCTATTGCGGCAATCGGACGCCGCACACGCGTCGATTCTGACTGAACGAATCCGCGCCGCAATCGACATCGATCCGACGTTCCAAGCCGTCGCCGTATCGGCAAGCATCGGCGTTGCATGCGGGTACGACGCCGGGACTGATATTCGATCGCTGCTTCACAAGGCGGATGCGAACATGTATCGAACGAAGCAAATCGCGAAGCAACGCGTGCGCGCAGCTCGGCAAATTGCATGAGCGTGCATCGAGGCGGCGTCGCCGCGACCGTGCTATGCCGTAAAATTGTCAAGAGCGCGAACAGCCTCGGCGCATTCTACTTCGCGAACCGGATTGGCTAACTTGGAATGAACGACAACATGTCCCATAGCAACGCTTTACGCTGTCGAATTCTCTCCCACGCCGGACTGTTGGGAATATTTTGTGCGATATCCGCATTGGCTTCGCACACTGTACTCGCGCAGAGCAAACAGACCGACGCGCTACGATCTACTTTGGACAATGGCTTGCGCGTCATCGTCGTGCGCAACACCTTGGCGCCGGTGGTGGCGACCTCGGTGAACTATTTGGTCGGATCGGACCAAGCGCCCGCCGACTTTCCCGGCACCGCGCATGCGCAGGAGCATATGATGTTTCGCGGTAGCCCGGGACTGTCGGCCGAGCAACTCGCGGCGATCGGCGGTGTTATGGGTGGCGACTTTAATGCGAACACGCGCGAAAGCCTGACTCAATACCTTTACACCGTGCCCGCCGAGGATATCGATGTCGCGTTACACATCGAAGCGTTGCGTATGCAAGACGCGTTCGACGGCAAGGCGGATTGGAACCGCGAGCGCGGCGCAATCGAACAGGAAGTCGCGCAGGATTTGTCGAGCCCGGACTATTTATTGTACGCCAAACTGCGCGCGATTCTTTTCACCGACACGCCTTATCAGCACGATGCGCTAGGAACGCGCGCTTCCTTCGATAAAACCACGGCCGCCATGCTAAAAACTTTTTACGCTAAGTGGTACGCGCCGAACAATGCAATATTAATTGTCGTCGGCAATGTCGATCCGATCGCCACGCTGGCGACGATCAAACGGCTCTTTGGCGGCATCAAGGCTAAGACGTTGCCGTCGCGACCGCAAATACATTTGCAGCCGCTACGCGCCACGTCGATCAGCGTCGATACCGATCGTCCGAATGGCACGCAAATGCTGGCAATACGCATGCCCGGTCTCGATAGCGCGGACTTCCCTGCACTCGAAGTGCTCGCCGACGTGCTCGATAACCATCGCTTCGATCTCTACGGATTGGTTCCGCAAGGCAAGGCTCTGAGCGCCGGCTTCTCGCTTGATCCTCTGCCTCACGCGAGTATCGGTTATGCCGTCGCGTCTTTTACCGCCGGCAACGACGCAAAGGCCATCGACAACGCGATCCGCAACATTCTTGCCGGCGTAGTTAAAAACGGCGTGCCGCCCGAATTGGTCGACGCTGCAAAATTTCAAGAGCGCCGTCAAGCGGAGTTTGAAAAAAATTCGATCGCGGGCTTGGCGTCGGTGTGGTCGGAAGCCGTCGCGCTTTACGGGCTTCACTCTCCCGACGAGGATTTGGCGCGCATCGAAAAAGTCACGATTGCCGACGTGAATCGCGTCGCTCGAAAATATCTCGACTTGGATCACGCCGTGTCGGCGACGATGGTCCCGCACGGTTCGGGCAAACCCGTTGCGGGCGGCGGCGGTTTTGGCGGTCGCGAGACGATCGCACTCGGCGAAGCGACGGATACTAAGTTGCCGCCGTGGGCGGACGCCGCGCTCAATCGACTCACCGTACCGCCTTCGACCCTTGCACCGGTCGTGAGCACGCTACCGAATGGATTAACGCTCATTGTCCAGCACGAGGACATCAGCAATACGGTGAGCGTCTACGGCCATACTAAAAATCGTGCGGAAGTAGAAGTCGCCGCCGGTAAAGACGGCGTTGCTGAAGTGCTCGAAGAGCTGTTTTCGTGCGGCAGCGAACGACTCGATCGTGTAGCGTTCCGCGCAGCGCTCGATCGAATCGGCGCGGATGAACACGCCGGGGCCGACTTTTCGCTGCAAGTGCTAGCGCGAGATTTCGATCGCGGCGTTGCGCTCCTTGCGGACAATGAACTGCATCCGGCGCTCCCGAAGGAGGCCATGGAAATCGTACGCAACCAATATGCTCGCTTGGTCGCAACTCGCAATGAAAGCGCAGATCACTTGACTCGCCGATCGTTGGTGACGGTGCTGTTTCCCAAAAGCGACCCCAGTCTTCGCGAAGCGACGCCAGCAACAACTCGTTCGCTCACGCCGGACGACGTGCGCGCGTACTATCACTATGCGTTCCGGCCCGATCTCACCACGATTGTGGTGATCGGCAAGATCACGCCGGACGAGGCGCGAACCACCATCGGAAAATACTTCGGCGAGTGGTCGACGCAAGGACCGAAACCTGCAACCGATTTGCCGGCAGTGCCGCCGAATGCGGCCGGCGCGATCGCAGTGCCGGACGCGAGTCGCGTGCAAGATAGCGTGGTCTTAGCGCAGACTTTGGCGCTGACCCGCGGCGACTCCGACTATTATCCGTTGCAACTCGGAAGCGCCGTATTGGGCGGCGGCTTTTATTCCACGCGACTCAGTATCGATCTACGCAAGAACGCGGGCTTGGTGTATTCGGTCGGCGCGAATCTACAGGCGGGGAAAACACGCTCCGTGTACATGGTTAACTACGCCTGCGATCCGATTAACGTATCGCGCGCCGGCGCGATCGTGACTCGAGATATCAAGGCCATGCAAATCGCGCCGGTCGGCGAGCACGAACTGACCCGCGCCAAAGCGCTGCTGTTGCGACGAATACCGTTGAGCGAAGCCAGCGTCGATCAAATTGCCGGCGGACTCATCGCGCGTCGCGACTTCGATCTGCCGCTCAACGAACCGACGCTTGCGGCGCGACGCTATATCGAACTCAATTCGGCGGACGTGCAAAACGCTTTCAAGAAATGGCTGCGTCCCGACGATATGGTGCGCGTGACTCAAGGCCCCACGCCGCACTAATCGTCGCACTCATCGTCGCGAGGTCGCTTATCATTAGGAAATGTGAAGCATCGTCACATTCGCCAAAGACAGGCTTGCGGGGATTTTGCAAAATCAATGAAGACTCGGACGAAGACTCGGGCAACGAAAGCGTCGCGAATGAAGCGCATCGCACTGCTATTCGCGGCAACGATGGTCGTTCAAATTGCGTTCGCCGCTAAACGCGAGTTTCGCGAGTATCCCAGTCTTGAGGATCAGGCCAACATGGAGTTGCCGGCGGACTATCGAGAACAAACGGAATTCGTTATGGCGCGACTCATGTATCCAACCAGTCAATACGCGCGCTTTGGTCAAGGCGATTGGACTCAGGGCGGTACTGCCTGGGCGGTCGACTATCCGCGCGGCGATCGGGATTTCGCGAGGTTGCTTCGCCGCATCACTCGAGTTCAAGTACGTTCGGTTGAACAGCCCGTCAACCTCGACGATGACGACGATGTGTTCTACTGGCCGTTCATGATCGTGGGTCTTCCGGGAAACTGGGATTTGACGAATGCGCAAGCAAAGAAATTGCGCGAATATCTTTTGCGTGGCGGTTTCCTGTTGTGCGATAGTTTCTTCGGCACACGCGAATGGGAAGGATTTATCGCCGGCATCAAGCGCGTGTTTCCCGATCGTCCCATCATCGATCTGCCCGCGGATCATCCCATATTTCACACGGTGTACGACTTGTCGAATAAAACGCAAATCGGCAATTGGAACGCCTATCAAGGTCGCGGCGTTCCCTATCGGGCCGACGGCGACACACCGCATTGGCGAGGAATTGCCGACGACAAAGGGCGACTGATGGTGGTGATCGACTTCAACAACGATTTGGGCGACGGTTGGCAGTGGACCGACGATCCAAGTTATCCGCTCGAGGATGCCAACATGAGCATGAAGTTCGG
>JAYTQU010000233.1:0-14040 GCA_043746555.1 Pseudomonadota bacterium | reverse complement strand
CCGTCGATGCCAGTGGGTTTCTGGAACGACAAAGACAACGAACGCTATTTGGAATCGTACTTCCAAGATTTTTCCGGCGTTTGGCGTCACGGCGATTTTTACAAAGTCAACGAACGCGGCGGCTGCTTCGTGCTCGGCCGCTCGGACGCCACACTCAACCGTCACGGCGTGCGCATCGGCACGGCGGAAGTTTATCGCTCACTCACCAAAGTCGTCGAGGTCGAAGATTCACTCATCGTCAATCTCGACTTGCCGGGTGGAAAGTTCTTCATGCCACTGTTCGTGAAACTTCAAGCGGGACTCACGCTCAACGCGGACATCGAAAACAAAATCAAACAATGTATTCGCGATGCGTACTCATTGCGTCACGTGCCCGACACAATCTATCAAGTCGCCGATATCCCCTACACCCTCACCGGTAAAAAAATGGAAGTGCCCATCCGACGCATATTAATGGGCGTTCCAGTCGCCAAAGCCGCCAACATCGCTGCGATGATGAATCCCGCATCGCTCGATTTCTTTGTCGAGTACGCGAGGAATCAAAAGGACTACCCACTCGGCTGAGCCGGACTGTTTCGCCGAGTAAGCCGTTCCGGACGTGTTTGCTCCTTTCGTTCGTGGTGTGATAAAACTGCGCCACCCCATTGATGGCAAAGGACCGTCATGCCCAATTTCGAACGACAAATCACAGCACGACGGTTTGTAAACCTTCACGACGCTTTACAAAGAGTCGTGAGGCCTACTTCTAGTAAAGGAGATGAAAAATGAAATATGGTTATTTTTGCAGTCTTAATGTTCTCTGCTTTGGCAGCGAATGCCGATTCGCAGTCCGGTAAGATAGTTGGTTTCGTGCCATACACAAAGGGCGGAAAAGAGGTCTTCCTCTTTAAGTTTCAAGGCAACAATACTGGAGGATGCAATTCCTCCGGCCGTTTCGCTATGGACAGCACGTCTCTCCATTTCAAGGCCACATACGCTGCGATCCTTGCCGCTTTCAATTCGCAATCCGATGTATTTGTAGCCTATTCGCAGAGCTGCAATGCGTGGAGCAATGCTTGGGATGTTACTTATGTGTGCACTGGCGCTATTAACTGCTAACAAACGCATTCAACTTTGACGTGCAAAAACGACGCTCCGCTTTGCTTTTGCCCGCCGGTTAATGCGGAGCGTTAGCAGTAGAAGAATCGCGAATGGATTTCCCTATGAATATCACCATCACCAGAAAAGAAAGTCGCAATGTACTCAGGTGCGCCCGAGAAGACGGAACGTCAGTCACCGTGGAGCTCGGTCCTGGTCTTCCCCATCATGACTTGGCGCACTACGTGATCGAACGGAAACTCCGTTTGAAAGGCGGGTTTTTCGGAAAGATTGCAGATGGCTACTCAGTCGCTCAGTTGTCGGACAAGGACATTATTAAGACGCTAGGCGCGGAGACCTTAATTGCAGAGGTGGTCGCACGTGCATTGCAGTCACTGTCCTCCGGCGCGTGCACCTTGGAGCAGTTTATGGAACTCGTGAACGCCGAGCTCTCCCATTGGAAGGTTGCTACTTTGGCAATTCAAACAGATACAACTACTGAAATGCTGACGGAGTTCAAATCGCTGGTGGAGCGCTACGGCGATCTCAAAAACGGTCAGTCAGTCAAACTTCAATTTCTCGTGCAATCAGCTGCCAACAATTGCTCACTGCACGATCGCGTGTAAAATACGCGGCGCATTAGTGTTAGCGTTTTCCAAGCTCCAATGAAATCCACTTTGATACTTGAGTCTGTTCTGAAGTGTCCGCATTGTGGATTCGCGGCGGTCGAGATGATGCCGACCGATGCATGCGTTTATTTTCACGAGTGTCAAAGCTGTCGCGCAATGCTTCGTCCGAAGCCCGGAGACTGCTGCGTGTTTTGCTCCTATGGTTCGGTTAAGTGTCCACCAATCCAACAAGCGCGCGGCGGTTGTTCTGGGTCAACTACAACGGTCGAGCCTTAGCGAAGTATTTCATTGGCCAATTGCAGAGGGCCTAACCATCGGCGGCGGAACGACAGCAAAATCGCTACACGCTTTTGTTCCGTTGCCTTGCTCGTTGGTGTCTGAGCCGAATCGCTATCCGATGAAAAGACTTGGCAAGGGTCCTTGCGTACAATTCTATCCCGAGGTGACATATGCGCAAAGTTGCAGAGATCGAGACACAAATCCGCACTCTGCCCCGCGAGGAATTCGCTGAGCTTCGAAATTGGCTTTTGGAGCATGACTGGGTTGCTTTGGATGCGCAGATAGAAGCCGATTCAAAGTCCGGAAAGCGTGACCAGCTGATTGCTGCTTCTAACGCGCTCTAACGCTCGAAGCGCGCAACGAGCAATTCCCCTTTCTCAGCGGTCGATACGTCAACCGAAACCGAATCACTTCATATCAAACCGCACTGCACGCACGTTCGTATAACCGGCCGTTCGAATCAATTCCGCTATTTGCTCGATGCTGGTATCGCCCTTCTCTACTGTCTCCGTGCCGGCGTACGACACCGTGATCTCGCGAGTTTTTGAGGCTTTGAGCACATCGTGCAGGTACACGGTGAGCTTTTCGCACGCGATCGGCGTGTCTTTGATCGCGCACATTTTATGACTTGGATACACGGCGATATTGATGGGGCGGAACTGTTCGGCATCGCAGGCAGTCAATGCGACGGCGGCCACGATAACAATAGATATTGCGCGCATGCGCGAATTATGGCTCGACTTGTGACGTCAATGCCAGCGGCGGTAACAACATTAGAGCCGCGTCAACGCTAGCGCGCGCGATGGCGGGAGATTCAGAATAATCCTGAGATTAAACTAATGCCCGCCCTGCACAAACAGTCCCGCTGCCCCAAGCGCGTCTGCCAACTCGACTTCGATGCGTGCAGCTTCGGACCGTTTAATTTTCTGAAGATGCAGAGTCGGACCGGTAAGCGGCTCGATGCCGCGTTTCAACACACTGCCGGCTGCGCGTATGCCGGCTTTGTGTTGATCGAATCTTTCCGCCGCCGAGTATTCGCTCATACCGACGTAGATGCCATGAGGATCTGAACGGCTGTCGCTGTAGTCGAGCAAGACGAGATAGATATTCGAGCGACCTTTGCCTGAGGCTTTGAACTGCGCGGCGACGTCGTACACCTGTGACAGACATTCTATATGCCGCATCGGCAACCAATCAGGCACTGAGTCACCACAAGATTTCCATAGTTGACCCAACATCGTTTCGATGTTGACGGCCATCTCGCCGCGCATCCAAAGCTCATGAACGCAATGCGCGCCTGTAACGCCATCAGACTTTTTCAGTGCTTGAAGAAAATGCTTTTGCAACTCCGTTGTCTTACGCAATCTCAGTGGACGAGACGCGGGCGTCTCGCGACGGTTCGGTTTCACGTCGACACTGCTTGAACTTTAACCGAGGTCACATTCGATACGCGCTGGTTCGATACGAATTGGCGTGCGTGTCGGCACGGTGGCGAGGCAAGCTCTTCGACATCGGTCATGTCCACCAACTCATCGTAATCGGCGACCTCCAACTTGGACCATACCGCCATGTCCGCACAATCGAAAATGCCGCGTCCGCGAGCTACTGCCCGCTTTTGCGCGTGGTCGATGCGATAGTCAATAGGCATGACACATTTCGTTTACTATTTCGATGTCAACTAGGACCGCTGCGTTGATCGAATTCGACTCTAACTGCGAAGTCAGCGCCGGTGCAAGTCGATAGCGAGAATCATTTTCCGTTTGGATATTCCATCAACTGGACGGCCCACCATCTGGACGGCGCAGCGCCGTTCGGCTATGGTCGAGCCACATGATTGTTATCGCTTAATGCCTCAATGACTATTGTCTGCGTCCGCGTGTTCTATTACCTCGCCTGTTACCTCGTCATGGCGACGACAATCGCCGCGGCGATGCCGGCCCTCGCGCGTGACAACACGCTGGATGTCGTCAACGACTTGCGCATGAAGGAATGCGCGGGACATCTTAGCAAGGCGACACCGCTTCGACGCAACAGCCGACTGAACAATGCGGCGAACCATGTTGCGAACGGATTGAAGATTCGCGAAGCGCTGCAGCGCGCCGACTATCGCGCCGATCAATCAGCGATGCTGCGCCTTCGCGGCGCGCAAGATGCGTCGACCTTGAAGCGGCTGTTGTTGCCACGCTATTGCGAATCATTAGTCGATCCCGACTTGGTCGAGATTGGCATTGCGCGACGAGAAAAGGACATTGTCATCGTATTGGCCGCGCCGTTCGCACCTCCTTTACTAACCGATTCTGAAAAAGTAATGCGCGATGTATTGCTGTACGTCAATCAAGCGCGTGCGAAGCCGCAACGCTGTGGCAGCAAATTGTTTTCGGCGACGACACCCGTTGCCTTGGACAACACACTCCGAGTCGCAGCGCTCGCCCACGCTACCGATATCGCGGCGCGCGGGAGCGTTTCACATCACGGATCGGATGGCAGCACACCGGGAGATCGCGTCACTCGCGCCGGATATGCGTGGCAGCCGGTTGGCGAAAACGTGGCCGCAGGACAACTCACCGCGAAGGAGGTTGTCGCGGGCTGGCTGGCAAGTCCGGGACACTGCATCAACATCATGGATCCAAACTTTAAGCAGATGTCCGTCGCCTATGTCGTCAACTCAAAACAAGCGCTGGGTATTTACTGGGCGCAAGTATTCGCGACGCGGCGCTGACTTCCTGCGCGCCGAACGATCACCATTGCGGGCAAGCGATAAGACGCACGTCGCACTGTGTAAGGCGTTCTCTGCATTGCCGTCTCGTCACTTCACGGCTATGCTCATTCAATGAGCGCTCTATTCTATAACGCGTGACAGCCACCACTCAACAACGCGTCGAGCTCGAAGCCATTGGGATGGTGTGCCGGTTCAGCACCAACATCGTTGTCGCGCTAATTGTGATTGGAGTGGTGCTGGGTTACGTTGTTTCATTGGAAAGCCCTCGCTACTTGGCGTGGGGTTGGTTTGCGGTGTTGACCGCCACGGCGCTCACTCGTTGGCGATACCATTCGCAATTTTTGAGTCGTCGTCGCGATATCGATGACATTTTGCGCTGGCGCATACTCGTGATTGTCGGCGGCACCGCCACAGGATTCGCCTGGTCGATCCCTGCCACTTGGTTATTGCCGCACGACGTCGAATTGCAATTATTCGTGTGCGCATGCCTCATGGGCGTCGTTTCCGCCGCAGTGGCTGTTCTTGCACCGCTGCGACACGCGTTCGTTTGGTTCACCGCTCCGCTTTTGTTGCCTGCAGCCATCGCGCAATTTCTGCAAGGCGGCAATCAAATTTATATCGGCATCGGGTTATTGGTGTTCATGGGCGCGATGTTCGGCGTTGGACATCGATACCACGTCAGCGTAACCAAAATGCTGATGCTGGTGTTCGAAAATGAAGAATTGGCCGATCGCTTGGCGGCCGAAAACCAACGCGTGGCCCACGCCAACGATCGTCTGCAAGAGCAAATCGACGAGCGCATACGCGTCGAGGAATCGCTGCAGGCCGCCAAAGTCGAAGCGGATCAGGCGAATCGCGCCAAGAGTCAGTTCTTGGCGAACGTGAGTCATGAAGTGCGTACACCGCTCAATGCCATCATGGGCATGACCGAGTTGCTACGGCGCACGGAACTTGATGCCAAGCAATCTAAGTACACCGAGACGACTTATCGCGCCAGCGAGCGACTGCTCGGCATCATCAACGACATTCTCGATTTTGCGCGGATTGAAGCCGGACGACTGCGATTGCAGATCGGTCCTTTCGAACCGCGTCAATGGGCGGCCGAAGTGATTGAACTTATGAGCGAGCAAACCGCCGCTAAGCAACTAACGCTTACCTACAGCGTCGCGCCCGATGTGCCGCAACGAATTCAAGGCGACGCTGCGCGACTGCGACAAGTGCTAACCAATCTGGTGAGCAACGCCGTCAAGTTCACGCAGATGGGCGGCGTCAACATCGCATTACGAGTCGATCGTGGAATGCAAGACAAGCCAACCCTTCGCTGCGAGGTGAGCGACACCGGCATCGGCATTTCCGCCGACGCGCAAGACAAGTTATTTCAGCCGTTCTCTCAGGTAGACGATTCGACATCGCGTCGCTTCGGCGGTGCGGGTTTGGGCCTCGCCATTTCAAAGGAACTGATCGAAGCGATGCAAGGTGAACTTGGCGTCGAAAGCCGTTCAGGTAGCGGCTCGACTTTTTGGTTTTGCATTCCACTGGATGCGATCGAACCACAACAAAGTTTAGATGCGCCGTTAAATGCGAGGTCAACGCCAGAACTCTCCGCCCGTATTCTCGTTGCGGAAGACACCGATCTGAGTCGCGAACTCATTGTCGACATGTTAACGCTCGCCGGTTGCAAGGTCTGCGCAGTTGAATCGGGGAAAAAGGCTCTGCAACGATTGGACGAAGAGTCGTTCGACGTCGTACTTATGGACTGGCACATGCCGGAACTCGATGGGTTGACCGCCATTCGATTGTTACGAGAAAAAGCGCCCGCTTCGCAGCGTCGCATACCGATCATCGCGCTCACCGCAAGCGCCATGCCCGGCGATCGCGAAACTTGCCTTGCGGCCGGTGCGGACGATTATTTGTCGAAGCCTTTCACATACGAGGCGTTGTTGGCGATCGTAAGTAAGTACGCAGGTGCGTCGAACGCCAACTAGGGTTATCGTCCCGTGAATTTCGGCTCGCGACGTTCGCCGCTAGCGCGCACGCCTTCTTGAAAGTCTTGTGTTTTGCGCAGAGCGCTCTGCGCGGCAAGTTCGATCTCGGTAGCTGCCGCGATTCGGTCCGCCAATCCTCGCCGCAGAGTTGCGCGCGTTGCGACCACACCTAGCGGCGCAGAACCCGCGATTTCGCGAGCAAGCGCAACTGCGGCGGCGCGTACTTCGATTTGCGGAACCAACACATCAGCCAATCCAATGCGATGCGCTTCATCGCCTTTGATTCGTCGGCCCGTATAAAACAACAGCGCCGCCGGATTGAAGCCGATGAGCTGCGGCAGCGTGACAGTAAGTCCAAAACCAGGATGAAACCCCAAGCGCGTAAAGTTTGCGCTGAAAGTCGCTTCGGCGCAGCTCACGCGAAAATCCGCCGATACAGCGAGCCCAAGTCCGCCGCCGATGGCGGGGCCATGCACCGCGGCGACAATCGGTTTGTGCGTGCGAAATAATTTTACCGCTTCACGATACAACTGCGCCGTGTTGGCATCGCGAGGCCCAGCATCGAGAGGCCCGGCATCGCGAGTACCTGCGTCCGCGGACGCGTCGTTGCCGCCTAAATTCGCGCCGGCGCAAAAGGATTTCCCCTCCGCCGCCAACACGATGGAACGACAGTCGGCAATTTTATCGAGCGCCTCGTACGCTGCGGCAATTTCGCCGATCAATTTCACGTCGAAGAAATTATGCGGCGGGCGGCGAATCTCAACGATCGCCACATGGCCGTCGAGTGCGACGCCAATCTCATTGAATACGGGGAGAGCGGACATGACTAGCTCCTCATTATTGTCGAGTCGTAAGCAGCGCATCGACAATCGATACGCCCTCGCCGGCATCGTGCACCAGTACGGGATTCAGTTCCAGCACATCGAAGTGCTCACCGTGTTCGATTGCGAATTGAGACAACCGCACGATCAAGTCGACTAATGCCGATTTATCGACGGGGTTACCGCCACGCACACCATTCAATAGTGCACAGCCTCGCAATCGCGCTAACAATTCGCGCGCCGCTTCGTGCGACACGGGCACGGGAGAGAGGACTACATCGCGCAGCACTTCCACATGCACGCCGCCCAAACCAATCATCAGCATCGGTCCGAACAACTCATCACGCCGGATAGCAACAATCACTTCGAGTCCCGGCGCGGCCATCCGTTGCACTAACACGCCGTCGATCTTCGCATGAGGCGCGTACTGCGTGGCATTGCGGATTAAACGGTCGTACGCTTCTTGAATGGACGACGCGTCGCGAAGCTCGAGCGCAACTGCCCGAGCATCTGTTTTGTGAGGAATGCTTGTCGACTGAACTTTCAATGCAACAGGCGCATGCATCATCGCTGCGATGCGAACCGCATCGTGCGCCGACGCCGCCAACTCTGCGCCGATCGTTTGAATGCCATAGCTATTCAACAATGGATACACTTGATACTCACACAATGCAGATGCCTCGAGCGCGGTTCGCACATGGGCGGCGCGTTGCACGTCCAATTCAATCTTCGGTGCCGCTAATAGAAAACGCTCGCGATGTACGCGATAGTTCGCGAGCATTGCAGCTGCCCGCGCGCAGTGACGCAGGTTGGTAAACAGATGAAAGCCCGCTTCGTTCAAGATGCGCGTCGATTCATCGCACGGCGACGTGTATGACCAAAACAACACGGGCTTCGGACACTCGCGCGCTAGCGATTCAAGTCTGTGTCGGTCGCGTTTAAAGATTTCGGCGCTGCGCGCGGACGTCACCATGATCACAGCATCGACGCGATCCGACAATGCGATGAGTCGCGCAAGTTCGCTGTATCCGATTTCGCGAATCGCTTGCGCCGTGCCGTCGACGGGATTTTGCGACGTGCCGTACGCCGGTAGGTGCGCGTCGATGAGCTTGCGCGTGGCGTCGTCTAGTGTCGGAATCCGTAGGCCTTCCGCCGCGCACGCATCCGCCATCCAACCGCCGCCACCGCCCGACGCCGTGCCGATGCCAACATTGAAGCCAGCGGGTAACTTCTCTCGATAACACGAAAACGCGGCGGCAAAGTCGACCATCTCTTCGATGTCGTGACCTTCGACGATGCCGTAGTGACGAAACATCGCTTGATAGGCGTCGTAGTTACCGGCGAGCGCGGCAGTGTGCGAAGCGGCGGCGCGTTGCCCCGCTTCGCTATGACCAATCTTGGTCACTATGATGGGTTTTCCGGCACGCAGCGCTTTGTCGGCAACACGCCTGAATGTCGTCGCAGTCTTGATGTTTTCTAAAAACAAAAGGAACACATTGGTGTGCCCTTCGTCGATCAAGTAGTCGACCACATCGAACACTTCCAAGCGGACTTCATTGCCGGTGGTGACGATGTAACTAAATGAAATTTCCTTAGGACGGCCGCGATCGAAAAACGCGAAGCCCATGCCACCGCTTTGGGCAACTACGGCAACTTGACCTTTTGTTCGGGACGGCGGAACGAGCGGCACTGGTACGAGCGTCATTGGTAACGCATCAACCACGGGACTGAAAGTCGCGCATAAATTCACTGCGGTGTTAACGAACCCTTCAGTATTCGGTCCGCACACAATCATGTCGTAGCGCGTCGCAATGTCGCGCAGACGCTGTTGCATCGCCGCGCCTTCTTCGCCGCCCTCTCCGTTTTTGCCGTTTTGTTCGGCAAATCCCGATGTGATAATGAGCGCGGCTTTTACACCCGCTCGTCCACAGCGCTCCAATTCATCAGGAACATGGGCCGCCGGAATAATAAGCAACGCTAAATCGACACGCTCCGGCACTGCGTCGATCGATGCATAGGCGCGCAGACCTTGTATCTCGCTTTGACTGCGACTTACGGGATAGAGACGTCCGACATACGCGTGACCGAGCATCACGCTTAGCGTGCGTCCACGCAAAATAGTGGTGTCGGCCGATGCACCGATGACGGCAACGGATTGCGGCGACAATAGCGCAGCGAGATTGGTCATGCGTTTACTATCGGCGCGCGACTATCGTAGTCGCGCTATCGAAGTCCGAGGCCGCGCGCAATGATTCCGCGCAGCACTTCTGTCGTGCCGCCTTGAATCGTGAGCTTCGGCGCAACGGTTGTGGCATGCACGACCTTACGATCGAACTCAGTGCGATCCTGCACATCGCCGTCGATGAATGCCGCGAGGTCGCGCGCTTTATGCGGCAATGCCTGTTGCCACACGGTGCCCAAATCTTTAACGATAGAACCTTCGAGCGTCGGTTCCTTTCCTGCTTGCAACATGCCGTTCACCGACACCGACATTCGACGCAATGTATGAAGTTGCGCCACCAGTCGACCGATGCCTTCGGCGCCGCGCACGTCAGGTTCGTTGCCAAGCAATCGAACCAGCTCGAAGAGTACGTAAGAGATTTCCAGAAATCGTTCCGGACCGCTGCGTTCGTAAGCGAGTTCACTGGTGGCCTGCTTCCATGCCATGTCGATGTCGCCCAGTGCGTTTTCGGCTGAAATGAAGACGTCGTCGAACACCACTTCATTGAACTCGTGTTGCCCCGTCATGTTGGCAATGGGATTCACCGTGATGCCCGGCGATTTCATATCCACCAAAAACTGCGTCAAGCCATGACGACGATTCTCTTTGGTGGATGGCGAAGTGCGAAACAGGCCAATCATGTAGTCGGCATGATGTGCGCCGGTGGTCCATACTTTCGTGCCTCGAACCTTGAAGCCGCCATCGCATTGAGTCGCGCGCACATTGGCGGCGAACAAATCGGAACCGGAGTTCGGCTCGCTCATGCCGATGCAGAAACAGCATTCGCCGCGCGTGATGCGCGGCACGATGTCGGACTTTATTTTCTCGTTCGCATACTTGAGCAGCATCGGTCCGCTTTGCCGGTCCGCCGTGAAGTGCAAACCCACCGGCGCATTGGCGACGCGAAATTCTTCGGTGACCACGTAGCGCTCCAAGAAACTGCGTTCGTGACCGCCATATTTTTTTGGCCACGTGATGCCGATCCAACCTTTCGCGCCGACTTTACGGCTGAATTCCGGACTGTAGCCCGGATACGTAACTCCCTGGCTTGGGTGGATCAATCCCGACGCGATTTCCTTGCGAATAAACTCACGCACTTCGGCACGTAAGTCCTGTGCTTTAGCAGGCAACCGAATTGGATCGAATTGAATGGCGGCCATACTTACTTATCTCCTACCGCGCGGCCAACATTGGCCACAGCGCGTCCGCGCCGTTACTCGACACTAGTTTGCCCAATCGCACTGCCCAGTCGCTTTCACTTCCGAAGTCATCGCGCCACGCCCAAAGCCGTTGCGTGTAGCGATGCAGAATATGTTCTTGCGTAAAACCGATAGCGCCATGAACTTGATGCGCGATTGCCGTCCCCGTCGTCACCGCCTCGCCGACACGAATCTTCGCGCTGGCGACTTCCAGAAAAATCGCTTCATCGAAAGTCGGCGACGAATCAATCGCATCGGCTGCGGAACTTGCCGCAGCGACTGCTGCAGCCGTTTCCCCAGCCAGGCGCGCGAGACTGTGTTGCACAGCTTGAAATTTACCGATCGGTTTTTCGAACGCCACGCGTTCGTTCGCATACGTTGCCGACAAATCCAGAACACTCTGCAATGCGCCGGCCATTTGTACCGCGCGCACCGCGGCGCCCATTAAGATCAACTCATCGAATGAAGTACTCGATGGCGTCAACGATAGCGGTTTGACGGCACGAAGCGAGAGTCGATCTCTCGACTCATGGGCAATGTTGTCGCGCTCGTCAAGCGCACAGTCGGCACGATTGATCACCGCCGTAAATGATTGCTCGCCCCGATGCGCCAACAGCGCGCAGCGTGTCGCTACGCGACCGAACGGCACAGCGCGCGCGATGCCTGTGAGTTCATCGTGACTACCCAGCTCGATTCGATCGCGACGATCGACCGTCGCAATCGTAAGCACACCTTCCGGAAGCGATAGGTTTGCACGCGATAACAGCCAACCCGCAAGTAACTGCTCTGCGAGGGGCACATCGACTGCAAACTCGCCCGCAATGCGTAGCACATCAAAGCCATCGGCGAGACTGGCATCGGCGCCGCCCAATCGTTCGGGAACCCAAGTGCGCGTTAGACCGGCATCGTCCAATGCCCGCCATAGTGCTTGACGCCGGCTGTCATTCCGCTGCGATTTTGGATCGCCAAGTTCACGCCCAAGTTCACGCCCAAGTTCACGAAAGATACGCCGCGTTGTGTCGGCTATAAGACTGCTCGAATCGCTCATCCGTTGGGGCTCTTTTATTGATCGCATCGGGGGAACAAAGGACTCACCGCTATCGTACCCGAGTTACGGCTTCCGATCAGTGGGGAAAGTCGAACTCACCTATTTCGAGCCTCGGAACTCGGTTTTCCCGGACTGGGCTGCGACTCAAATACGATAGATCGGATAAAGGTTATAGCCCTCGTCCCATGATGCATGTCGACGCAAGAAAAACTCCAGACGTGCTGCCGAGTTCTTAGCAAACCCATTGTCGCTGGCCAGTTTTCGTTTGAACCGATCGGCCAACGCTGAATCGTTCGCAATCATCTCACGCGCAATCTGCTCGGCGACGTAAGGCTCCAGGTGTTCTTTCTGTTCGAAACAAGCATTAAAGTAGCCCCACGCCGCGAAGGAATCCGGCGCTTGCGGCTCAAGCAACGCCATCATGAGACGCGCGCGTAGTTGTGCGATGGGCACAAACAGCGAGCCCTGTTTGATCTCGCGCGATTCACTAGCCCATGTGCCCTGAAGCGTCGCGCGCATCCGCCCCTCGAACGGCGCTGTCGAGAACTTGGCTTGAGTCACCCGAAACGCGTCGACCTGTTTCGTAACACTAATTGTCCATGGTTCGTTCTTAATACCGTGCAGCGCTAACTTCGCGCCGATGTCCTGCGCGTAGCCAAGCGGAACGATGTATCCCAATGCCGGCGCTTTGACGACCAATGACGCTGCTGTGTTCTTGCGAAATGGTACTCGCCAAATCTGCGGCGTTTTCGGATCGTAGGTCGTGACGAGTTCGCCTGAGATTTCCGAAGGTTTTCGTGTGTAGGCATAACCCCGAAACTCGATGGTCTCGACCGATCCCTCACTTTCATTACGCGCATTCGGCGAATCCGGTGTCGGTTCACGCCAACCGGCAGCGAAGTCAAGCGCGAATTCTTTGCCGGCGGCATTCTCACCAACTCGATCCGCCCGTAGCGCCGATTCAAGCCAGCTTTTTCCATGCACCGACAGCAACTCGACAAGGCCCACAATCGTATTGCGCGTGACGCCCACTCGCGTTGCGTAATCCTTCCACGAATGCGTTTCGACAAGCACGGTGAAACGATTGCGCGCGGGAAAGTAGCCAGTCGAGAATCGCGGCGAGTAGACGGTCAATAGAAATCCTGATGCAGGATTATCAATCTCGTATAGATCAGGATAGAACGGCAACGGCAACGAACCGGTTGCTTTCAGTTTCGCGATCAACATATCGCGCAATTGCACGCCGCTCGCGAACAGCGAAGGATCGCCTTGATTGATCGGCTCGACTTGAATCGACACATCCGGCTCAAAATCGGCGCCGTCAGTGACATGCATGTCGGCGCATACCACCGGATCGTATTCATTTAGCAACCGAAGCATCGCGTGCATCTCCGGCGCGTCCGCTTTCATGTAGTCGCGATTGAGATTGAGATTTTGCGCCGTCGTGCGCCAGCCGGTGTCTTCGGGGCCCACTTGGTTAGGTCGATTCCATTTGCCGACTCGTTCATGGCCATCGGTGTTGAACGCCGGCACAAAGAGAATTGCAATGCGCTTGAGTTCGGCGGCGTCGTTACTCAGCAGCTCGCGTAACGCGATAAATCCCGCATCCTTGCCATCGCTTTCACCAGGATGAATACCGCCTTGAAGCATGAGCAACGGAATCTTATTCGCTTTGATCTGAGCCGCAGACAACGAACCGCTTTTCGAGACAACCAGCGCGCGCAGCGGCCGCCCTTCGACCGAATTTCCGTATTCAAAACTCCGCACCGCGTCGGGCCATCGGCTCGCGAACGAATTCGCAAGCCGTTCGACCTCATCGATGCGACCGGTGAATCGGAACTGGGATTGTTCCGCCAACGTGAGCAAACTTGAATTGTGCATTGGCGTGGAATGAATCCAAAAACTACTGAGTTAAATGGTTCTGCTTGCAAATAGAGGCCACTGCCCCAACTACCTCAACTCAACTGGCAATTCGGCATAACTAGCATTGCCAACAAATTGTATCGCCAGACAGTATGGACATGTAGCTACAGTGTAGTTACGATATTAAATCATGATGGAC
>JAYTQU010000232.1:0-7692 GCA_043746555.1 Pseudomonadota bacterium | reverse complement strand
CTATCGATTACCCTCAATCGTGCGCGCGATACGAGTCGCGTACAGACATTCGGACCGGCCGTCAGTTTTGATCTGCCGCTCTGGAACCGGAATCGCGGTGCCATCGCCGTGGCGACGGCCAATCGCGATCAATTGCGAGCAGAGTATGCCGCGCGTCTGCATCAAACTCGCGCTGACATTGCCGCGTTGGTTTCGGCACTGACACGCGATGAGCAAGCTCGTCTCGTATTGCAAACGCAAGTACCAAAAATCGAACAAGTTGCAAGTAGCTTGGAAGCGGCCGCACAACGCGGCGATGTGACGCTTCCGATTGCCGAATCGGCGCGTGCAGCCGCAATCGACAAGCAACTGGCGCTGATCGCGCTTGAGCAATCTTGTGCGGAGCAACGTCTCGCGTTGCTGCTCGCTGTCGGACGTCCACTCACTGGATCGATTACTCCATGAAACTTCGCCACTATCTCCCGACAATCGCGTGCGTGCTTGCGATCGCTGGTTGCACCGATCCTCCAGATGCTCCCGCATCGGCACCTTCGGCATTGGTGGAGACACATGCCGCCGAGTCACGCACGATGGAAGAAACACTGACCGCGTATGGCACCGTGGAATTTGCGGCGTCGGCGGTGATGAGTCTTCCCTTGCAATACGAAGCGCGCGTCGTGAAGTTGTGGGTCGTCAGCGGCGCGCCGGTGCGCAAAGGTCAGCCCATCGTGGATTTGGCCGCGAGCGCGACATCGCAACTTGAGCTTGACAAGGCGCAACGCGATGCCACTGCCGCGGCGGATGAACGCGAGCGCCTGATGCGTTTGCGAAGCCAAGGTCTTGCGACGGAGTCGGAGCTACAAAGCGCGCAAAATGCAGCGATGACAGCGCGCGAGTTACGCGACAGCTTGATCGCGCGCATCGGTGCTGGCGGCACCCGCACACTTGATGCTCCCCAGGATGGCATTGTCGATGGGCTCACCGCGCAGCCGGGCGACTTGCTTGCCTCCGGCGCGGTCATCGCGCGCGTCGCGCAACCCGATAAGTTGATCGTTCGCATAGGCATAGAACCCGACGGCCTGGCGCGTATCGCAGCCGATCAAATCGTTCGAATCGCACCGCTCTCCGCTTCCACTAAAATCGTAACTGCACGAATCACGAGCGTCGATCGCCGGGTTGATCCACAAACGCATCTGGCGGTCGCGATAATCAATCTCCCTCGCAACTCGGGTTTGCTGCCGGGCGCCGCCGTGCAAGCACAGATTGAGATTGCCAAGTACGAAAATGCGATCGCCGTGCCGGCCAGCGCCGTGCTCTATGCAGGCGATCAACCGTACGTCTTCGTTGCCAAGGACAAAGTCGCACACCGTCGTCCGCTTCACGTTGGTGTGCGCGACGCTGTATTTCTACAAGTGAGCGACGGTCTAAAGGCCGGGGAGCTCGTCATCGTTAGCGGCAACTACGAGTTGGAGGATGGAATGGCAATCCATTTTGCGCCAGGATCGACGCCGTGATCGCATGGGTGGCTCGGCATCGTCGCTCGGTGCTTTTTGTATTGATCATTATGGTCTTGGGAGGAATAACCGCGGCGCTGCGCTTGCCTGTGGGCCTTTTCCCCGTGATCGATTTTCCGCGAGTGGTCGTGAGCGTTGACGCCGGCGATCGACCCGTCGATCGCATGGTCGTCGAAGTCACTCGCCCGCTTGAACAAGCACTGCGCGGCGTGCCCGATGTTGTCGGTATTCGTTCCACCAGCAGTCGAGGTTCGGCGGAGTTATCGATCAACTTCAACTGGGGAGCAGACATGGTCGCTGCACAGTTGCAGCTTGAATCGGCGGTTAATAGCGTCGCGGCCGATCTACCGACAGGAACACGCTTCACCGTTCGACGCATGGATCCCACGGTATTCCCGGTGCTTGGCCTAACGCTGCGTTCGACCAAGCGCGATCTCGTCGCGTTGCATGATTTCGCTTTCTACCAACTTCGGCCGCTCATTGCCGCCGTGCCCGGCGTTGCGCAAGTGGAAGTGCTCGGCGGCAAGGAAGCCGAGTATCAGGTGCTGGTGCAACCGGCGCGACTGCAAGCGCTGGGGCTCACGCTGCAAGACATCAGTCAAGCACTTGCAGCCAACAACATCGTTACCGCTGTCGGACGTCTTGAGGATCGCTATCGTTTGTATCTGACGCTCGCCGATAGTCGCTTGCATGGACGCGACGATATCGCTCACACGATTCTCAAGAGCAGCGCGCAAGGAACCATTGAGCTTGCGGACGTAGCGGACATCCGCTTATCGACCGCGCCCGCGTGGACCCGAGTTACCGCCGAAGGCGGCGACGCGGTGCTCGTTAATATCCGACAGAGCCGCGGTGCCAATACGCTGGCGCTCGTGAATGCGTTGCGAGAACGATTGTCGACGCATGCGCAAGAATTGCCTAAAGATGTGACGATCGGAACTTACTACGATCAATCCGAACTCATTCGCGCGTCCGCAAGCAGCGTGCGCGATGCGATCTTGATTGGCGCAGTTCTCTCGGGACTTGTACTATTCGCGTTCCTGCGCGATCTGCGCCTCACGTTTGTGGTGGCGATCGTATTGCCGAGTGTATTGCTGAGCACCGCATTGTTGCTCGCACTGTTCGGCATGAGTTTCAACATCATGACGCTCGGTGGTATGGCGGCGGCAGTCGGACTTATCGTCGACGATGCTGTCGTGATGGTTGAGCATTTGATGCGTCGCCAGGTTGAGCGCGGCGCGACGACGCCCGCGGTATCGCTCTTACCGGCTGCGGCGGAGATGCTTCGTCCCCTCGTTGGCTCGTCGCTCGCGACCATTATCATTTTTGCGCCGCTGGCATTTCTATCGGGCGTGACGGGCGGTTTCTTCAAAGGCCTCGCGCTGACCATGGCCTCGGCGCTCACGGTATCGCTCTGCATCGCGCTTTTTATCGTACCGTTGCTCACTGATTGGCTGGTGCGCGCTCGCGACGCCGAGCGTGCGGAGCACGAAGGTGGATTGTTTCATCGCGTCCGCTCGATGTACGAGCGAATGGCCTTGCGCATCCAGCGTCAGCACAGCGTCGCGGCAATTATGGTGGGATTGCTTGTTGCAGTGGGCGTGCTGGCGTTCTTTCGACTGCCTTCGGGATTCATGCCACACATGGATGAGGGAGGGTTTGTATTGGACTATCGAGCGGCACCAGGCACGTCGCTCGCGGAGACCGATCGGCTACTGCGACAAATAGAAAAGCTTATTGAGGCTACACCGGAGGTCAATAACTATTCGCGACGCACCGGCGTGCAATTGGGCGGCGGTCTCACCGAGGCGAACGAAGGCGATTTCTTTATTCATCTGAAGCCGACGCCACGACGCGATATCGAAACTGTGATGGCGGATGTTCGCGCACGGATCGAAGCGCAAGTGCCGGGACTGGCCATCGAAACAGCACAACTGATGGAGGACTTGATCGGCGATTTGACAGCGGTGCCACAACCGATCGAAGTCAAACTATTCGGCGCCGATCTCGCTCAGCTCCAGAAGGCCGCTCCCGTCGTAGCTCAACAAATCGGAAAGGTAGCCGGCGTCGTCGAGGTGCAAGACGGTCTGCGCATTGCCGGCGATGCGCTCGCCATCCGAGTCAACCGCATCGCGGCCGCGCGTGAAGGATTGGACCCGGATGCAGTGGGTCGTCAGCTCCAAACGTTGATTGGCGGCACAGTGGTGAGCCAAATTCAAACAGGCGAGAAATTGATCGGCGTACGACTCTGGTCGAGCGCTGACGTGCGTAATCGCATCGAGTCCCTACAGGAACTGCCGTTGCACGCTCCCGATGGACACACGTTACCTCTCAAGCGAATTGCGTCGGTTGCCATTGAAGCGGGTCAACCGCAGATCACGCGAGAGAATCTTGAGCAGATGGTCGCCGTCACTGCACGGCTTGAAGGACGCGATCTTGGGTCCGCCATGAAGGATGTGCAGCGCACGATTGCGGGAATGAGATTGCCAAGCGGCGTTCGAGTGGAATACGGTGGGTTATATGCGGAGCAGCAGAGTTCCTTTCGCGGATTGATTGCCGTGTTTGCGGCTGCGGTGCTACTCGCCACTGCGCTGCTTCTTTATCTCTACGAACGCATTGCGATTGTCATCTCGATACTTGTTACTGTTCTGTTGTCGGTAGCCGCTGTATTCGTGGGCTTATGGGTCACCGGCACAGAGCTCAACATCTCCGCGATGATGGGTATGACGATGATCGTCGGCATGGTGACGGAAGTGGCCATCTTCTTTTTTGCGGAAATCGATACTACCAAGCCTATCGATGCGGCAGCACTCGCGAACGCGGGACGTCATCGGCTGCGCCCCATTTTGATGACGACCATCATCGCGGTGCTGGCGCTATCGCCACTCGCTCTCGGCCTCGGCACAGGTGCCGCCATGCAAACGCCGCTAGCGATTGGCATCATCTCGGGATTGATCGCGGCATTGCCGCTCGTTCTGCTGATCATGCCGACGATCTACAGCGTTCTGGTTCGACTGGGTAGAGAAGATCAAGCCAAAACTCGCGTATCCAGGCCCTTGAACGCGCCAGACGAATAAGAGTTGCTCGTGGCTATCGCTCTTCGCGTTACCGACCTATCGCGGTGCTTTGTTTTTTTGATAACCAACTTGTCCACTGCGTTCAACCGGATACCACCTTAATAAAAGACTCTCACGCAAAAAGTGCGGGCGTCTTCGGTCAGCGATTGCTGATTTTCGCGCCTTGAATATGTATAACAGCCACTAGCGCGATGCGTTCATCGATGAAACCTCACTTGAAGCAGCCGATTGTGAAAGCCAGCGTACACATCGCGCATTCTAAAGACTTTGTAGCCTTCCACGCCGATCTGCGCGCGCGGTTGCAATCGGGATCGCACTTAACCTTGTACGGCCCGCGGGGTTCTGGAAAATCGTCGCTCGTTGCAATGCTACATGAACACTACCGCTCCATTGGGATTCCCTGCGGTGTTGCGTCGCATATTTCCGGCTTGCCCGATATTGTGTCTGCGTTGCTGCAAGCGTATCCGGATACGGACATTGAGGGATTGAGCAAGCGCGCGGCGCGCTTTCGATTGCACGCTGCGGCCGATCGCGTTCGCGGCGTGCTGCTGCTCGATCATACAACCGCGATGACGACAGCAATGATCGGCTTTCTGCGAAGGTTGCGCGGCGGGATCGCCGGCGCGTTGCTGGTCGCCGATGTGGATTCCGAGTCGGAGCGGATGCGCATGCGCGCATGGCGCTCGGGCGCATTGTCCGTTCGTATGCCGCTCATATCTTACGACCAACTCCATCGGCATTGTCTCGGCATCTGTGCGCAATGCGGTCTTCCCACCATTGAGCAACGTACGATGCGTCAAATCGTTCGCGCGGCGCGCGGCCGCGTCGGTTGGATAAGCGAATGCATGCGGCGTTTACAGACGCCGGAATACTGGAGCGAAGGCCGATTGCATGCGGCGATTCTGTGTACGGACACTGAGATCGCCGTTCGCGAAAGTCACAGAGGCCCGCGCCTTCGGCCGCAAAACCTTCGTTCACGCAGTAAGGCGGTCAACCCATGACCAGAATTATTTTGGCCCGCCACGGACAGGTTTCGGGCATCGATCCAGAACGCTTCCGTGGTCGCACGGAACTCGAATTGACCGAGCGCGGACTGCGTCAAGCGACTCGGACTGCAGAAAGGATTGCAATGCATTGGCATCCAGTGGTCATTTACACGAGTCCGATGAAGCGTTGCGTCGATACTGGACGCGCCCTCGCTGAGCGCATCATTTCGTAAGCTGCGACACATCGCGCACCGCGCCGCGTGCCGCACTGGTGGTGAGTGCCGCATAAGCTTGCAATGCCGCCGACACAGAACGTTCGCGCGGTTGCGCGGGCTGCCAAGCCGCTTTGCCTTTTGCTGTCATCGCTGTGCGGCGTGTTTCTAGTTCGGTTGCGGCGATATCCAATTCGATTGAACTCTTCAGCCGACCAACCAATCGAGCAAGGCGTCGACAATCGATCCGGCAGCCATGAACAGAACGAAAATACAATTTGACCTGCAACAAACGATTCGCACTTAAGTTTCGATCACGCACGCACGCACGCAAGCGAGCCGCGGCGCGAGTGTCGGCACGTTCCATGTATAATCTTCAAGTTTGCGCAAGCATTGGTGACACAGAGCTAGAGCGCTTAGCCATATTACGAGCAATTGCAACGTCCTCTGATCGGAAATCTTTCATGAAAACAGTCGAACGAACGCCCGCGATAGGATTTGCCGCCATGCTGACGTTGCTCTCGTCATTGTTATTGACTTCGCCTTCGAGCGCTGCCGATTTTAGTACGTGGGTATCCGATACAAAGGAATACGTCAAAGCGCCGGTTCATTGGGACGGTAGCGACTGGCTTGAGTTCGGCGGGACGCTAGCTGTTATTGCCGTTGCTTACCACTACGATGACAACGTCCGCGCTCATTTTGCGCCGGTTCCGCCAACGGATTTGGTCAATCCATCGCATGACTTGCGCGACGCCGTTCCAGCTGCAACATTGTTCGTCGGTAGCTGGGTACTCTCTAAGTTAGAGGACGATCCGAAGTTTACAAGCGCTGCGTGGGACATGGTGGAAGCGGGGGCCCTGAGCACGGCAAGCGCTTTCGTTCTGAAAACGGCGACCGGTCGTCAACGCCCATACGAGACGAGAGAGGCAAACCAGTGGGGAAACGGCGGCGACTCGTTTCCCTCGATACACGCCACTGCGGCATTTGCGGTGGGCACTGTATTCGCTGAATCCGGCGGCGACGAATATCGATTTCTTAAACGACTCATCGGCTATGGCATGGCGGGCGCGACGGCGTATATCCGCGTTCGCGACAATGATCATTGGCTTTCAGATGTGGTGGCCGGTGCGGCGCTCGGCGAAGCGACCGCACGGTTTATTGTGAACCGCCACGCAACAACACAACGCAACGCTCGGCTGTTTGTCGTACCCATCAATGGTGGATTGTCGCTGCAATACGCTGCGCAACTGCGCTAATGGGTCGAGCGAAAGCCGTGGAATGACGCCATCTACGTCTTGCGCGGCGGATTCAACTTGCCTAGAGTGGCGGCGGGAGATGGCATTCCTCCCCCGACAAACCGCCCTTGTCCAGCCAACACTGAAAAGCTGAATATGGGCTGATGATGCCTACGTACCGCGCCGTGGAAATGAATGGCGGATCGTAGTCATGCCTGACCTCTTCGATCGCCGGCATTCTCCAAGCGCACGATTCGAATCTTTCGAAGAGAAGTTTGGCAGTGCTTATTCATCTCGCTCGTTGTTCTCGTGGCCGCATCCGCATCCGCATCCGCATACCAGACGCGGCGCTCCATTTTCGTAGCGAGATTGAGCAATGAGCGAGCCAACTCCTTGCGAACCAAGTCCTCCCGAGTCAAGGCCGCGCTGGCTTAATCGCAACATTCTGGGCATGGGTCTCGCCAGTTTGTTTAGCGATATGAATCACGAAATGGCCTCGGCGGTGCTGCCGGTGTTTTTGTCATCGGTGTTGGGCGCGCCCGCGTTCGCGCTCGGCGTGATCGAAGGCGTCGCCGATGGGGTCTCAACGTAGTACGGCGTGAAGACGCTCTTCACCGCGCCGACGGGTTTTCGCGCCGTCAAGCGTGAAGACCCCACGGGTTCCCTGTCGCGGAAGTACGACCTCTCGA
>JAYTQU010000231.1:0-6878 GCA_043746555.1 Pseudomonadota bacterium | reverse complement strand
ACTCACGATCCAAACCCGCCGCCTAACTCAACCTCACCGCCACTCCTCTGACGCTGTTCAGAGAGGTTGTTCAGACTCATACCTGAATTAGAAAAGAGTGAGTGAGTGAGTGACCAGCAGTTGAGGCGCGCCAAAAGAAAACCCCGCTCAACCTTTCGATTGGCGGGGTCTTCATCACAGCCCTATGAGCTCTGTTCTTTAAGCGCGGGGAATTACATTCCCATATCGCCCATACCACCCATTCCGCCCATGCCACCACCGCCGCCGTGTGCATGTGCGTCGTCTTCCTTCGGAGCTTCCGCAATCATCACTTCGGTCGTCAGCAACAAGCCGGCAACTGATGCGGCGTTTTGTAATGCCAAACGTGTCACCTTGGTTGGGTCCAAGATTCCCATTTCTAGCATGTCGCCGTAGTTACCTGTGGCGGCGTTGTAGCCGTACGTGCCCTTGCCTTCTTTCACTTTCGCGAGGACGACGGCGGCATCTTCACCGGCATTGGTGACGATTTGACGCAATGGCTCTTCGATCGAGCGAGCAAGAATGCGGATACCGAATTGTTGATCTTCGTTTTTCGCTTCCAACTTCTCGACAGCCTTTTGCGCGCGGATGAGCGCAACGCCACCGCCGGGAACCACGCCTTCTTCAACGGCTGCACGAGTTGCATGCAGCGCGTCTTCAACGCGGGCTTTCTTTTCTTTCATTTCGATTTCGGTTGCAGCGCCGACTTTGATGACTGCTACGCCGCCAGCGAGTTTGGCAACGCGTTCTTGCAGTTTCTCTTTGTCGTAGTCGCTGCTGGCTTCTTCGATCTGCGTGTTGATCTGCTCAATTCGCGCTTTGATTTCGGAAGACTTGCCTTTGCCATCGATAATCGTGCTGTTTTCCTTCTCGACAACGATCTTCTTGGCTTCGCCGAGATCGTTCAACGTGGCCTTCTCAAGCGAGAGACCCACTTCGTCGGAAATCACCACGCCGCCGGTAAGTACCGCGATGTCTTGCAACATGGCTTTGCGGCGATCGCCGAAGCCAGGCGCTTTAACAGCAACAACTTTCACGATGCCGCGGATAGTGTTGACGACGAGAGTCGCCAGCGCTTCGCCTTCGACATCTTCCGCAACGATGAGGAGCGGACGACCCGCCTTCGCGATGCCTTCGAGCAGCGGCAGCATTTCGCGGACGTTCGAGATCTTCTTCTCGTACAACAGGATGTACGGATTTTCGTGCTCGGACGTTTGCGCTTGTTGGTTGTTGATGAAGTACGGCGAGAGATAGCCGCGGTCGAACTGCATGCCTTCGACGACATCGAGCTCGTTAGCGAGGCCCGAACCTTCTTCAACCGTGATCACGCCGGCCTTGCCGACTTTTTCCATCGCGTCGGCAATGGTCTTGCCGATCGATTCATCGCTGTTCGCCGAGATCGTGCCGACTTGCGCAATCGCCTTTTGATCTTTGCAAGGCTTGGAGAGTTTCTTCAACTCTTCGACAGCGGCTTCAACGCCCTTGTCGATACCGCGCTTCAGGTCCATTGGGTTGGCGCCGGCGGCGACAGCCTTCAAACCTTCGCGAACGATTGCTTGCGCAAGAACGGTTGCGGTTGTCGTACCGTCACCGGCTTCATCAGACGTGTTGGAAGCAACTTCCTTCACCATCTGCGCGCCCATGTTTTCAAACTTGTCTTTGAGCTCGATTTCTTTGGCAACCGACACGCCGTCCTTGGTGACGGTGGGGGCGCCGAAGCTCTTCTCGAGCACTGCGTTGCGGCCTTTGGGGCCGAGAGTCGCCTTCACGGCATTGGCGAGAATATTCACGCCTTTGAGCATGCGCGCGCGGGCGTCGTCACTGAATCGTACTTCTTTAGCAGCCATGTGCTTAAACCTCTAAATTGGAAATCTGTTTACTGAAGTGGGATCGAATACGCTTTCTTGGTCATACCGGCGAAGGCCGGTATCCATCAAAGATGTTTCGATGGATCCCGATCTACATCGAGATGACGCGAGCGCGTCATTTCTCGATCACCGCCATGACGTCTTCCTCTTTCATCACGAGGAGTTCGTCGCCATCGACTTTCACTTCTGTGCCGCTGTACTTGCCGAACAACACGTTGTCGCCGGCTTTGATATCGAGCGGACGGACGTTGCCGTTCTCAAGAATTTTGCCTTTGCCTACGGCGATGACTTTTCCCTTGATGGGCTTTTCGGTTGCGGAATCGGGAATCACGATTCCACCGGGAGACGTGCGCTCCTCTTCAAGGCGCTTGATGATCACGCGATCGTGAAGTGGACGGATTTTCAGTTTGTCAGCCATAACAGTAACCCCGAATAAGATTGGTCTACGACATAAGGTTGGAGGCGCGGGTCGAGCAGAATTAGCACTCGCCTGCGACGGCTGCTAATGATAGGGGGCAATGGTTAAAATTCAAGACCTATTGCTACCTTTAAACTCAGGCGACGACTGATTCGGCCCTATTGAAGCTGGATCGACTTCAAGTTGCCCGATTCGCTACGCTCGGCATCGTGGCCCTCAAAGCCGCGCTAACCTCATGAGTGAACAAGATAAAGTCGTGATCGCGATCACGTCGAGCCCCTCGCTCGAAGCAGCCGATCGCATTGCTCAGGCTTTGGTTGGCGAACGCCTTTCGGCGTGCGTGAGCCGAATTCCCGGCGTGACCTCCACATAATATATGGAAGGGCGCAGTTCAATCCGCCTTCGAGGTCGAGCTCACGATCAAGCCTATGGCCGGTCGGTTGGCTGCGCTCAAAACACGGTTCATGACCTTGCATCCTTCCGAACTTCCGGAGCTCATAGCGATCCCAGTGTGCGCTGGCGCTGAGAATTATCTTGCTTGGGTGAGAGATAGTGTTAAATCACTCTGATTCTGGACTTATTTGGCTATGAACCTACTTTTCCGAAAGAGGCCGGTAATGAATTTGGATTCATCGCGCCGCTGGCTGGTGCCTGCTTTGTTATTGCTTACATTGGTAGCAATCGGTTCTTCGTCCGCCTGGGCAAAGGATCCAATCGCTGCGCTACTCAAGAACGACAAGAGTGCGCCAACGTCAAACGAAGATGAGTTCCTCAAACCGGACGAAGCGTTTAATTTTAGCGCGGTGATGAGCAAGCCCGATGCAATCACGCTTACCTGGGTGATAGCAAAGGACTATTACCTCTATCGCGACCGCATCAAGATCAAACTCGATAGCGACGCAAATCCGGTGCAACTCGGCACGCCGCAATTTCCGGAAGGGCAAGTTAAGGAGGATGAATACTTCGGCAAGCAGGTAATCTTTCACGAAGTGCTTGATGTGAGTGTCCCGGTTGCACGCGCTGCCGATGCAAAAGGCGACTTCAAACTGAAGGTTCAATATCAAGGCTGCGCCGAAGCGGGCCTTTGCTATAACCCTATCGATAAATTTGTCACGTTGACATTGCCACCGACGGATAAGGCAAGCACGCTGGCGGGAAAGTCGGATGCATCTTCTTCATCGTCACTATCGTCATCATCAGGCGGAGTGACATCCGAACAAGATCGCCTCGCTACTCTGATTCGCGACGGCAACTTATTGCTGGTTCTTGCGACATTCTTTGGCCTAGGCGCGTTGCTATCGCTCACACCCTGCGTGTTACCGATGATTCCCATTTTGTCCGGCATCATCGTAGGTCAAGGCGAAAAAGTCACGCCACTGCGCGGATTCTCGCTCGCGTTCACTTACGTACAAGGCATGGCGATCACATACGCAGCGGCCGGCGCGATCTTTGTTCTGGTGTTCAAACAAGCGCCTCAGGCTTTTTTTCAACTTCCCGCGATCGTTATCGGATTTTCTATTTTGTTTATCGTGCTTGCTTTCGCCATGTTTGGCGCTTTCACATTGCAAATGCCAAGCGCGCTTCAATCGAGACTCACCGACGTCAGCAATCAACAAAAGACCGGCACCTACATCGGCACATTTATAATGGGCGCGCTATCGGCGTTGATCGTGACGGCGTGCGTTGCGCCCGCGATGATCGCCGCGCTGTCTGTCATCAGCCAAACGCACATGATTGCTCGTGGTGCCGGCGCGCTGTATGCAATGGGTTTAGGAATGGGTCTGCCGTTGTTACTCGTGGGCGCATCCGCGGGAAGCTTGTTGCCGAAAGCCGGTGCATGGATGGATGCCGTGAAATCCGTGTTCGGCGTGATGTTCTTAGGGTTGGCAATTTATTTAATGAGTAGTTTGCTGCCCGGCGCAGTGACCATGGCCTTGTGGGCAACGCTCGCAATTGTGTTCGGCTTCTGGCTTTTTTCCCTGATGCTGGGTTCGAAACAAGCGCCATCGGTCGTGCGCGGATTGGGACTGTTGGTGCTGGTGTATGGCATCGTATTGTTGATCGGCGCGTTGGCCGGAAGAACCGATCCGTTGCAACCGTTGGTGGGACTCGGCTCGTCCGCAACAGTAACTGCACTCACAAGCTCAACCGCGAACACATCGACGCACGCCCTGCCCTTCAAGCGCATCAAGTCGGTCGCCGATTTGGAAAACCAAATCGTCGCCGCAAAGTCAGCGGGCAAACCGATCATGCTCGATTTCGTTGCCGCTTGGTGCGTGTCGTGCAAGGAGATGGAGAAGTACACGTTTAGCGATCCACAAGTCGGCGCAGCACTCGCAGCGGCAGTTCTCTTGCAAGCCGACGTCACCGCCAACGACGCCGACGATCAAGCTTTGTTAAATCGCTTTGGAATCTTCGGCCCGCCGAGCATCATGTTCTTTGGTGCCGACGGCGTGGAGCGCAAAAATTTCCGCGTTGTGGGATACATGAAGGCCGAACAGTTTCGTGCGCACGTGACCACGGCTTTTTCCAGCTGATGAGAGCTATTTATTCATGAGAAGGTCGTTGGCGATTGTGTTGGTTTCCGCAGTGGCTGCCGTCACGGGATACACGTTCTATTACTACCAAAACACTCGCGATGCGGGTGCCCAACAACCGCCCGCTCGCGCAATCAACGTTGCCACGGCCGGTTCTGTAGCGCCCAGCGCACCCGCGATGGCCGCCACATTGCCCAACGTGCAACTCAAGAATCGCGACGACAAAATGCAGTCGCTGCGCTCGTGGCCCGGCAAATCGATGATCGTCAATTTTTGGGCGACGTGGTGTGGACCGTGTCGCAAGGAAATTCCGTTACTGAAAGAGATCGCTAAGAAGGAAACGGATTTTCAATTGGTGGGAGTCGCCATCGACTATCGCGATGAGGTTCTCAAGTTCGCCGACGAAATCAAAATTGACTATCCGATTTTGATCGGCGAACAAGACGGTCTTGCCGCCGCTGAAGCATTCGGCGTGGAATCCGTCGGTCTACCGTTCACGGTCTTTACGGATCGTCGAGGGCGTATCGTCACCATCTTCATGGGCGAACTCACGCACGACAAAATCGATGCGATCTTGGCGGGCGTACAACAAGTCAATCGAGGCGAATTGACGCCCGATGCCGGGCGCGCGGCGATTGCGGACAAACTCGCAAAATTGCACACCAAAGCGTAAGCGAGACAAGCATTCACGATCTCGCCGTGATTCGCACAGCGAGTTGCTATTTGTCGTCGCGTCAATCTGCGGGCCAGTCGGCGAGTCAGTCGGCCGGCCGATCGACCAGCAAGATAGCGTCATAACGCTGGCGCAGATACCACCCGATCCGCTACTCTCTCGTGCCGCTCGCACCTATCAGCACAACGATTTCTCTAGTTTCATTTTGGGGGTCACATGCGTCTGCATCGTTCCGTATCGTCTATTTCCGTTTGCTTGTTGCTTGCCGCAACGCTTTCGCTGCAAGCATCGGCCGCAGGACTCAAACTTGCAAAGCCGGAATCGGTTGGATTTTCCTCCGAAGGAATCAAGCAACTCGAAAAAGGCATGCAGGGTTTTGTCGATAACAAGCAGCTTGCCGGACTCGTGACCGTGCTTGCCCGCCACGGCAAAGTGGTGGAGAACAAGGCGTACGGCTATCAAGATCTGGAAACCAAAAAGCCGATGCGGCTCGACACCATCGTGCGCATCTATTCGATGACCAAGCCAACCGTCGGCGCGGCGATGATGATGTTGTACGAAGAAGGCAAATGGAAGCCAAGCGACCCGATCGTGAAATACATTCCCGAATTCGCCAACCTCAAGGTTTATGCCGGCGTCGACAAAGACGGTAAACCGATTCTAGAAGCGCCGCATCATGCACCGACGATGGGTGAGTTGATGTCGCACAACGCGGGCTTCACCTACGGCGCATTCGGCAACACGCCGGTCGATAAGATGTATACCGCGGCCAATCCGCTCGGCGCACCATCGCTCCAAGCCTTCATCGACATCATGGCTAAGTTGCCGCTGCTGTATCAACCCGGCGAGAAGTGGGTGTACAGCGTGTCGGTCGATATTCAAGGTTATATCGTGCAAAAGTTGTCGGGAAAGACCTTTCCTGAATTCCTGCAAGAACGCCTCTTCAGCCCACTCGGCATGAAGGACACCGGATTCTTCGTACCCAAAGAAAAACTATCGCGCGTTGCCACAATCTATGCATGGGATCCGGCAAAACGTGGGTTGATTGTGGCGCCACCCGGTCCAATTTTCACACAACCGAGCGATCCGCAAACCATCAAGATGCCGGGGCTGCCGTCCGGCGGCGGCGGTTTGTTTTCCACGGCGAACGACTACCTGCGTTTCACGCAGATGATTTTGAACGGCGGCGAACTAGATGGCGTTCGTTACCTAAAGCCAAGTTCGGTTGCGTTGATGCGTACGAATAGACTCAATGAGCAAACCCTCAACTCAAAATCAGGCTTGGGTTTTGCGCCGATCGCACCTGGCGCGGGCATCAGTCCGGCGCAAGGTTTTGGTTTCGACTATGCAGTGGTGCTCGATCC
>JAYTQU010000230.1:0-8791 GCA_043746555.1 Pseudomonadota bacterium | reverse complement strand
GGTTCGCGTAGCGGAGGAACGCCGTGCGCAATCGACGCCGTCATCGCTAGCCCTACAATCGCGATCACGGGTACAAGCCCGGTGGCAATGGATGAAAATTTTCTGAAAATGCTATCTGCTCTTTCCAACGGCTCGTACTTCGACACGATCCATAGGGGTAGTAACGAGCCAAACCAAAATGCGACGATGAATAAATGAATCGCTAGCAGCGGCGCAAGCACGATGCGCCATGGATGCGTGCTCGTATGACCGGTAAAAAGAAATGCGGTGAGCGCACACAGTGCGCCTATTACGCCGAGTGTCACACGTTGTTTACTAGTAATCATCGCAATCGTGACTAACATCAGTCCGACTACTTGCATCGCTTGTGAGACGGCGCTGCTAGACGTCCACGCCATAGACCTCATCGATGGATCCATGAAGTCCGTGTATTCCCCGGTCATGCGCGTGGGTTCAAGTGCGAGATGCACTACAATCAGAACCATACCAATCATCGCCGCTCTGCCGGCGAGGCGACGGATGCCAACGCCGGTAACGTTGAGTTGCGCATTAAAAAGAGCGGTAAAAAATGCCGCTCCCACTGCTTGAAACAACAGCGCGAAACTAAAGGCCCGGACAATAACCGCGAGTACATCGGGCGACACGGCTAAACTCTATTTAGCCGTGACTGTGAAATGCACCGTGCCCGACACGATGTGACTGTCGTCGCCCACCGCGCGCCATTTAATAACGTATGCGCCTGGATCGAGTTTCGGCGCATCAACGTGAATCATTGCGACCGGTTCCTTCGGTAAGGGTCCAAGCTTCTTGGCATCTTTGACGGCTACTTTTTGCACAGTAATCGAGGTTACCTTGACGGGCTCTTCAAATTCCAACATCACCATTTTTGGCGCGACAGCCGAGCTCTTGTCTGCCGGGGTGGATTTCTCAAGATGCGCATGCGCGAATGCAAACACGGGCGACAATGCAAGTGTTGCTGCAAGAATGTAAATCGAAGGTTTCATACGTGTCTCCAAAAGGTAAGTGTAGCGACAAACATCTTTAATCGCAGTCGGTGTCGCGAAATGACTGCAATCGTTGCTAAAACCAAATACGAAAGCCCGCGATCAGTTGTAGGTCGTTACTGTCCAAACCGGCCGACTCGACTGAATCTGCGGTTCCTCCAAATTTGCGCTTCCAGGCAACACCAACATAAGGTGCAAATTCTCTGCGAAACTCGTAGCGAAGACGCAATGCAGCGTCGAGGTCGGACAGACCGGAACCCAGTTGTCGTTCAGGGTCGGCTTTACCGTACAAATTGGCTTCAATTTTCGGCTGCAAAATGAGACGCTGCGTGAGCAAGAGGTCGTAGTCGATTTTGATGCGAGCGGCCGTTCGGCTCGCATCTCCCAAATAGAGAGTCGCCTCGACATCGAACCAATAAGGCGCTAGCCCTGCAACACCAATGGCGGCCCACGTTCGAGAAGGACCTTCGCCAAAATCCTGCCTGATACCCGCTTGCACACTCCACCATCTGGCGTAAATGCGATCCCACAATAGTTCAGCACTAGCATCCTCCGTAGCAGTGCGCGCGCGTTCGCCCTCTGTCTTGAAAAACAGCTTGTTGTAGTCGCCACCATACGATGCTTGCGCTTCCCACACCAACGCGCTGCCTGCGCTCGTATTTCTCCACTCCAACTGATCCATGAGAATCTTGCCGAAGCGCGTGCGATCGTCCATCTGCATCATGTCCGCCATCTCTCGATACGACATCTGCCCCATTGAGCGCTGCGGAGCATCGGGGCCAATGTGCTCCGCTTCGCTCTGACGACTTTCTGCGCTGCCACCATTCGCTTCCTGTTTCGTACTCGTTGGTTGTGGATGTTCGACGTGCGATGAATGATCTTGAGAATATGCAGGTGTCGCCCATGACAACGGCATGACCGCGACGAAATATAAAATCTTCGTGCGTAAGCTCATGACGACACCTCGCTCTTGACTTTATCAACGAGGGCTTTCTCAACGAGCACTTCGCGAAACATCCCCGCTTCCATGTGATACAGCAGATGACAGTGATACGCCCAGCGTCCGAGCGCATCAGCGGTCACGGCGTAGCTGATGCGTTGGCCGGGTTGCACCATCACCGTGTGTTTACGAACGAGAAATTCGCCACTCGGCGTTTCCACTTCACTCCACATGCCATGCAAGTGAATGGGATGCGTCATCATGCTGTCGTTGACCAAAATGATTCGCAGGCGCTCTCCGTAGTTGAAACGCAAGGGCTCTGCTTGCGAGAACTTCTCGCCGCTGAATGACCAGATGAATCGCTCCATGTGACCGGTCAAATGGAGCTCTACGTCGCGACTGGGCGCGCGACGATCGATCGGTCCGCCGAGCGTATGCAGATCGGCGTAAGTCAAAACACGCCGGCCGTTATCGCGCAGCCCCACACCCGGATCGTCAAGTCGCGATTGCGGTTGCATGGCAATCATGTCAACTGTCGGTCCGTTCTCCGCCGCTGCATGAGCAGGCATCGCTGACATTTCATTCATATTCATCTTGCTGTGATCCATGCCGGCCATCGGCCCGCCTTTCATGTCGCTCATGTCGTGCGACATCCCCATGTCAGTCATCGTAAGCAGTGGCCGCGCGTCGAGAGCCGGCACTTCCGCGCTCATGCCCGCGGCAGGTGCGAGCGTGCCGCGCGCAAAGCCCGATCGATCCAATGCTTGTGCGAACAGCGTATACGCTCGATCGTCGTTGGGTTCGACGATAACGTCATAGACTTCCGCCGTCGCGATCCGAAATTCATCGACCGTCACCGGCTCGATATCCTGACCGTCGGCCGCCACGACGGTGAGCTTTAATCCGGGAATACGCACATCGAAGATGCTCATCGATGATCCATTGATAAATCGCAAGCGTACTTTTTCACCGCGCCGAAAAGTCCCGGTCCAGTTACTGGCTGGCGTTATGCCGTTCATCAAATACGTGTAGGTATAACCGGACACATCCAAGAGATCGGTCGGGTTCATTCGCATTTGCCCCCACATGCGGCGATTAGCGAGCGCTTGCGACAGTCCTTCAGTCTTCGCATCGCGAATGAAGTCGCCCGCAGTGCGTTGTCCAAAGTTGTAGTAATCGCTCTTCAGTTTCAGCGTGCGATAAATGTGCTCTGGATCGCTATCGGTCCAATCCGAAAGCAACACCACGTGTTCGCGATCGTGCCGATGACGCTCGCCGCCGCGTCGTTCAATGACGATCGGTCCGTATAGCCCCGTTTGCTCTTGGAAACCGGAATGCGAGTGATACCAATACGTGCCGTACTGATTCACCTTAAATCGATACGTAAATGTTTCGCCGGGCTTGATGCCGGCGAAGCTCAATCCCGGAACGCCGTCCATATCGGCGGGCAAGATGATTCCATGCCAGTGAATCGATGTCGGCACGTATAAACGATTTGTCACACGCAACGTAACTGTGTCGCCCTGCCGCCAACGGAGCAGCGGCGCTGGCACTTGTCCGTTAACAGCCGTCGCTATTCGCGACGCGCCGGTATAGTTAACAGGGTACTCGCCAATCGTCAGCGCGAACTCCGTTCCCGACAATTCGCTCGGCGCGCTCGATGGCGCACTCCACACAAGCCCTCCGCTCGCGCTTGCAATCAATGCGCCACCCGCAACGCCCTGAACAAACTGTCGCCGCGAGAAAGCTAATCGCCGCATCGCGGCGAGATCGTCAAAGTCGTTCATGCAATGGCTCCTTCGCGGCACTGGATTATCCAAGCGCCCGTCAGCACACAGGCGAATGCACCCGAGCAATGTGCTTGGTCCATTAGACGCCGAGTATGCGAAACGTCGGCCGATTAGCCAGGTAAAGCACCGCCGATGCCGGATAGGCAACCATGCTGTCCTATCTTTATCGCAAAAGTATCTCGGGCAAGCGCAAGTCGCCGGGGATGGCGGAAACACCATCCACCGCTAACGAATTCTTGATCGCCTCCTTTTTAGCATTTAACTTTTTGCGATAACAATGGGCAGATCGAACCAAAACTTAGCGCCACTCCCTATTTCACTTTGCACATGGATAGACGTTCCATGCAACGCCAGCATCTGCGCGACGATAGAAAGTCCAAGTCCCGCGTTACCCACGCCGCCCGAACGGCTTTTGTCGATGCGGTAGAAGCGGTCGAAGATTCTTTGCTGCTCGCTTTCCGGAATTCCTGGGCCACTATCGATCACGGCACAGCGGATGCTTCCTGCGACCGCTGATAAGTGCAGTCGCACTTGTCCGCCGCTCGGCGTGTGTTGCAAGGCGTTCTCGATCAAGTTGTCGAGCACGCGCTCGATCAAACCAATATCGGCCTGCGCTAACGACAATCCTTCCGCGATCTCGGCATTCAGCGTGACGCCTTTGGATCGTGCTGTCAGTTCGAATTTCTGCGCCACGTCTTGAACCAGCTCCGCCAACTGGAATGGCTCCGCTGCAACAGTCACTTGATTGGCGTCGAGCTTTGCCGCCTGCAATAGTTGATCCACCAAGCGACTCAACCGATGGCTCTGAGTGATGGACGTGTGCAGATAGTCTTGCCGCTCGGCATCGGTCAGCTTCGTTTCCTTCATCGCCAATGTTTCGAGATGCGCTTGCAACGTTGCCAGCGGCGTGCGCAAATCATGCGACACATTCGTGAGCAATTCGCGCCGCATGCTATCGGTGCGTTTGAGTTCCTGCATTTGCGCCTGAATACGCTCGGCCAGTTCACCGAAGATTCTTCCCAAGCGTTCGATTTCATCGCTTTGCTCCACCGGACGCAAGGTCGCATCGTTTGGCAACTCGGAAAAGTTGCTGCCGCGAAAACGCTGCATGGCGTCTTCTAGTTTTCCGAGGGGTCGAGTCAGCGTGCGCAGAATGAGTAGACTTGCGCCCAATGCAAGGATCGCTGCTGTGACAATCACGCCCATTCCCTCACCTAGCTCATAATATGTCTTCAGACGTCGTGCATCCTTTCCGTGATCCTCTTGACGCAACACGATGTACAAAAAACTTGCGGGACAATTCGGCACGCTGAGGGTCGCAGCGGAAAATACTCTGTCGTCGGTTTCTTCTCGCGGATCCGTGCCTGAAATCGGAAAGCCAACCTTGCCGCCGATAAATGCGCGTATCGGATCGAGATCGATCTTGTGGCGTTTCCGGTCGGCTTCCGGAACCGACGACGCGACAATGCCCCCGCCGCGATCGACCAAGTAGATGTCAATATCGGGATTGACTTCGGCAAGCTTAGTGATGCCGTGATGAACCGTATCGGCATTGAGCGGCTCGTCGCCGAGAAAAAATTTCGCATCGATATATTGTTGTGCCAGCGTTCGGTTGACGGTTTGATCGAGCTGTTGGTGATAGTGCTCATGAGAGCTACGAATCACGATGAGACCCACGACCGTCATCAAGCCGCCAAAAAGCAGAAAGACGACCAGCAGCTTGCCGAATAGCGTGCGCGGCATTGTTAGTTCGATGCAGCCGTGTCGTCTGCAAACTTGTAACCAACACCCCACACCGTCAGCAGCAGTTTCGGTTTTGCTTGATCCATTTCGATCTTTGCTCGCAGGCGATTAATGTGGCAATTGATCGCGTGCTCGTAGCCTTCATGACTGTATCCCCATACCGCATCGAGAAGTTGAGCACGCGTATACACGCGACCGCGGTTATGCACGAAATGCCACAGGAGATCGAATTCTTTGTGAGTCAGAATCACCGACCGGCCACGCACCTTGACCTCACGAGACGTAGGATCAACCGTCAACACATCTCTGATTTCGACCAACTCCGGCTCTACTGCTTGTGCCGACAAGGCATCGACGCGACGGAAAATTGCTTTCACCCGGGCAACCAGTTCCACGACGCTGAAAGGTTTAGTCAAGTAATCGTCGGCACCCATCTCTAAGCCAAGCACTTTATCGACCTCCGTCGACTTCGCGGTGAGCATCATCACTGGTGTATAAGCGCGCTGCGCCCGCAGACTGCGACAAATTTCAAGGCCATCAATGTCGGGAAGCATGATGTCGAGCAGTACCAGATCGAACGATTTGCTTTCGGCCGCGCGCAAACCCGTTGCACCATTGAATGCGAGCTGTACACCGAAGCCCGCGTCGACCAGATGTCGCTTCAAGACCTTCGCCAATTCCTGCTCATCTTCAATGATGAGAATATTGCGAATCGCCTGCGGCGCGACAGATGCAATGTCACGGGTGTCGACAGATCGACCAGCGGTGGGGGCGGACATGTGAGGAGCCTCATTTTGGTCGGAACGCACTGGGACAACCGGGTGTCGCATTCGGAGGGGCATTAAGTTTCGTCCCTGATTCTACTTTGTCAGGTTGCGATCAAGCGATGCAGGGCAAGGCGCAACGGCCTGAAAAAACGCAGCGTACACGGTAGTACGAGAGTATTTTTCAGGCCGTTGCAACGCCGCACTGCGCGCTTCAGCGCAACCTGACGCAGTAGAACTAATTACCATTGAATAGTATCAAGAAAGAAACGCGCGGCCATGCGCACGGAGCACAAGGAATGGTCGCCGTGTGCAACGCCAGCGGTTTCGACCGGCGACCATTCTGTCATTCGGAAACTCACAAGCTTAACCCGCACCGCATAACGAACTTTAGCCTGGGACCGGGGCTATCGCAGGTGCTACTCTCACCGCCTTCGGTCCGGAGCGGATGACGATGCAAGGTATTTTCTACGCTATTACCGCCGCAGCACTCTTCGGTATCAGTACGCCCATCGCAAAGCTGTTGGTCGGGGATATGCCTCCCCTCTTCCTGGCAGGACTACTGTATATAGGTTCCGGTGTGGGGCTGGCAGGCGTTCTCGCGCTGCGCGGACTCTATTCAACGACCAGTATTGTGGCGTGGCCCAAAGCTACGGAGTGGCGTCCTTTGTCCGGTGCAATCTTTCTCGGCGGAGTACTTGCACCAACTTTATTGATGTATGGACTCAGAGGGACAACTGCGTCGACCGCTTCGCTCCTACTCAATATGGAATCGGTGTTCACCGCACTGTTCGCCTGGTTTGTGTTCCGTGAAAACTTCGATCGCCGCATTGCCCTAGGAATGGCATTGATCGTCATCGGCGGAATCGCGTTGTCGTGGACGGCCGGTGGTTCTACGCATTTGTCGATTAGTACGCTCTTGATCGCTGCGGCTTGCTTATGTTGGGCGGCGGACAATAACTTAACTCGAATCGTTTCGGGCAGCGATGCGATTGCGATTGCCTGTATCAAAGGTCTCGTCGCGGGAAGCGTCAATCTCTTGCTCGCGTGGATGCTACATCTCACGTTGCCAATGCATGGAACGCTGATCGCGACAACAGTGGCCGTGGGATTACTTGGTTACGGCGTCAGCCTGTCACTTTTCGTGCTAGCACTGCGACACCTCGGCGCTGCACGGACTGGCGCCTATTTCTCCATCGCTCCTTTTGTCGGCGCAAGCATCGCTGTTTTGATTCAGCATGAAGCGCTAACCGTACAGCTTGTGGTAGCCGCATTGTCAATGGCCATCGGCGTGTGGCTGCATCTCACCGAGCACCACACGCATGAACACACGCACCGTCTGCTCGAACATGCGCATACCCATATACACGATGACCATCACCGACACACGCATGAACCTTCGTGGGATAGCAAGGAACCGCACTCGCATTTTCATCAGCATACTGCGCTACTACATCGACATTCGCATTACCCGGATATTCATCATCAACACAAACACGACGCCTGAGCGACGTGCGTGCGGACACAGCGGAACGTTCGTATTTTTCACGGTGCCGCTACTTAACTCCTAAGCCGCGTGAATCGCACGGATGAATCGGAAGGTTGGTTCTGTAATCCGCTGTATCGTGTCATCGCACTATTCGCATTGTTGAGTTGACTGACTGGCTGCCCATCCAACTGCTCAGTAAACTTCGAACCAACCGCAGCAATCCGGTACGTGAAAGGACGTTAGGCCACAATTTGTACCCAGCGGTTCATTTGCACCGTTGAACAGAAACACGACTGTTGCTGCCCCGTCATCCGCGACCTTGAGCTAAAAATCCGTTGTGCCATCAAACTAAGGAATCGCACTGAAGACCCAGATTGCTGCGGGCTCATTCTTCGACGCGCGAACTGCCACAAACAGCCGATCCAACTCTGGCACAAAAAGCGCCGTCCTTGCGCCAACATCTGTCTTTATTCGGCCCGTACTCTCATAGAGATCGCCTTTTTCTTCTAGCACATCGATGAATCCCTCGCCGCAGCTGATATACACGCGATGACGCTTGGCATCGATAAAGATATCGTCCGCATCGTCACCGGTTTCGACCGTCGCAACCTTCTTGCCATCCGTGAGGTTGAAAACACCGAGCATCGCCGGCGTGCGGAATACCACCAGTGCGTGTTGCTTTGCTGAGTAGAGCGCCATTGGAAAATTGTCTGCGAGCTCGTTGGTCGGCCAAGTCGCAATTTGCTTCTGCGTCCGGCGATCGATCACCGCGATTTCGTGGGTATCAGGCACATTGACAACAATGCGTTGCCCAGAAGCATCCAGTTGAAAGCTCTCGGGATGCCCTTTCAGACGTGTATTCGCGATTCGCTTGCGAGTGGCCGCGTCGATCACTGCGAGCGCGCCCTTGCCGTACCCTACAATGACCTGTTGAGTCGCGCTGTCGGCACGAACGTTGTCGGCATCGTCGCCCAGACTTATTTTCTCAATCGGTTTGAAATCGACCCCAGTAAACAGTCGCAGTGAACCATCGCCACCGTTGGCAACATAGACTGTGTCAT
>JAYTQU010000229.1:0-19587 GCA_043746555.1 Pseudomonadota bacterium | reverse complement strand
TCCGACGCCGGCTAATTCAAATGTAGTCTCGCTGTTGACGCTGACACCTCAGCAGCAATTGGATATCTACAAAAACATCGAATCCCATTACACCGTGCGCACCGCAAAGCGCGGGTCTCATGTCATGCCCATCGCTGTGGCGGATAAACAAATCGTGCCGAAGATTAAATGGCGAGGCAAAACGTACACGGACATGGATGCCTTCATGACGGACGCGCGATTCACCGGCATATTGATTTTGAAGAATCGAAAGATCGTTTTCGAGCATTATGCCTTGGGCCGTCGTCAAGAGGACCGATGGACTTCGTTTTCTGTCGGCAAATCCTTGACGTCCACTTTGCTTGGTGCGGCGATTCAAGACGGATACATTAAATCGCTAGATGAGCCCGTGACCAAATACATTCAAGAGCTAAAGGGCAGCGCCTACGATGGCGTGAACATCCGTCAACTAATTACGATGACGTCGGGCGTAAAGTGGAACGAAGACTATGCCGATCCCAAATCGGATGTCGCGCAGTCTTCCATTTGGCCCGGCGAGCCGGGGATGAATCCGCTTGCGAGTTACATGCGTCACCTTCCGCGTGAGGCAGAGCCCGGAACCAAGTTCGCCTATAAAACCGGTGAGACGGATATGGCAGGCATTTTGGTCGCCCGCGCAACCCACAAGAATCTAGCGCAATACCTCTCGGAGAAAATCTGGAAGCCCTACGGGATGGAACGCGATGCAATATGGATGGTCGACGGTGCCGGAATGGAACGCGGCGGTTGTTGCATTAGCATGACGTTGCGCGACTACGGTCGAGTGGGCTTGTTCATCACCGGCGGCGGCAAAGCAGGCGGCAAGCAAGTGGTGCCGGAATGGTATCTGAAGGAAGCCACGACGAATGAATTAAAACCGCCCGCGCAAGGCGACTACGGTTATTTTTGGTGGGGGCGTGGCGATGACGGTTTCGCTGCCTTAGGCATCTTCGGTCAGTCGATTCGTATCGCGCCTAAGGATGATTTGATCGTCGTTACGAATGGTGCATGGCCTTCAGCCGTTCCGCCCGAATACATCGCCGCGATAAATGCGATATTGGTTGGAGCACGGGAAGTGTTGCATTGACCAGTGGAAAAGGAGATGGATCATTTGTTACTAAGGGCGCAAAACTATTTTTGAGTTCGCTGATTAGTGTGGGTAAAAATGTTTACTCTGGCATGAAAGCCCATAAAGCGAAGAGAATGAACTTTCGACCACCGCGTTGTCCTTGCACTTTGCAGCAGCAGCTAGAACCGCCAATTAACGCCGAACGTCAGCTGGTCGGCAGTGTAGTCGTAGATCTGGTCGTTCGTGCCGCTAGTGACGCGTACCCATTCCGCGTTTAGTGAGGCACCGCCGCCGAGTTGCGCTTCGACGCCCGCGCCGAACGAAAGTCCCGCGTCGTTCGAATGAGAGTCTGCATAGTTGCGGTGCAATTGTACGCCGCCGACGCCCGCTAGACCGTATAGCGAAAACATCGGGGAGAACGGCATGATGCCTTTGACGTATCCGCCATAGACTGCTTCTGCATTAACCCGATATCCGTTCGATTCGTCGCCGTTGATTCCCACGCCGATGCGTCCTTCGATGGCAATGAATGGACTGAATTGCTCGCCGACGCGAAATTGTAAGATGGTGGGCGATACTGAACTGAGGCCTTCTTCCTGATAGATCAACGATCCCGCACTCGCGCCCATGTAAAGTCCATAGTCCGAGTCGGCTCCATTACGAACATCATGACGATCGCGATTCCAATAGCTATATCGATCCGCTGCGGACGCCGATGTGGCGACCAAAGCGATAACGCTCATGCCGGCAAAGAGAAAGAACTTTTTCATGGTGACTCCAGGTTGAAGCGCGGGTTAAAGCACGGGTTAAAGCGCGAAACACGACAACACTTCGATAGTGTTTCAAACAGCTAGTTCAATCTTGCGCAGCAACTAAAACTTAATGTGTCGAACGCCGCGGCTACAGCAGAAATTCAGCGCGCGTTAAGGAAGCGAGTGCGCGACCGGACGCCGAAGGCGAATTCAAATACGGCTCGCAAGTCCCGCGAGCGCTTGGCAAAAAAGAAGCGGCACGACAGGCCGATTCTTCGGGCTACGTAAGCGCTGATTAGACTACTACTCCGTCCTTGATAAAACTACAGCGCGCGGTGGACAAGGTTTGCAGAAGCGCTTTCCTTTCGAATAGCTTGATCCGTGGTTACCCAGCCAGATCGGCATTTGAACTTTAACCGCGCGGTTCGCCGTTTCGATTAACCGAAATGGTTCGGCCGGGGGCGTCGGTCATTTGCACGCGATGGTTCTGGCCGCGATATTCGTAAGTGACGTCCCAGTATTGCGGTGTGCTGTCGCTCGCGACGGTTTCGCAGCGACGCACATCGCGACCGTAGGCGTCGTTACTTTTGTTGCGTCCTACGTTTGCGCCGATTGCTCCGCCTGCTACTGCACCGCCGACCGTTGCAATATCGTTACCGCGTCCACTGCCAACTTGATGACCGAGGATGCCGCCGCTGACCGCACCCGCGATCGCGCCGCCAACGTTGGCGTTACCGCGTCCCGATCCGCTCACCTGTTCGCGTTCCGTCCAGCAGCGCTGCTCGGGTGATCCCATCACGGCATGGACTGACGTGTCTCGCGCTTCATACATTCTTTCGTTCGGGCGACGACGATAGTCGTAGTTGGGAGACGCAAGAGGTTCTCGATCTTCGTTGTCGTAGCTTCTTCGGCTATCCACTTGTCGCACCGACGAAATACGATTATTCAGGCCCATTCTGCTCAATGAGTCGTAACTTCCGGGGCGCAATACCACGCTGCGACCGGAGAAACGTGCATCCGCGCAGACTTCCCAGTTGCCTCGTTCCACGATCACGGATGAGGCACGGTCGTTGTAGCCGCTGCGATTGAAGTTTTTGACTTGCCTGTCGGTGGCGAATACGCGACCCCGAAAACCTTCACCTTCATAAAACGTTACTTGCGCCGCCGCTTGGGCGGACACAACGAGTGCTATAACGCTCAACGCGATCTTCAGTTGCCTATTCATTGCTGTCTCCAAGGTGAAATGAGTTCGCGCCGAGTGGCTCGTCGAAGCCGCGACTCGTCGCAGCGATTGCAATCCTTGTCCCGCGACGACCGAAGAAGGCTCGCCATCGTTGCCGTTCGTGCTGCTTCAGAGAAATCGATCGTGCGGCGAACCAAGCCCGAAGCGTCTGCTCTGCAGTCATTACAAAAACCGACTAGGAAGGGCCTTATACATACTTTTTGATAGTCGAGATTTGGTCTGTTCGATTGAACACATACGACGACTTTCGCCGTGCCGGTGTAGACATTTTCACATTCTAGATAGACGAATTGCGCGAATGTTTAAATGTTTACGACCGGCGCGGCAGATCTCGATTCGGACACTGATCCGTCCATCGGAGTCTCGGGTACCGGTACCGCAAGTGGTTCCTATACAATTCACAGGAGTCTTCGCTCGGGAGCACGCGAATGAAAAAGTTCTATTTAAAGTGGCTTTGGTGGAACGTGATGGTGATGACGGGTGTGTCGGCCGGACCGGTAAGCGCCGAGCATCTGGCGGGTTCCGCTTTGGTAAGCGCATTACGACACGGCGGATATGTGCTGGTGCTGCATCACGCGAGTTCGCCGTTTCAAAAACTCGACAAGGCCACCGCCGACCACGACAACGTGAACATGGAGCGTCAGCTCGATAGTGTCGGCAAGCAAACGTCGATGGCCATGGGCAAGGCTATTAAGACGTTAAACATTCCAATCGGCGACGTGGAATCGAGCGAAACATATCGCGCCATGCAAACGGCTAAATACGCCGAACTGAATAATGCCAAACCCGTGTCGGAACTCACCGAAGGTAATCAAGGCATGGCAGCCGACACCGATAAGAATCGAGCGGCATGGCTCAAACACGCCGTCACAATCGCGCCGCGCGCGGGCGCGAACACTGTGCTAATTACACACACGCCGAATATGATGGCCGCATTCGGCGCAGAGGCGCAGGGCGTCAAAGCCGGTGAGTCAATGGTGTTTCATCCCGATGGCAAAGGCGGAACCGCGCTGGTTGTACGAATCAAGAGCGACGAATGGCTACAGCTGGCAGCGATGCAACACTAGAGAATATTTCATGCAACGACGCGATTTTCTTAAAGCCTCCACCTTGACGGCGCTATCGAGTGCGCTGTCCAACGTCGACGCGGCGCAAACGGCCGTCAAAGCCGACCACACTATCCGAATCGAGAATGGCTTAGTTGAGCTAGCGCCCGATCGAATCGTTTCGACCACGACGTACAACGGTCAATTTCCTGGTCCGCTCTTGCGCTTCACGGAAGGCAAGCCGGTGACCGTGGATATTCACAACGACACCGACACTCCCGAACAATTGCATTGGCACGGACAAAATATTCCAACCGATGTGGATGGCGCCGCCGAGGAAGGCACGCCTTTCATTCCCGCGCACGGCATGCGACGCATCGCGTTTACGCCGCAACCGTCGGGTTTGCGTTTCTATCACACGCACGTCACTGCCGGCGCCGATCTCAATCGCGGTTTGTATACGGGGCAAGCAGGGCCAGTCTTTATCGACCCGAAGCGCGAACCCGGACGTTACGATCGCGAAGTCTTTCTCGTGCTCAAGGAATTTGCGCCGACATTTTCGCGCGGCGGCGACATGGCGATGGATTTTCTCGCTCGCGGCGCGCCCATCGAGGCACTGAAGAAATCGGGTGAAGACGCGATGAACGCTTCGCTTGCGAAAGACATGCCGCATGGATTCGAAGTTGGCTATAGCCTGTTCTCTATTAACGGTCGGATGCTGGGACACGGCGAGCCGGTGCGCGTGAAACGCGGCGAGCGCGTGCTCTTTCATGTGTTGAACGCCAGCGCCGGCGAGATTCGCAGCTTGGCGATGCCGGGCCACAGCTTCGACGTCGTCGCACTGGATGGCAATCCGTTGCATGCGTCGGTCAACGTACCGGTGCTCTGGCTTGGCACCGCCGAACGAGTATCGGCCATTGTTGAGATGAATCATCCCGGCAAATGGATTCTCGGCGATTTGTCCGACGACGATCGCGGCAACGGTATGGGAATCGTAGTCGAATACGCCGGCGTCAAGGGCAAGCCTCAATGGACCACTCCCGCACCGTTCAAGTGGGACTACACGGCGTTCGGTAACTCCGCGTCCGCTGCGACGCCCGACGAAACGATCGACATGGTGTTTGCCAAAGACAACGCAGCCGATCATGGCTTCAATCGATGGGCGATCAACGACGTGGCGTTTTCAATGCAAAAGATACAGCCGATGTTCCATCTCCATCGCGGCAAGCGTTATCGATTGCGCATGAGGAATGCGAGCGACGACATTCATCCGGTTCATCTTCATCGTCACACCTTCGAATTGACGAAGGTCGCAGGCAAAGCAACCTCGGGTGTCATGAAAGATGTCGTGATGGTGAACGGCTATCAAGCAATTGAAGCGGACTTCGTCGCCGACAATCCCGGTTTGACGCTCTTTCATTGCCATCAGCAGTTGCACATGGATTTTGGCTTCATGGCATTGTTCGATTACGTGTAAGCGCCTCCGCCGTGAAACTGCGCTCGTCCCTTCGGCTCCATCCTCATGCTGTCGAACCAATGACGCTCCGTGCCGTGAATGTCGTCGTCGACTTTAGGCGTTGGCGCACACGCTATGCTCGCTCGCGAATGTGCGTCGTGCGCCGGCCAATGCGGCAGCGGCTTATTGATGGGAGTACCCGTTAGCGCAATTGCAATTCAAACTTCACTCATCTTGTTGAGCACGACTCTTGCATCGGTCACATCGGTGCTGAAGGTCGTGGACCATGTGCGACGTATTGTGGAGACGTGATCTCGGTGAGTGAAGACTGCGTATCCCTGAGCCGGTTTATTGGGCAATAAGCGAGTACCGAAGCAATTGAGAAAGACAATTGACGACTGCGTCGGTCGCGCTTTGTGATTGTGTGGTCTTTGCGCTTTCTGTCAGAATAAGCGCCAGCACAATTTGCGCTGCCGTCGAGCGGAATAACTCATGTCAAAGTTCGAATACGCTGCGATTTTTTTTGGGTTCTTGGTAGCGCTGGCCGTCGAAGGCGTTGCCGCCAACCTGCATCGTTTATTCGCGGCGGGAAGGAAAGTCCGTTGGCATTGGATGGCACCCGCCACGGCGGCCAACGCGAGTCTCATGACGATGGTGGAATTCTGGGTTTTGTGGTCGCAGCGTAACGAGTGGTCGGGGTCGTACGCGTTCTTCGCTTTCCTACCACTCGCGATATCGCTGGTATTCATGTATTTGAGCGCGGCGGCAACCTTGCCCGACAGCGTGCCGACGGAAGGCATCAATCTTCGGGAATTTTATTTCGACAACCGCGCGCATTATTGGGGATTGGTCGCCGGATTCTTCGTGTTCAATGTCCTTTTGAATGTGATCGACCAATTCCGATTTGGTTGGTTCGGTCCATCCTGGCAGAAGGATTTTCCGCTGCTCGCCAGTGATTTGTTTGCGCTCGTTGTCGTTGGTCCGTTGATTTTTGTGCGCAACTACTGGTGGCACGCGGCCGGTATCGCGCTTAGTACTCTAGCCCTGCTGGCATTTGCGTGGTCGCTTCAGCTCAGCTGATAAGTACCGTCGTTCGAATCGCGTGATCCAATCGGTCGGGCCAATCGGACAGTACGTAGAAATGGACTATGGATGACCGAAGCTGACGTAGACGCCACCGGCTTCTTCCGTGGAGGCAAGTTCGTCGGTGAATTTTTTGGGTAACGTGAAATCAAGCGTCAACGAGCGATGCGTGTGTTTACCGCGTTCGCGGCTTGTTTCGATATGAAGCACATACGTTCCGCCCGGAACTTGTTGAAATTGATCGTCGGTGCCATCCCATAACACTCTGTAAATTCCGGAACCCGATGTGGACATCGAACGCGTTGCCATCAGATGTTTGACGGTGTCGTTATTGATTGCCCACCAAATGTAGTTATCTTTTTGCCAATCGTCGCGTGTGCCGACGAGCAGCAGCGTGCGAATCGGTTTGTTGTCGAGATCGGTTATCCACATTGCCATGTAGGGCGAACGAAAACTTTCATCGCGAACCAGTTGGCGCGGCGGTGCGGTAAATGTGATGAGCGCCACCCAGTCTTTTGGCCAAAGGCCGGTAGCAGTTGTGTTCGTCTTCGCACTCGCTTGGACCTTCGTCTTTGCTTGCGGCGCGTTCACCGGCCAGAATCGAACTTGCGATGTCTCGGACTGAGTGAACGTCACTTCGTCGTTCGTTTGAATGCTGGCGCTAACGTCATGCCGGTTCGCGAAGGCGATGGCGTTCTGTTTCGGCATTGATAAAAGCGCGGTCGCCAATGCATCGGCGTCGGCCGCTGACGAGGCCATCGCAGTGACGGATATCGCGTGATGCACCGGCCAGCCATCATGTGGAGACAAAGTTGGACTATAGCGAACGCCGCCGATGATGCGATCTCTCTGTCCACGCCCACTCGTTGCAATCGCATGCTTTGACAAATGCGCGGTGGCGACGCGCGGCGCATTATCAATAGCAATGCGGGCATCGGGAATTTCCACTCGCCAACCGCTTGAGCCACTTGAGTTGTCAGGTGCGCGTCCGCCGCAACGAATGTCGCCGCCGATGTTCACCAGCGCGCCCGAAATGCCGGGCGATGAGCGCGCCACTTTGAATGCGTGATCGACAATCCAGCCCTTCGCCAGCGCATCGAGCGCAAACTCCACTTCGTCAGGACGTGTGATCGTACGAGTCGAACTATCTAATTCAACGAAAGCTTTATCGGCGGCGCAAGCCAAGCGCGCCAGCTCCATACGCGAGGGAGTTTGGTCGCGCGCAATTTCCCATACAGAGATCACACGTCCAAGACGACCGCTGAATGCGCTGCTGGTTTCAGTGCGCCAGCGTTCCGCTGCCGTAACCACGGCAAATAATTCCGGTGAGGCGCGATGTATTCGCGATCGATTGAGAATAGAAAGCTCGCTGTCGGAACTGCGGTTGTTGAGAATCAAATTTAATCGATCGATTTCATTGCGCGCATTAAGCGCAGCGGCTTGCGCATCGGAATAATTTCTCGCCACCAGATCAATCTGCAGTCGCGTGCCGAGGATGGCTTCGTCGCGAAAGACGTAGCTCCCGGAATTGATCTCACAGTCCTCGTTAGATGGAGCAGCATCTGGCAAGGCGACCGCTGGGGAAGGAAGCAAGAACATCTACTTAACTGACAGCGAAAATAAAAATCAAACACAGACCGAGCGTGCTGCCCACGGTCAACAGAATCGCCGTTCGTAATCGCGTGCCGTGCATACTCAGAAAAATCGTGTAGCCGACTAACGACAAAACTATCAGCAAAATCGCAATGACGTCTACCGTTGTCCGCCATGTCTTGCCGGCGCGTTCCGCACGATGCAATTCATTGAGCATCGAAAGCGTGGGGGCCGTTTCGATCGTGACTTCGAGCGTGCCGGAACGAAGGTTTGCGCGCAAGTAGCTCACACCACGAACTCCTTGCATTCTCACGAACATTTCGTTGCCGACCAAATTGCCGTCCGCTTCGTCTTCGTTGAGCTTTCCCTTCACCGCGATCCTCTGAGCGGCGAAACCGACGAGAGTATGTGCAGGTTCGGCGGCAGCGCGCAGTTGTTCGATCTCGCTTTTAGATAGCGCGAAGTTTTGTTTGACGACGCCGGCCGGAGTGCCCGAGATCCAGTTGGGATGATTGAGCACGAGCCCCGTAAACGAAAAAAAGCACAGCGCCACAAATGCAAACGCCGAAAGCCATCCATGCAAAAGCCGGCAATATCGATAGAAATGGTGCTTGTTCATTTGTTTTGTTATTGGTCGCTTCGACCGCTTCTGCGAGTGAGGCGATGATCTTTTCGCGGTTACTAGCTTAGCTTCTTTGGAATGGCAATACTGTCAACTTCCGTCGAGACGGAAAACCTACGGTGCCGCGGTGAATCTACGGTGCGGAATATCCTTTTTGTAGAATTTCCGTGAGCTCATTGAACGAATCAATTCGCAGATCGCAGTCGATGATCTCTCCAAAGCCATAAGCCGCATGAATAAATGGTATTCCGCAATGCGTCGCGCCCGCACGATCGCTCTCCATATCGCCCACCATCACCGGCCTGGTTAACGAATTCCGCTCAATCAGTTTCGCAAGATTCTCCGCTTTGGAGTTTCCGGTGTTGCCCCAACATTCGAAATCTACGAATAAGCCTTCCAAGCCATTCAATTCGACAAACGTTTCGATGTATCCCGCCTGGCAATTGCTGACGATAAACAATCGATATTGACGACTCAGTTGTTCCAATCCGTTGGCTACGCCATCGTAGAGATCGCCGCCGTGCTTTCTTACCATCAAGTTGTCTTCGGTCAAGGTGTCGTTGACCAAGAAAGCGAGTTGCTCTTCCGACAATCCCGCAAATGTATCACGCACACAAATCTCGTGAGGCTTGCCCATCACGGCGCGAACGTCGGCATCGGTAATTGTTCGATAGACAATTGCTCGCCGCTTAGCGACATCGTTCCAACCGATTGCGCACGCTACGCACGTGTCCCACAGCGTGCCGTCCAGATCAAATACTATGGAGTCATACGTGTGCGTGATTCGACTCCTTTGATTGCGATCGAGAGAGTCGAGTCGATATTTTTATCAAGGCAAGTCGCCGCCCTGGTAACACCAGTTGACCGCCACTGGGTCGGGACAAATCTTGCTGCCGACTTCACGAAGGTGGCGCGCAATCTCTTCGGTCATGCCGTCGGATTTCGCTTGGCCCGCTTCGCCCTTACGAATCATTGCACCGCTCTTGAGGATGGGAATCTTACCGGCGGTACTTGCCTCGAATCTATCCTCATGCTGTTTCATCCAGGCGAATGAAGTGTATTTCAGAATCGCCGGCCACTGCTCCGCTTTAGGCTCAATCCCTAAGAATTTAGCAATCTTCTTGATCGAGCCCTCGTGATCGCGCTTCATATCGGAGTAGTGCAAGAACAAAACGTTTTTCTCTTTGCGCAGCGACCACCACGCGGCCAGGAAGCCAAAGAACATCCCTTGCATTCCCGCTTTATCGACAACCTCGGAATAGAAGGACGGGAAGTCCGCGCGATACAGCGCCTCTTTCGCTACCTTCCAGAGGTCGAACCATTCATCCGCGTGTTCGCCAATGAATGGCCGAAAAGAAACCAATGCCTCTTCGGGATTGCGAACGACGACAATGTATTTCACATTCTTGCCGGAATCCGTTTTGAGAAACGGCACTTGCGGCGGAGCCGAGTGAGTCTTGAACGCACGGCGGCGATCCTTTGGCATTGCTTCGATCGGATCCAGCACTTCTTGAAATGGTTGGCCGGGGTAGCCAAGAAATTCCATCCAGGGCACTTCCGCGTAGATGTCTTTAAAGTCCGCAGTTCCGCCGGTGAGCAATTGGTAGACAATATTCATTGTCCATGTCGTACCGCTTTTTCCCGGTACGGAGATCACGATGTCGCCATCGCGCCACTTAATCTGCTGCTGAATTGCGGGTTGTATCCAGGGTATGCCGCCTTTTTTGGCGCCGCTTTCCGGTGTGTTCATACTTGTTGCTCTCGCGATGGTTGTGGCTGTTCTTCGTCCGATCTCAAACGCGCGCCGGAGATTATTGTGATCTATGGCGATTGAACCTGCATTCGGAACTATCGCTCGTAACTAAGGGGCGATAGCCGCTCGTACTAGCTTGCCTGCAACGCCGTTGCGATACTCATGCGCGCCGCACGCACCGCCGGAGCTATGCCACCGAGCAAGCCTATCCCGCAGGCCAGCGCGACGGCCAGTATAGCCAAAGTGGGTGTAACGGTTAACGAGTAGACAAGTTGCGAATCCCACACCGCTCCGCCGAGCGTGCTAATGGTTTTGCCGTTGAATGCCGCATACGCAATCGCAACGCCGACCGCCGCACCGACGAGCGCAAGTAGAACCGCTTCAATGAGCAACGAGGCCGAAAAGGGAGTGGCACGAGCAATTCCATTCGATCATCTATAACAGGTTCATTCTGCTTTGTGTGTGAGCTGGCTCAACCGCTTTCTATCAACGATTACTTGCGCGCAAGTTTTCGTTTAACGAGCGCGGTGACGACTTCGAGTTCGTTTACTCGTAACAGCATCGCGGTGACGAAAAAAGCGCCGCCGGCCACGATGATGGTTGCAAGTAGCGATAGTGTCTTGGGGAGAAAGCGTTGCTGTGCCCAATCGGCGAGCAACCAGTATTTTCCGGCCCACGCGATCGCAGCGAGGACGGTGCCTGCAATGGCGATCCTGGTGAGCGCGTCGATGAGCAATCGAGTTTTAAACAAGCCCACGCGCTTACGCATCAACACATACAGCACCAAGAAGTTGATGGTCGCCACGCATCCGGTCGAAAAGGCGAGGCCGCGTTGTCCCCAGCCCAATTGGAAAGTAAAGAACCATCCGAATAACGCGTTCAAGCCGATGGCGAAAAAGCTCACGACCATCGGCGTCTTGCGCTGATCGATTGCGTAGAAAGCGTTGACCAATACCTTTAACGCCGCGTAGGCGCACAATCCCACCGCATAGAAGCGCAGCGCACCGGCGGCTTCAGTGGTTTGGTGAATGCCGAATTTTCCGTGCTGATAGAGCACCGACACGATCGGTTCGGCCAACACCATAAGCCCCAGTGTCGAAGGAATCGTAAGCAAAAAACCGAGTCGCAGCGAACGCGCCAGTTCGCTCGCGAATTGAGGGATATTTCCCGATGCGACCAATCGCGCAAGTACCGGCAGCGAGACTGTTCCCAACGTTACGCCGAACATACCGAGCGGCAGTTGCATCAACCGAAATGCAACTTGCAGACTGAACACCGATCCATCTTCGAGCCGCGATGCATAGATGGAGTTCACCAATACATTGACTTGCACGGAACTGGCGGCAATCACCGCCGGACCCATGAGCGCAAGGATGGCGCGCACGCCCGCGTCGCGCCATCGAAAGTTCGGACGCAACCTAAATCCCAGGCGATACAGCGAAGGTACTTGCACGAACAGTTGCAGACTGCCGCCAATCAATGTGCCGATTGCCAGTCCCGTCGCCGCGCGTTCGCCGAATTGCGGGTCGAACCACCAGCCCAGCGCGACGCCGCAGACAATGGACCCCAAGTTGAAGAAGCTCGACGCCATTGCGGGCACGCCGAACACGTGACGCGCATTTAACATGCCCATCACCAATGCCGCGAGCGACACCAGCAGAATAAACGGATACATGATGCGCGCAAGGTGTACGGTGAGCGCCGCCTTCTCCGCGTCGAACCCCGGTGCGGTAATCGCGATGATCCATGGGGCGAGCGCGATGCCCACGATACAAACGAAGCTCAATACCACGGTGACCAGCGTCGCAACTTTGTTTGCGAGACTCCAAGCGGCGGAGTCGCCGTCGTTTGCGATCGTCTTGCTAAAGGTGGTGACAAAGGCGGTCGACAGCGCGCCTTCCGCAAACATGTCGCGCAACAAATTGGGCATGCGAAATGCGATCGTGAAGGCATCCATGATACGACCGCCACCGAACAACGCGGCCTGCACTTGCTCGCGAATCAAGCCGAGCACGCGGCTGCACATCACCGCAATCGCAATCACGCCGGCCGCTTTGGTGTTGACCCGCAAGTTCTCGGATGCGGACTTTCCGCTGGAAGGCGAAATTGTCGAGTTGTTGTCGTTCATGCATCGTCAACTGATGTGGAAGCGCGAATCATAGCAATCAATTCTGTAAGGCCGCATATAATCGACGCAAAAGTGTTGATGCGGTCGAATGAAGTTCGGATGAATACTCTACGGCTCGAAACCAATCGCTTAGTTCTGCGGCTGCCGATCGAAGCGGATTTGGATGGTTGGGCCGCGTTCGATAGCGACGAGCGAGCAACGGCATTCTTCGGCGGACCAAAGGGCCGTTCGGACTCTTGGCACATGATGGCGTCGGTGGTGGGCATGTGGACGCTACGCGAATGCGGACTGTTTTCGGTGATCGAAAAAGATTCGGGGCGATGGATAGGGCGCGTCGGACCATGGATGCCTGAAGGCGATATCGCGGAAGTGGGTTGGGCAATTCTGCCGACGATGTGGGGTCGAGGTTATGCGACCGAGGCCGCGCGCGCCGCAATCGATTGGGCGATCGCTCATTGTAGTTGGCGCGAGATCAACCACTGCATCGACAAAGAAAATTCGGCTTCGATTGCTGTTGCCCGTAAGTTAGGCGGCGAGTGGCTGCGTTCCGATCTTGATTCTCATGGCAAAGCGATTGAGGTTTACGGACAAACGCGCGAACGATGGATATCTCGGTCGTAATCATGAATGTGGAATCAACCGCCAACGGTTACATATTCCGTCGATACCGACCCCCAACTTCATAGAGCGCGTGCGATATCTGTCCAAGTGACGCGGCCTTGACGGTATTCAGCAACTCCGCGAAGACGTTGCCGCCCGACATTACGATTTGCTGTAGCCGATTGAGCGCTTGCGGTGCCAGCTCGTCGTTGCGCGCTTGGAATGCGCGAACAGACGACACTTGCAAAGATCTTTCTTCTTCCGTCGATCTAATCAGCGCAACATGCTTTTGTTGTTCCACGGCGTCGGTAGCAGGTAGAAAAGTATTGACGCCTATGAGCGGCAATGTGCCGTCGTGTTTGCGCTTTTCGTAGACCATGCTCTCTTCTTGAATTTTGCCGCGTTGGTACATCGTTTCCATCGCGCCAAGTACGCCGCCGCGTTCGGAAAGCGACTCGAATTCCTTGTACACCGCTTCTTCCACCAGGTCGGTCAACTGTTCGATGAAGAAGGAACCCTGCCAAGGGTTTTGATTACTGTTGAGTCCCAACTCGCGATTGATGATCAATTGAATGGCGACAGCGCGTCGTACACTTTCCTCGGTTGGGGTCGTCAATGCCTCGTCGTACGCATTGGTGTGCAGCGAATTGCAGTTGTCGAACAAGGCGTACATTGCTTGCAGTGTCGTGCGGATATCGTTGAACTGAATTTCCTGGGCGTGCAGCGAACGTCCCGAAGTTTGCACGTGATACTTGAGCATTTGACTGCGCGGACCGGCACCGTAGCGATCGCGCATGGCGCGCGCCCAAATGCGTCGCGCGACTCGTCCGATAACCGCGTATTCCGCGTCCATGCCGTTAGAAAAGAAAAACGAGAGGTTGGGCGCAAAGTCATCGATCTTCATTCCGCGAGCCAAGTAGTACTCGACGATCGTTAGTCCATTGGCCAGCGTGAATGCCAACTGACTAATGGGGTTGGCGCCGGCTTCGGCGATGTGATAGCCGGAAATCGAAACCGAATAGAAGTTGCGCACTCGACGGTCGATAAAGAACTGCTGCATGTCGCCCATCATGCGTAACGCAAATTCGGTCGAGAAGATGCAGGTGTTTTGTGCTTGGTCTTCTTTCAGTATGTCGGCTTGTACTGTGCCTCGTACGGTCGATAGGGCTTCCGAACTAACACGCGCATATTCTTCTGCGGTCAATACGCCGGGAGCGATCAATTGCTCGCCGGTCAAGCCGAGTAACGCGAGACCGGAGCCATCGTGTCCTTCCGGCAATTCGCCGTGATAGCAAGGCGCGATCTTACCCGCCCGACGATGCGACTCCTGTAGCTGCGCGATATGGCGTGCGGCCGTCGTCCATCGATCCGTTGTGCGCAAGAAGCGTTCCACTTGTTGATCGATGACGGTATTCATAAACATGGCCAAAATCATGGGTGCCGGTCCATTGATCGTCATCGATACCGAGGTCGTCGGCGAACATAGATCGAAGCCGGAGTACAACTTCTTCATGTCATCGAGTGTTGCAATCGATACGCCCGAGTTGCCGACGCGACCAAAAATATCGGGTCGCGTGTCGGGGTCTTCGCCATAGAGCGTCGTTGAATCGAACGCGGTGGATAAACGAGTCGCCGGTTGGCCGCGCGCGACGTAGTGAAAGCGACGATTGGTGCGTTCTGGTCCACCTTCGCCAGCAAACATTCGAATGGGATCTTCCGCTTCGCGGCGATAAGGATAGACGCCGCCGGTGTACGGAAACGCGCCCGGCAGATTCTCCGTCAAAATGAAATGCAGTATCTCGCCCCAATCGAAAAATCTCGGCACGGAAAGTTTAGGGATGGGATTGCCGCTCAGCGATATGCAGTAGTTGTCACCGGTCACCGAACGATTGCGTACGGTGTAAGCGTAGGTTCTATCCGTCACATCAGTGACTCGCTTAGGCCAGCGTTTGAGTGCAGTGATTCCTTCCGCGCCGATTTCATCGAGGCTGCAATTATACTCCACGCGCAGTTCGCGGCGAGTCGCGTCAATTGCGGCATCGCTTAGAGATTCAGGGGAATAGCGTTCAAACTCTTTCGGTAGTGCCGCATCACGCAGCGCTTTGAGCGATTCATAGAGACTGTAACTGCGTCGCGCGGCTACTACGGATTGTTCGATTTCGGCTCGCGCTTTTCGACCCGCGGTGGCGATTTCCGCGAGGTAGTGACTGGCGTCGGGAATCAACGGCTGTCGCGACACAAACTCTGTTGGACCTGGATCGGCAATCGACCACGCTGGAATGTCGGCGGCGTCGCTGGACGTTTTCGCATTGAGCAACTTGCAAAACTCCGCAAATAGTTTATTGACTCCAGGATCGTTGAATCGACTGGCGATAGTGGGGAACACAGGTAGGTCGCTGTCGGGAATATGCGCCTGATCGCGATGATTACGTCGCCATTGTTTGCGCACATCGCGCAACGCATCTTCCGCGCCGCGCTTCTCAAATTTATTGAGTACGATGACATCGGCGAAATCCAACATGTCTATTTTTTCCAGTTGGCTCGCGGCGCCGTAGTCGCTGGTCATCACATACGCGGAGAGATCAACCATATCCGCTATTTCCGTATCCGATTGACCGATGCCCGCGGTCTCTACAATGATGAGATCGAATTGTGCGAGTTGCAGCAACGCAATCACGTCTTTGAGCACTGCACTGGTGGCAAGATTTTGTCGGCGTGTCGCTAGCGAGCGCATAAAAAAAGTTTCTGCAGATAGTGCATTCATGCGAATGCGATCGCCGAGTAACGCGCCGCCCGATCGACGTCGCGTGGGGTCCATAGCGATGACAGCGATTTGTCGCTTTGGAAAATGTCGCAGGAAACGCAGCAGCAACTCGTCGTTCAAGCTGGATTTTCCCGCGCCGCCCGTGCCGGTAAGTCCAATTACCGGCTTACGCACGTGAGCTTTCGCAATCGAACGACGCAGCGCGTCCGCGGCGGCGTTGCGATCGCCTGATTCCAACAACGAGATGGCTTGTCCCAATTGACGATGATCTCGCGAGGTCAGAGTTCCGAGTTCAAACGCGGGTTTGCGCGCTGCGCGTACGCGCTTGATGACGTCTGCGATCATGCCGTCGAGACCCAATTGTCTACCGTGCTCGGGTGTGTAGATGCGCTCTACGCCGTAGCGCTCAAGCGCCTCGATTTCGTCGGGAGCAATCGTGCCGCCGCCGCCGACGATGATGCGAATATGACCGGCGCCTTGTTCGCGCAACATGTCGACCATGTAGGCAAAGTATTCGTTATGACCGCCTTGATAGGACGAAACGGCAACTGCGTCGGCGTCTTCTTGAATAGCGGCGCGCACGATGTCGGCGACGCTACGGTTATGGCCAAGATGAATCACTTCCGCGCCGTGCGCTTGCAGCAAACGGCGAATCATATTGATCGCCGCGTCGTGACCATCGAATAGCGAAGCCGCACTTACAAACCGCAATGGCTGCGCGCGCGCTTCGGATGACGCGCTTGCGTCGATGACGTGGGCAAGTCCCGACTCGCTGTTCATTCGCTGAGCCCTCGGTGGAGATAGGCGCGACGATCAATTCCGTTCCCGATGAAGGCGCCGGTTCAAATAGCCGGCAGAGAAAACGTGCATGCATCTTATGCGGAGCAGTCGGCTCGGTACTATACGCCCGACCATGCATATAGGCGTCGTTGTCGGTCTCGCGCAATCGTTATTTGTGTGAGACGGCCCTTTCTCGCGTCAAATACGGGTGAGCAAGCACGACTGCCATGATGGCGGCTACGCCGACGTAGAACTGCCGCGAAAGTTCGCGTTGTTCGCCGAGTAGCGGAATAGCAAGCAGAATGGCGTACACGGGTTCCAAGTTCACGGCGAGTTGTGCGCCGAACGCGGTGAGTTTTCGTAACGCAACGAGCGATAACGCGAAAGGAAGCAACGTGCAGACGAGCGCGAGAATCAAAAGGTAAGTTGCGTCGCGAGGAGTGGGGAGCGCGAACATCGATTGTTCGTTCATTAGCAATGGGCCGACCACGGTTAGAAATAAAGCGCCCGCGCCGATCTCGATGCAAGTGACAGTGAGCGGATCGGCTTGTTCGACATAGCGTTTGTTGAGCGAGCCGAACACGGCGACGAGTGCAGCGGCAACGATGCCGACGACGATGCCAAAATTCATGCCGGTTGGCGTGCCGCCGACAACCAGCGCAACGGCGGGTATCACTGCGACACCCAACATCATTTCACGCATATTAAATCGCCGCCGGGTAAGCAGCGGTTCGAACCACGCCAAAAACACCGGACTCATCGCAATGCAGGTGGCGGCGACCGATGCATTCGACAACTTGATTGCGCTGTAAAACGCGAGCCAATGTAGCGCGACTAAAATGCCAATGCCGGCATAAATTGCGATGAGTTTGAGCGACAGCGCCGCGATGCCGCGCCATACGCGTGGCCAACAAATGAGTGCGGTCGAAACGATCAGCATGCGCCACCACACGAGCGCCGGTGCGGGCAGTGAAATCAATCGGCCGAGAATCGCCGTGAATCCCCACAGCAGGACGCAGAAGTGAATCTGTGCCCAAGCACGAGTGGAGGAGGTCATAAGCGCGAGAACGTGAAGTCGGGAGGTGGTGAATTCGGCAGATCAAGATAGGTTTGTTCAATTGCGCTTACGCGCTCACGATTTCCGGTGCTCATATCTTGAGCAATGGCGCTGTCGTTCCGAGCTTTTGGCGAATCGCCGCGTTGACGGTATTCAATAGTAGACACGCTATCGTCATCGGTCCCACGCCGCCGGGTACCGGTGTGATGGCGACTGCGCGTTCTTTCGCGGTCGCGAACTCAACGTCGCCGACCAATTTTGCTTTGCCGTTTTCGTTTATGCCGACGCGATTGATGCCGACATCGATGACGATTGCCTCTGGCTTGATCCATTCGCCGGAGATTGCATGCGGTTTGCCGATTGCCGCGACAACGATGTCGGATTCCAAACAGCGAGCCTTCATATCGAGTGTGCGGGAATGCGCGACCGTCACTGTGCAATCTTGTTGGAGCAGCAACTGCGCCATCGGTTTGCCGACGATATTGGAACGGCCAATCACCAGCGCGCGTTTGCCGGACAACTCCTTGGTGAATTGTTTGATCATGATCAAGCAGCCGAGCGGCGTGCAGGGAACAAACGCCGGAAGCCCGAGCGCCAAGCGACCTGTGTTCACCGGCGCGAAACCATCTACATCTTTGTTGGGATCGAGGGCCGCCAAAATTTCATTGCTGTCGATGTGTTTGGGCAAGGGCATTTGCACCAAGATGCCGTGGATATCGTGTTGTGCGTTCAGTTGTGCGACCAGCGCCAGAAGTTCGGCAGTGCTCGTACTCGCGGGGCGTCGATGATCGATGGAATGGATTCCCGCTTCCTTGGCTAGTTTTGCCTTGCCGCTCACGTATACCTGGCTCGCAGGATCTTCACCGACCAACACCACCGCCAATCCCGGTACGAATCCGTGATCGCGTCGGAGTTGGGTGGTGCGTTCGGCCACTTGGCCACGAAGTTTTGCAGAAAGTTTTACGCCGTCGATGATCGTGGCTGTCACGAATATAGTCCTTGAGGAAAAATCGGGACGCAATTGTGCGGGATTTATGAAGTGGACGCATCCGCGCGTCCACGTCACGCCATAGCGCCCATTGCCGTGTGACATTCGGACGCCCATTCGGGCGCAAATAGAGTATTCCCCCGCATTTGTATTGCGCGCCTTTCGTACTTCGAATGAAGCTGTAACGCGGGAGGATGGCCAAAGTCGCGTCCCAACTGTGGGTTATATCCCACCAATTCAGCCCACTCTTGCAGTGGGCAGCCTTGGGCTGGTTGAATGTACCCGAGGACAGATTTGCCAGGCGGATTTCAAGAGCACGACCCCGATGAGCACGACCACGGTAACAACCGAATCAACTGGCATTAAAAGCAAGCCAAACGCTGCGCGCAAGCGACCAAATCGCAGCGCTAGTAACGATCGTTTGCTCGCGGAGATCTCCGCGTTTTGTCAGCGTGTCGGCATGGCCGAAAGCACTTTCGGTAGACGAGTCGTGAACGACGGCAAGTTGGTAACGCGACTGCGCTTTGGCGGACGGGTTACCACGCACACCGCCGAGCGTATTCGCGCACATATTCAGAAATCGCTCACCGATTTGGGGTTCGATCCAAAGCGCGTTGTGCCGCCGACCGCGAACG
>JAYTQU010000228.1:0-4405 GCA_043746555.1 Pseudomonadota bacterium | reverse complement strand
CGCCGCCATGCTCACCGGCAAGCTCTCGCAGCGCTTTGGCAAGAAGCCGGTGTGCATGATTTTTTATGTTGCCGCTTACATCGTAGGTGCAACGCCGCTCATCCTTCGCCACTATGGGCTGTTGTTCGAGAACGGCTCACCGTATCTTGTGCCATGCTTGTTTGCTTTAGGCGTTGTATTTTCCTTCACCGGAATTAGCTCGACGATTCTCGCGCAGTCGATGATTGCGGACGTCGCGGAAGACGTTGAACGAAAAACCGGGCGCCGCAACGAAGGCGTCCTCTTTTCTTTTGGCAGCCTCATTTCAAAAGCCATCTCAGGGACCGGCGTCTTCGGCGCGGGCTTAATCCTCGCGTATATCAAATTTCCGGAACATGCCAAGCCCGGCACCATTCCCTTCGAGATGCTTGATAAGCTCGCGATGACCTACCTGCCTGTCCTCGCAGCGCTCTACGTCATTGGTCTTTACTGTTTGTATCAGTACAAGATTACTCGGCAGACGCACGAGGCGAATGTGGCGGCCCTCCAGCACGCGCCGAGCGAAGCGGTCGCTGAATCGTAGACAGCATGCGCATACGCGTACGCATTCTTGAGCGATCGACTGCGTTCTTCATCGCCTGGCGCGAAACCAGTTTCACGCCATTTTCAATTCCATTGTTTCGTGCGCTTTGGATCGCTGCGCTTTGCTCGAATATCGTCGCGGTGATTCAGACTGTGGGCGCCTCATGGACGATGATACTTTTGAACCCTTCACCACGCATGGTGACGCTCGTGCCCGCAGCCGCCATGTTGCCCATGGTACTTCTTGCATTGCCGGCGGGCGCGCTCGCCGACGTCGCCGATCGCCGTCGAATCATGTTGCTATCACAGGTATTTGGCGCGTGTGCGGCGGCACTTCTCTCGCTCTTAGCGTTCACGCATCACCTCACGCCGTGGGTGTTGCTAGCGCTTACTGCCGCCGTCGGGACGTCGGTCGCGACCCATCAACCCGCGTGGCAAGCGTCTCTCGGCGACTTCATGCCGAGAAAAGATTTGCCAGCTGCGGTGAGTTTGAATGTGCTTGCGTTCAATACCGCGCGCAGCATAGGTCCCGCAATCGGCGGCATCATCATCGCGACCTTAGGCGCGACTGCAACTTTCTTCACCAACGCGCTTTCATTTTTCGGGCTCATTGTCGTGCTCGCAACGCGGCGTTTGCCGCGTACTCAGCATCGTCATCCACCAGAACCGATGCTTGCGGCGATGACCGCCGGTGTGCGTTTTGTCAGTCTCTCGCCGCAGTTGAAACGAATATTCCTACGCGGTGCGCTTTTTGGTTTGGGCGCTAGCGCCTTGCAATCGCTTCTGCCGCTGATGGCTCGATCTCATTTAGGCGGTGGACCGATTGTCTATGGTGCGCTGGTGGGCGCACTTGGCTTCGGCTCATTCATCGGTGCGATTCTCGCGACTCACGTGCGAGCAAATATCGGGGCTAATCGACTGCTTGCGTGGGCGACAGTCGTGTATGCGCTTGCCACGATGGTCGTTGCGCTCAGCACGCATCTTTTGGCGTCGATTCCGTTCGCCTTCATCGCTGGCATTGCATGGATTTCAGTACTCACGACAACCCGAACGTCCGTGCAGCTTTCATGTCCACGTTGGGTGGTTGGTCGTGCGGTCTCGCTGGGTCAAGTGGCGAGTTTCGGTTGCATGGCCGCAGGGTCCGCAGGATGGGGCTTCCTCGCGAGCGTTGCGGGACTTACTCCTTCATTACTCATCGCCGCAGCTTTTCTTCTCCTAACGATGTGTTTACATCGAGTGGCTCCATTGCCGCTGATCGCGACGGACGAGAGCGCGTATCCATCGCCAACACCGATTCGAACGCCGCGTTTAACGATAGATCACGGTGCGGGTCCTATTCTCATCGTGATTGAATACTCTGTACCGAACCATTCAAAAGAAGAATTCGTAACATTGTTGCATGAACTCGGACGCGCACGACGACGGAACGGCGCTGCACAGTGGAGTATTCAGCAAGATATCGATCGGCCGGACGTGTGGCATGAGCATATCAAGAGCGCGACCTGGCTCGACCATCTTCGGCGACTTGATCGGTATACAGCTTCGGAGCGCGCGCTGGCCGCTCGCGCGGCGACATTTCGTACCTCAGCTGACCTACCAGTGCGCCGTTTGCTGGCCTCATCCGATTGGATTACGCCGTTGACGACTATGGACCGTAAGGCAAACTGATCACGCAAACACGGCTCAACGTTGACGAACGCTGCGCGAATTCACCTCAGTTACCGAACGACTGAGCGCGTTTGTAAATAGTCGCCCCTGAAGAACTTCGATTTGCCGAGGAATTCTCGCACAAAATAGCTGTATAGAGTCGAGTGGATTTGCAAGAATTGCATTCGTCATCGGCTATTTTCTTGCAGACTCGTATGAAGCCACGCCAGAGTGAATCGAGTCGTAACGACGATTTGTTTCGCGTGATGTTGGAGCAGCTGATTAACCAGCGACATGAGCTGTGTAGGTTGGCGGGCGTGATTGATTGGCAGCGTTGCGAGGAGCGGTTTGGCGCGCTGTATGCAGAGGACGGCTGTCCGGGAATTCCGATGCGGTTGATGGTTGGGCTGCATTATCTCAAGCACGCCTTCAACGAGTCGGACGAGAGCGTGGTGGCTCGGTGGGTGGAGAATCCGTATTGGCAATACTTTTGTGGCGAGGAGTATTTCTCGCATCGACTACCGATTGATCCCTCGCAGATGGCGCGCTTTCGCTTGCCGTTTGGCGAATCAGGCTGCGAATTCATGTCGGCGCTGACGGTGTATGCGAGACTCGCCACGAAGACGGTTCAGCCGACAAGGCTGAACGTCGATACCACGGTGCAAGAGAAAGCGATCGCGTTTCCGACCGATGCGCGGCTGTATCGCAAAGTGCGAGCGGCCTTGGTTCGGCAAGCGCAGAAACTGAACATCTAGTTACGACAAAGTTACACCCGCGTTGGCAAGTGGGCGTCGGCCAAACAAGGTCGGTATGCGAATGCGCAGCAGTTGAAACGCGCCAAAGGACAACAGCGCAAGCTGCGCACCTATCTGGGCCGAGTGATTCGCGACATTGAACGTAAAGCGGATCCAGCGCAATTGACCCGGCTCGCCCGCTTACTCGAAATCGCCAAGCGCATTCATCAACAACAACGACAAGATCATGGCAAGGTGTACAGCGTGCACGCTTCCGAGGTGGAGTGCATCGCCACAGGCAAAGCGCACAAGCGTTACAAATTTGGCGTCAAATTGGGCATCGTCAGTACCAGCAAAGAAAGCTTTGTGATCGGCATGCAAGCGTTGCCCGGCAATCCGTATGACAGTCACACACTACGCGCTTCACTCGAACAAGTTGAGCGCATCACCGGAAAAACACTCAGCGAAGCGTACGTGGATCGCGGGTGCCAAACGCAAACTCAAACGTCGCAACGCCATTGAACCGATCATCGGACCTCTGAAATCCGATGGCCGACTGGGTGGAAACTTTCTCAAAGGCACGCTCGGCGACGCGATGAATGCGATACTCTGCGGCGCAGGCCACAACGTGCGCAAGATCTTCAACCAACTGAGGCTTTCTTGCGCCCGCAGAAAACTCGAGCTCATCGCGATACTCACTGCTTTGTTTCGCTATGAACCGTTGCCGAATTTCTAAAACGGGTTTTTTCAGGGACGACATCTTTGGCGATAATGTGCGCTCAGAAGTATGTTACGGCGACGCCGGCGGCGTCGGGGAAGATTCGTGTGGCATTGGCCAGCGCTTTGACCGCCTGTTCCGTTTGTCAATCGTACATCAAAGATGACATCCGAGATCCGAGGAGCCCGCGAGAAGCGCCCGGATTTGATTGAGCGTAGCGAATTTGTCGCGGCGCCTTCGAACGTTCATCAGTACATAATCGATCCATCCGCGCTGCGTCGGACTCAAACTAATTTGTAAAGCATTGAGTCTTGATTAGGAGGAAGTGCCAGCTCACAATATGTTTGTGCAGCGAGATGGCCTGACAGTACTAACTTCGATTGAGTCTTTGCTAAATTGAATTGTTTCATTTCTCAAACCACCGATGCTGTCTCCCGCGCCGCCAACTAACAAGCCTGCGTCACTGGCGAAACTAACGCAACCAACTTTGGCGCGTAGCGTCCACATGCGCGAAAGACTTTTCGAGATGCTTGACCAAGCAAGACGAATGCCCATTGTCTGGATTTGCGCGCCAGCCGGAGCGGGTAAGACCACGTTGATTGCCAGTTACTTGAACGCCAAGCGCGTGCCGTCACTTTGGTATCAAATGGATACCGGCGATAACGACCCTGGAGCATTTTTTTATTACTTAGGGATGGCCGCCCAGTCGGTCGCCGTGCACGGCGAGAATCGTTTACCTCTCCTC
>JAYTQU010000227.1:0-27400 GCA_043746555.1 Pseudomonadota bacterium | reverse complement strand
TATTTTTCAGGCCGTTGCAACGCCGCACCGCGCGCTTCAGCGCAACCTGACAGAGTAGAATTAGGAAGACAGATTGCTTCGACTCTTCGACAAGCTCAGCGTCAGCACGAACGGAAAGGACAGAAAAACAGGCTATTTCGTGCGCTTAAAAAATCGTGGTAAACGTCAGGGAGTGTCCCTGATGTTCAGCTTATACGTACAGGCTGAAGCAATCTCTACCGCGGAAAGCACGTTCCTCTACGCTGCCTCAAAGTTGCGGATCTCGAGAAGTGCCTCACTCAGACCGATCTCATGAAGATCCAGCAGCTTGGCGACGAGATGCCGGGTGAGTGGCATGAGCCCAGCGAGGATGGCTTTCGTTTCATCGTATAGCCGCTCGCTCTGTGCTTCCATGATGCTGCGCGTTTCATCGTCCACGTCGCGCTCCCCGCCGGTGTTGTCACGAGCGAGTGCGGAAAAATTGAGCCGCGTCTTTCGATACATACCCATCTCACCCACGGCGTGGTGCAGCAACTTCGTCACGCGCGAAATGTCGTCGTGCGCTCCATTGGTCGTGCCTTCCTCACCAAAGAACAGCTCCTCATTGGCCGTGCCGCCCAGTAGCACGCGCACTTCGTGTTCGATGTCGCTCTTGGTTTTGAGCAAGTTGACGCCCTGCTTGTGGAAGACGAATCCCAATGCATTGGTGCGCGGGTTGGCCTTGAGCGAGATCTTGATGGTCTTCATGTCGGCAAGGATCTGCTCCCAGTTGTCGTGGGTCAGCTTGCGTTCGTGATGCAGGTCAACCAGGAAATGGCCCCATTCGTGCGTGGCAATAATGCGGCGGTCGCGCACGCGTTCCTGCGTTGTATGGGTATTAACGTTGCCTATGAGCGTTCGCTCAGCGGCCTGCATCAGGGTTTCGGTGCCGATCATCTCGCCCGCTTGCACGGCGGTGATGCCAGCTTGGTTGACGATGGTTTCCAAATCAGCTGGGCTGCGACCTTCGGTCACTGCGACTAGGTGGCGAAGGTCCTGATTGGGCAACACCTTGTCGGCGCGCTGCTTAAGGTAATGGCCGATGATCGCGAGCCGCTCCTCACGGTTTGGCATGCGGAAGTCCACCTTCATCTGGAATCGCCGCAGCATGGCTTCATCCATCGACATGGTTTCGCTGTTGAAGTTGCTCGCTACGATCCAGATGATCTCGGCTTCGTTCTTGCTGCGCACGCCGTCCAACACGGACAGGAGCGTGTTCGCGGTGTCGTCGTCAAACTTACGGCGGCCGCCGCGCTTCATGAAGAGGTCTTGTGCCTCGTCAAGAAACACGATGCAGCGCTTGCGTCGCTTGGCCATGGCCATGATGTGGCTAAGGGTATTGGAGCCGCCCGCCACGAAGCCCGTTTCCAAGTTGGCTGCCGAGTGAAATAGGATGGGCAGTCCTAGCTCTTTCGCCAGGTAGCTTGCGAGCTTGGTCTTTCCTGTGCCGGCCGGGCCGCTGAACATTACATTGAAAGGCTTGATGATTCCGTACTCGGCATATGCGGCTTGACGCTGATACTGGTCCTTGATCTGTGACACCTCGGTCTTGATGTCATCCATGCCGACCAGATCGTCGATGGAGCCGTGCACCTGGATTGGCTCGATGAACTTTAGCGTTCTGAACCTGCCCTTGAACTGGAAATAAAGGAAAACCAGCAGGCCGAGCGTTAGCGCGGGCGACAGCAAGCCGGCAGCTACGGCTTTCCAGTTGTCTTTCTCGGACAGCGGGCGGGCGTTCGAAAAGCGCATGTCCAGGCGATCGAGCATTTCGAGGCTGCTGGCATTGAGGTCGCTGCGCGGGATGAAAACCAGTTTGCTGCCCCACGGCGCGGTGACGGCCTTGTCGGCGAATATCTTGGTCTCCAATTCGCTCGGGTAATACGCGTATTGCGTTCCCTCCGATTCGATCAAGACGATGCGCTCTGATACGTTCCACATCAGCGTTTTATAAATCACGGTAACGTGCGCGGCGGGGTTTACATTCAGAAAGCTCAGCACCGAGCCAGTGCCGAAAACCACGGGCAATTTGTCGTTGAACGACCACGCGCCGCTGGCCGTCTTGCCTTTGATCACCATGGCCTCGACCTGCTCCGACAGTGCCGCCTGTTTCCGAATCAGCACAAACGAGTAGATGCCGGTCGCCGGGATCAGGATGGCCGTGACTAATACTGTCAGCTTGACGGCAAGCGACTGGATAGCGAACCAGTCCTCTAACCGATTGGCCGAGTTCTTGACGAAGACCCAGAGGCCCTTTGGAGTCGGTGCTGGATCGCTGGGATTGGACAAATTGGACATGGTCGCCTTTACGGAATACGCGGATCGCTTCCGAGGTGCAGCCTGCGAGAACGACCACTCGTTTTCCGCTCCTGCCCGCCGACAACGATCAATACAACGATCAATAGATCATGGCCTGACTTGGCCACATACGAAAAGGAGCTTCAAAGCGCAGCCACACTCCGGCACCGATCCGCGTCTCGACGCTCAATTAGTTCTACTTTGTCAGGTTGCGCTGAAGCGCGCGGTGCGGCGTTGCCCCGCATCGCTTGATCCCAACCTGACAAAGTAGAATTAGGCGCTAGATGGAAAAAAACGAACGCAGCAGCTCTGAGGCAGAAGCGTTCGCGCGATGTCAGGACCGCCGCAATAGATACACGATGAGTGCAATCACAAGAATGGTTCCAAGAATGCTGCCGCCGATATACATAGGACTCTCCACTAAAGTTCCAACGTAATTAGAGACCCCATTTCCTTCAGGCGTCTGAGCGCTGCCGCACTTATGACGCCAGGTTTCCGATCAACGGCGAATTTCCTGAATTTCAATCGTTGACGCCGCAGTGGAACATCGCGCCTACCTATGGCATTTCGCTTGCCGGAAATGGAAATGGGGATGCTCCCTGAGGTTTACGCACGAAAGTGGGAATGCATAGAGTAGCCTGTTTGTCTGTCTTTTCCGTTCGCCCTGAGCCCAAGTATGCCGCGCTTTTGGCGCAACTGTTGGATGTAGATGATCGCGCTTGCCACCACTACACGAGCTGTAACCGTTCTCGGTCGCAGCGTGCGATTTAGGTTAACCGCATAGCGTTGCAAGTGAACAGCGCATGCTTAGTGTCGAAATCTATCCTAGACGACGGCAAGATATTGTTGATGTGGCGTCATCACTTCGAATCCATTTTTTTCATTGGCGCCAGCCACGCGGTGGCTCCCACTCGATGCGGTCTCACGAATATTGATGGCCAACCATTACGCTATACGTAACGGGTAATTAAAGGTAGACTCTTGCCCCATGATCGTCAGCTATCGCGACAAACGGACACGCGACTTTTCCGAAGGGAAGAGGATCAAGGGATTTGATGGCTTCGCTCGAAAGGTGGAGTTGAAGCTGGATCGGTTGGACGCCGCCATTTCGATTGCCGATTTAACACTTCCCGGCAATCGTTTGGAGGCATTGAAAGGCGATCGCAAAGGGCAATTCAGCATTCGCATCAACGATCAGTGGCGGATATGTTTTGAGTGGCCTAAAGGTTCGCGCGGCCCTACGAACGTCGAAATTGTCGATTACCGCTAAGGCGATCGCTGGAGTTATTTATGGCTCGCTCTGCAATGCATCCCGGTGAACATTTGGCGGAACAGCTTGCCGAGCTGAAGATGTCTGCGGCAAAACTCGCACGCCAACTCAAAGTTCCGACTAATCGTATTACTCATATTGTGAATGGTCAGCGCGCCGTAACCGGCGATACCGCTTTACGCCTTGCTCACTTTTTCGGCACCAGTGCGGAGTTTTGGCTCAACTTACAAAAACTCTATGAGCTAAGACTAGCGGAGCAAGAATTCGGTGCGGCCATCAAATCGTTGCCAACACTTGCGAAGCGAACAAAGCGTGCGCAATCGTCGCTATCGAAAGCGGCTTAGGCCCTGCTCTATTTGATCCTCTTCAACGTAAACGGGTCGAGTTGGCGATTCCAAAGCTCGATTCATCTCGATTGACCATACTATTCAGGCTTGCATTCAAGAATGAGTTAGGAATGTCCTTAATGGCTCCCGGCAATGCTCTTCTCCCAAACGCTCTAGGTTTATGTAACGAATGAGCTGATGCGCAGAGGATTCGTTCACATCGACAACATCTATCCAGCTTGCATCTATCAATATCTAAGTTTTTGTATATTGAACTGACTCGGAGGTCAGCGGCATGAAGCCATTGCGATTTATCGGATACAGTCTTGAGGCGCTTAAGGGATTCCCGAACGAGGCAAGGCGCATCGCTGGGCATGAGCTGTGGCAAGTGCAGCGTGGCCTGATGTCATCGGACTTCAAGCCCATGACCTCCATCGGACTGGGCTGTTACGAAATTCGTGTTCATCTTGACGGCGAATGGCGAGTCATTTATGTGGCGAAGTTTTCGAACGCAGTACACGTACGCCACGCATTTCAAAAGAAGACACAAGCGACGAGCCGGAATGACATTGTGATAGCGCAGCGCCGCTATCGAGCAATCGGAGTTTGAGCGAGCCATGAGCAAATCGAAAGTTACTAAATCAAAAGCTGCGAAGTTGAAAGTGATCAAGTCTAGCGGCAATGTTTTTGTCGACCTCGGCTTTGCTCCCGAGGAAGCGATGCTGTTAGCGATGCGCTCCGACTTGATGGCGCAGTTGCGATTGCTGATCGAGCGCAACCAATGGACGCAAGCGAATGCCGCGAACGAATTGGGCATCACGCAATCGCGCGTCAGTGATTTGATGCGCGGTAAGTGGGATAGATTTAGTCTCGATATGCTACTGATATTCGCATCGCGCGCCGGTCTGCATCCAAAGCTCAAGCTGTCGAAGGCTGCATAAGCTTGCGTCTTCGTTGACCCCGACCTGATGGGTGGCTGGTGCACAGTGGACGTGATACCAAAATGAATGACACTACGGAAGCACGCGGAAGTCAGATCATTGTTTAACGATGCGCGAAGCGCGCATCGACGAGAGCGTTGTGCTATTTGACAACGGCTGGCTGATGGGCGGCACGATCTACTCGCGCTGCGCGTGCCACCGAGAAACCGCTTGGAAGCACTGCGTGGCCGTCGTAAGGGGTGCGCACGAATCGTCTCGGTTTGTTCGAACGCGGTGGAGAGTAACCGCTCGCGATCGAGCAGCTTTTGCTCCAGCTTCTGGAGCGTGATTTTCAATTCGCTGATTCGTGGATCGTCAATTGCCATGATGCCCTGACTTCTATCACCGGCTATTCATTAACGGCATTAAAAAAGTTGCAATGCTGGACAATTCCGGCGAGTTGATGGTAACGAGTTCCAAGTGGCAATACGACACCGTCTTTCCGGCTCCGTTGGGACCGACGATGACCAAGCAGCACGGCCGCCTGTTGGGTTTACGAGAACTTGTTGCCATCAGTTGCCGGTGTTCGACGTGAGACGAGATGTTTCAATCAAAACCTTCCCCAGTTTGCGCGCGAAGAAACAGCAAACGGGCGAGGTCGTAAGTAGCACAATACCCAATATTGATGCGCGGGACAAACGACGCGATTTACCGTTCCGTTTGCCTTACGCTTTTTTGTTGTACTCCTCTCACGATCGCGCGCACTTACGCACTCACTTATTCAAGTTCCCGGTTTCAACGCGTCATACACCAACTTGATCGACTCGTTGCGGAAATTCACCGCGCCCGTTCCGGCGCCGCCGCGACGTTGAATCATGCCGATAAAGAACAAATCGTTTTTCGGATCGATCCAAAACCAGGTGCCGGCGATGCCGAACCAATAATAGGCGCCGACGCCTTGTTGGGTCCGCGCGGCAGCGGGATCGGTGACCACGGCAAAGTCTAGGCCGAAGCCTGTGCCGGGCAATCCGGAAGTGGCGCTATTACCATTACTAAAGATGCGCAGTTCGCCAATGTGGTTTTGCGTCATCAACGCGATCGATTCTGGTTTGAGAATGCGGTGACCATCGAGCGTGCCTTTGTTCAACAGCATTTGGCAGAAGCGCGCATAGTCGTGCGTCGTTGCAACCAATCCACCGCCGCCGGACTCGACATGATTGGCGCTAAAGAAACCGCGACCTTGCGGATCGGGAAAAAGCTCCAGCTTGTCTTTGGTACGGTCCCATTGATACACGTCCGGTAGACGAGCGCGATCCTTCTCTTTGAGAAAGAACTGCGTATTGCTCATGTCTAACGGGTTGAGAATGTGTTTGCTCAAGTACGCACCGAATTTTTCGCCCGACAACCTTTCGACGATCAAGCCTTGAATATCGACGGCAATCGAATACGACCAACGCTCGCCCGGTTGTGCAAGCAGCGGCAACTTTCCAATCGTGTCGATCATCGCTTTGAAATTTGGTTTTTCGAGCGGTGGGTCGGCGCGAAATGCATCATCGACCGGATTACCCACGGCCAAGCCATAACCCAATCCGGCGGTGTGCGACATTAACTGCGCATGGTCGCGGTGTGCTCGACATTCACGAGAATCGCCTTGCCTTCGCCATCGACGCCATTTTGCACTTTGAGATTGGCGAGTTCCGGTACGAACTTCGTGATCGGGTCATCGAGCTTCCACAAACCTTTTTCGTAGAGCTGCATCATGGCGACGCCGGTAATTGGTTTGGTCATCGAGTAGATTCGAAACAACGAATCCGGTGTCATCGGCGCATTGGTTTCGAAAGCTTGCACGCCATGCATGTTAAACGCCGCAACGTGACCATGTCGCGCGAGCAAAGTCACGATGCCGGACACTTGCCGCTTATCGACGGCCTCTTGCATCTTCGCATCGAGCGCCGCCAACCCCGCGGCGCTAAACCCGGCTTGAGCGACCGCAACATCTTTTGGCGTTGGCCATTTCGAACCCGCCGCATTCGCGGTTATGGCAAGCAACGTTGCGGCAACTAAAACCGACCACTGCTTTGCTTTTACAAGCCCATTGATAAAACCATTCATCGCAATCCCCCACTTGTGTACTCAATAAAATAATTCAATGCGTTAGGGCATACATCACGATGTTCGTGCCCAGCATGTACGCCTTGGTCGAAAACGTTTCGAAATACCATTGACCGAAGGCCTCGCGTTCGAAGCCGTCTCCCAAATCGGTGTTGAAGGTCGTCACGATCATCAACCGCCCCGATTTGTCGAACCATCCGCGTAAATGCGGCGTATCGGTGGAACCGAATGAACTGTATTTGTGGATTTCAGGGGCTTCGGCCGTGCTGCCGCCGCGTTCGGCAAACGGCAGCGCGGGAATTTGCGGCATCGCATTCATATCGAACACGATATGAAAGATCGGATGCGACGGATTAATCTCGCGCCATCGATATTCAGGCAACACTTCATGCATACGCTGTTCGAATTGTTTCCACTCTTCGTCGCCCCAGAAATCGTCGACCCACATGAATCCGCCGTTCAACAAATATTTTCGCAAGCCCGCTTCTTCCTTCTTCGTAAGCACCATCCAGCCCGGATCTTCCGTGTATAGAAACGGCAAGTCGCCCAAATCCGCGGCGTCGAAACTTCGCTGTGCGGCATGTGGATTGACGTTGACGCGAGTAAGTTGCTTCAATCGTCGACCAAAGTTAGCCTCCGCATCCGGCGTATCGGTTTGCCACCGTGCCCAGACGCGACCGTCGTATTCGTAATAGGCTTCGCCATAACCGCCTTCGCTATCGTATACGCCGCGCGTAATCGTGAAGTAAGACAAATCGGCGGACGGCTGCGGCTTGCGCTCATCCTCAGTCCACGAGTAATCGATATCGGCGCCGTGAATCGCGGTCGCGAGCAATGCAAGCGCAACAAGACCAACATGAGTTACCGTGCTCGAACCTTCACCGCGCGACATCACTGCCCCGATGGCTGGATCAAGCGACCCCCCAGACGACGGTAGTACTCGGCCACGGTCTCACCTTCTTCGCTCGTCGGCGTTGCCGCCGCGCCGGAACGCGCCGCAAGTTGCGTGCGCGCTTTTTCGGCCGCCGCCAATGCCGCTAATTCCAATCGTTCTACACTCCGCAATAGATCGATTTGGATCGCCGGCGAATCGCCGTTGAGACGATGAACTTGCGGAATCATGTTGCGCAGCGCGCGAACATCGTCAACGCCGATAGAACCGGCAATTATCCGTTGTTGAATGGCATTCAATTGTTGACGAATGCCATTGGCGATACGCACGCTATCGCCGCTGCGTTCGCGTATGACACTCGATAGAGCACCGCCGATGGGACCATTTGCGTATCGTCCGCCGCCTCCCGACACTGCACCCGATTGCGCGCCCGACTGCGCACCTGCTTGCCCGTCCGATTGTTGTGCTTGATTCGACGCTGTTTCCTTTCCTTGCCCGTTACCTTCCTCGTTGCCGGGTTTGTTTCCATTAGCGCTTGCTCGTTGCGCACTTTGCAAAGCGCGACGCAGCTGCGCGATTTCGGACAGCAATGCATCGGGCGGCGCATTCTTCGCCTGCTGCTCCGCTTCTTGCGCTGCGATTTTCGTGGTGTTGCGCAAATCGACAGCGAACTTTTGCAATGCGTCGGTGACTAACCCTTCACCGACCGCGCTCTGATCGGCGCGACCACGTTGCAAATCGACGATGGTTCGCGAGATTCGCGCCGGAACATTGATACCCGATAGTTCACCCGCAATCTCGCCCAAGCGCTCCGAGGTTTTCGGCGCCGTGCGACGTTGCGATTGTGAGGTGTTACGCAAGCGATCTTCGAGTTTTTGAAGTTGGCTCAGCAATTGATTTTTCGTTTCCGCCAATCTCCTGGCTTGCTCGGGATCCAAGCCATCGCGTCGCGTACGCGATCTGTTTTCGGATTCTTGTACAGCTGACAACGCCGTCTTCATATCCACTTCGCTTTTGCGCTGTGTCGTGGCGATTTTTGTAGCTTCATCGGCTAACTGATTCACCGTGTCGGAAAGCGACGGACGATTCGCGCTGCCCTGCATATGCTCGGCCGCTTGTTGAAGATTGCGGCTCGCGTCTTCGGTAGCGCGTTGGTCGTTGTTGGATTTTTCGGCATTGCGCATCGCTTGCAGCGCGCTTTCTACAGATCGCAACGCGGAAGTCGCATCGTTACCCGATTGCGAAGAGGACTGACTCTGACTAGATTTTGGTTGGCCTGATTGTTGTTGACCCGATTGCTTCTGACCCGACTGTTGCGCCTGCTGTTGAGCCAGCTCTTGCAATCGACGGCGCAATTGTTCCGCTTCGCGGCGCAGTTGTTCTTGCTTCCAGCGCTCGGCATTGGTTGGCGCTTGTTGTTGCTGTCGCTGTTCCGCCAACTGCTGTTGCCGTCGCGCTAATTCCTTTAGCTTCTCGACTGCTTCATCGACACTCTGTTCTTTCGAGTCTTGCGAAAGCTCCTTCTCCGTTTCGTATTTATTCTTGCTGAGATCCATCTCCAATTCGTAAAGCTCGGAAATATCTCGGCTGGCGCGCGCCGCTCCGCCGTTGCCATTGCCCTGCGAGCGCGCCACTTGAATGTCGCGGAAACTCGATTCGGCGCGCTGTAGCATTTGCAAAGCCGTTTGTTCGCTCGGTACTGCTTTCTGCAATTCGAGTGCGTTCAAATTGGTGGCGGCCGGCGCCATTGCTTTCACCGCACTTTCCAAGCTTTCGATGAATAGCTTCACGCGCGCGTCGCTATCGACACTAATGCGTGCGCGCGTTCGCTCGACTAACGTGGAGGTTTGCTCGGCCAATTTATCTTCCAGAGTCGCGAGCATCTGAGCGCTTTCTTTCAGCTGTTCCGGCGTGCGTCGTTTTTGTTCGCGGGCTCGATCCAAATTCCAAGTGGCAACCAACAGGTCGCGCTGCCGGTCGGCGATTTGCTGCTGTTCGCTGTCGCCTCCACCGCCGCCACCGCCACCGCCGCCTTGTCCTTCGGTGAAGCGGCGATCGAACGGCTGCACTTGCACCATGAACAAATCGGTCTGCGCCGATTGTTTGCGATCGCCGGTGACGGCGTAATAGGTAATCAAATCGCCGGGAACCAGCGGCGTTTTGCCGCCCAACTCTTCGAGCCGCAGTAACGTCTTTGCTTGGACATCCGAAGATTGAGCCGGAAGTTTAACGTGTTGCCATTCGCCGCCGTTCACGGCGTAACGCAGTTCCAGGCTCTGCACTTTGAAATCATCTTTGGCGCGAATGGCCACGGGGACTTCTTCGATACTGGTCGCACGCGCATCGCGACCCGGCTTCACGATTTCGATCGTTGGCGCCGCGTCTTCGTCAACCGAGATTTCGTAATCGTCGGTGAGCGCGACCATATCGCCGGCCACCCGAGATTCGAGGTGATAGCGCGCCGGTTTCGTCACCGTTAACTCTCCACCGCTTTGGTTCGCATTCGATTGCATCGAGCTAGTGGCTTTGTCGATGACGATCTTCGCATCTTGCAGCGGCGCGGTGGCACTCACAGTTAGTTTTACTTGCGTATCGGCGACGGCGCGAATATCGCGTTCGTCGTCTTCGATTCTCGGCGGCAACTTAGTCCACTGCGGATAGGCGTAGGCGAGCTGCATGTGCTCGATGCGCGGCACATCGACCACCTTGATGGTGTGTTCGCTGCTTTGCACGGCATCGGCGCGGACGTAATAACTGAGGGGCGCGCGTAGAGCATATAGCGTGAATCCATATTGCTCGCCTGCGATTTTTTGCATCGACGCTTGCTCCCAGCGATTGGTATCGGCAAAGCGGACGAACAGTTCGACGTTGTCGGGCTTAAAGCCTTTAACGAGCGCTTGCACATTGAGATCGGCGTTGCGTCGCATGGTTGCGTCGCCGGGTTTCAATTCGACTTCGCGCACCGGTACCGCATCGTGCGGAATTTTCACGCCGAGTAGCACGTAGCGACTTCCATAGCCCCACTCCGACTTCGCAACCGTGAGTAAGATTGCCAATGCAATCACGGCAGCAGCGGTAATCGCTCCGGCTATCCAAATGCGCCGCGACGACACAATGTCCGTCACTGAAGATTGTGCAGTAAGTTTGAGTGCGTCTTCGGCGAGCAAATCGACGAGCGGCGAGGCTTGGGCTCGGTCTCGTTGTTCCAGATACGTTTCAATACGCCCTTGTTGTTCGGGTAACTGTTTCTCCAATTGAATCGCGCCATGATCGCGACTCAACCGATGCAGTGGTAACCAAATCAAGCCCGCGATTAACGCGACGACGGAAATGAGGAGCGCAATGCGACTCACGATCACGCCGCCCACCGGAAATCCGCGCAGATTGAGCAGATACACAGCAACGCAAATGAGAATCAGCACGGTGAGTGCGAGCGCCGCACCGGCGCGCGTAAAAATCGCAAGCCGAATTCGCTCGCGCAATGAACTTAGATAATCGTCAAGGCGTTCACGAGGATTCAGCATTAGATCGCTCCCGTGCGCGTACCGTCGCGACGGATTGTCAGCCTATAATTCCCCAGGAGCAACTCACTTAACAAAAGCGCTGCCGCTGCTACTAGAAAGTACCAACCGAGCGAACGCGGTGCGCGCTCCGATACTTTGCCCGTCGACGTCGATTGCCTTTCAGCGACTAGTGTTGCGGGCGTCATCGATTCCCATCGTTTAACACTAGCCGCGCTCATCGGCGTTAAGTCGGTTTCGCGCACATCCGCATTCACGGCGACCCATCGTTTGTGGTTGTCGCTGCGCACTTCGTAGAAGCCGATTTGTTCGGGAATAAAACGGTTCGCGCTTGCCAGCTCGTTCATTGCCAATGCGCGCTCGCCGTCGGGATCGAAGATCTGTCCGCCAACCCCGCTTACGATGCCCGTGGTAACTTGAGTACCGATCAAATGACTGGCCGCCGTTGCATCCCCACCGGTGAGATAGCCCACCGCATCTGCAATAAAACGCACGAATTGTGGATGAATTCCGAGATCGTTCCACTCGCGACTCAATGGCGCGGTCAATAATAGGGTGCGTCCGGAACTTTTCTCATCGGCGGGCCGCTCGATAAGTAACGGCGTTTCGTCTTGTAACGTCAACAGCGTTCGGTCGTTCGCCGACGGCGTCACCGTGATATGGCGCATGAATCGCACTGCGCGCCAACCGGCGGCATCACGCAGCACCGGATGACTGTCGTCCACTTGCGCAATGCGTTGTTCGTCGTCCGACGTTTTACGAATTGCGATGCCGGTGATCGGCTCGCTCTTGGCGCGCGCGCCTTGCGGACCTAGCGTGATGAACGCCGCACCGCCGGCAGCGATGTAGTTCGCGATGCGTTTTGCGTCGGTGGACGAAAGGATTCCACTATCGGCGACCACCACGGTCGAATACTCGTTGAGCGTGATCGCGCCTAACGTCGCAGGCGTCGCGTGAACAACGGTCAACGGCACAACGCTTTGCGATTCGACTGCTGCCGCCAAGTAAGCAGCCTCATCGCTTTTCGGGTCATGCGTGATCAACAACACGGTCGGCTCGGTGTGTTCGATCACCGCGTAGTAGTGATCGTCGGCCGTCAATGCGTCTCCCGGCGTAAGACTGACATGCAAACGATGCGTGCCGCTCTTTAACTGAATATCCGAAAACACCACAGTCGCGGCCAACGGTTTACGTGCGATCTCGCGATCGTCGATGAACAGCGTAACCTCACGTGGTTTTTTTGCCGTCGCCTCTTTTTGTGTTACCTCTTTTTGTGTTACCTCTTTTTGTGTTGCATCTTTTTGGCTTGAGCGCGTTGTGACTGTCACAGTACGCGCGCGCGCGCCGCGCACCTCGACGCCGACGATGCCATCGTTATCGACTTGTTCGCCGCCGACGTCGTGAATATGTACTTGCGTATTTGCCGGCGCTTGCAGATCCGCCAATCGCAGCGGACTCGCCGATTGCTGCGCATCCGTAATCAAGTGCAACTGAGCGGGCATCCCATCGGCGGATAGCCAAGTTTGACTGCTGGTCATCAGCAGCCCGTAGTCCAATCGATCGAGATTGGGCTTAAGCGTCGCCAATGCGCCAATCAACACGCCGCGATCGTTAGCGAATACCGGCCCAGCAACCAACTCGATCTTGCGACCGCTGGCCCACACTAACAACGCCTTGTCGTTGCCCGCAATCGAATCGATTAATTTTCGGGCTTCTTCTTGCGCGCGCTGCCACCGATCGCCGTACTGCATCGACAACGAGCCGTCGAGGACAATCGCCTGTAGTTGCGCTTGATTGGTTGTGGAAATTGCGCTCGGTTTGAAAAGCGGACCGGCGAATGCCAATGCCAACGCGATAATGAACGCGATGCGCAACATCAGTAACAGCCAATAGCGCAGCGAACGTCGCGAGGTGTCGCGTACTTCGCTTTGCTCCAATAGCATCAACGAGGCGAACGGCAACTTGATGCGTTCCTCGCGCGCGATACGATGCAACCACAGCGGCAAGCCGATGGCAACAATTCCCGCGAGAAAGACGGGCGCGAGAAACATTATGCTTTACCCTTAAGTACGACAGTGCCAACTTCGCGACCTTCAGCTTCGTCAAAGCTTATCTTTCGATCGGTGCTAATCATGTCGCTTGGCAGCCTTCGGGCTGCGTTGCTGGACATCTTCACGCCCTACCTTCTCTAAACGACAGATAGCCTCGCAATGCTTTATCGAGGGGCTGATCGGTGACAATCGACATGTGATGCGCGCCGACACTCGCCGCGGCACGGCGCAATTCGTCAAGATGCGCCGATAGTTTTTCCGCGTAACGCTCGCGCAAGTATTCAGCCGAGACTTGGATCGTGGCTTGCGTTTCCATGTCTTGCAACACCAGCGACTCGCGTCCCTTGCCTTCTCCGGTATGGGTGAGCGCGCCCGGTGTTTGTTCATTCGGATCGAGCAATTGAAAGATCACGATGTCGTGACCGTGATACGCGAGCGGTTGCACGGCCTTGGTTAGCGCGGCAGGATCGCAATATAAATCGGTAATTACTGCGACCAATCCGCGGCGCGTCATGTGTTCGCGAAATTTTGCAAAACAGTCGAGTAACCGCGTACCGCCGCTCGCCTGCACGGCTTCGATGGTGTGGAGTAACGCGGCCAATCCGCCGGCGCGACTGGTCGGCGGGCGATACTGTCGCACTTGTTCGTCGAATACGATGAGTCCGGCCGGATCGTGTTGCCGCATCGCCAAGTAGCCCAACGCAGCAGCAAGAAACTTCGCATATTGCAGTTTGCTCACCGAGTGCGAGCTGTAATTCATCGAGGCGCTGGCATCGAGCAGGATCATGAGTCGCGTGTTGGTTTCGCCCTCGTAGCGTTTAATGTAGGCGCGATCGGTGCGCGCATACACATTCCAGTCGACGAAGCGCGGATCGTCGCCTTCGACATAGGCGCGATACTCTTTGAACTCCTGACTAAAACCGAAACGCGGCGAACGATGTAGCCCAACCAGGAACCCCTCCACGGCGACGCGCGCCACCAATTCGAGATTGGCGAGACTCGCCAAAGTCGAAGGTGCAAGCAAATGGCCGATGGGGGACGACATATAGATGACTACCGATAAAAATATCGTGACGATTACGTTGCGATCTTCACGACTTCTTTCAACACTTGATCCACCGTCACGCCATCCGACTCCGCTTGATAGTTGGTCAGCACGCGATGTCGCAACACGGGAAACGCCAGCGTGTGCAAATCGTCGTCGATTACGTGGTAACGACCCGCCATCAGCGCCCGCGCTTTGGCAGCAAGACACAAAAATTGCGTAGCGCGCACACTGGCGCCATAACGCACGTAACGTCGCACGGCGTCGGGCGCGCTGGCTTCGTTCGGCCTTGTCGCACGCACGATATCGACTGCGCGTTTGCGAACCGCTTCAGAAACGGGAACCTGCCGAGTGAGCCATTGAAATTGCAGTATCTCATCCGCGTTCGTACAGGGCTTGATTTCCGGCAACGACATGCTGGAAGTGTTGCGGTCGATGACCGCCATTTCATCCGCGGCGCTTAGATAGTCGAGCAGCACATTAAATAAGAAGCGATCCAGCTGCGCCTCCGGCAACGGATACGTGCCTTCCAACTCAATCGGGTTTTGCGTCGCCAGTACGAAAAAAGGCGGCGACAGATTGTGGGTCGTCCCGCGCACCGTGGCCGAATGCTCTTGCATCGCTTCGAGCAACGCGGCTTGTGTTTTCGGCGGCGTGCGATTGATTTCGTCGGCCAGTAATACGTTGGCGAAAATCGGTCCGGGAACAAAGGTCCAACGACGATGCCCGGTGGTGATGTCTTCTTCGATGATATCGGTACCGGTAATATCGGTCGGCATTAAATCCGGCGTGAATTGAATGCGCTTGAACGACAGTCCAAGCGCATCCGCCATCGTTCGCACCAATAGGGTCTTTGCCGTCCCCGGCATGCCGGTGATCAAACAATGTCCGCCGACCAGGAGCGTCAGAAACAAATGATCGACCACTTCATCCTGACCGACAATAATTTTCCGCACCTGTTCGCGAATGGCCGCCAATCGGTCGTGAAATTTTTCCACGATAGCGCGCGTTTCGACGCTGTCTTTCATATTCGTCGCATCACTCATGCTTCACTCCGGTTCATCGACCATCTCCAATAATTCTTGCTGTGCATCGCGAAAATACGGCGCCGTCTCCAATGCTTGCAAAACATTGCGGCGCGCCGCGGCGCGATCGCCCAATTTTCGCAACGCCCGCGCGGCCCCCAAATAGGCGGTCGCCTTATCGTGAGTATCAAGCGCCAATAAAGCACGATACTCGCGTAAGGCGTCTTGCGCGCGATTGGCCGCGAGCGCCGCGTTCGCGAAGCGCAGATGCGAGTCGCCATCAAGAGGGTCGCTGTAGTTGATCGCTTGCATGACTCCAAGCGCCTCATCGTTACGCTTTGCGTTTTGCAGTTGTAACGCCAACTGCCGCAACGCATTGGGGTCCCAACCGCCGGCGCTGCGATAGGCAAGCAGTGTTTGCAGTGAACGCTCGGGTTGTTTCAGCTTCTCGTAGGCCTTGGCCAGCAATAAATACGGACTGTTCGCGCCAACGAATTCGCGGTACTTATCGATTGCATTGCGCGCCGGTTCGATCGCGGCCGACCAATCTTCTTGCTCGACGGCTTTGAGCGTCGCTTGAAAATTTTTCTCCCAGGCTTTTGTGTTCGGTAACACCTTCGCATAGCGTTGCTTGATGAATTCGTCGAATTGTCGATCGAACTCGGCGGTGGAAATGCTCATGCTCGCTTTAACCGCGGCGGCAACGTCGTCGTCCTTCTTGAATTCATAGAGCAGCGCCACCAAACGATCGAAGCCAAAATGTTCCTCGATGAATAGGCATGTCAGTCCCGCCTGCATGTACGAGACTTGCACTTGATTTGGATAGGTGGGGCGAATGAATCCCGAATCCAATTCTTCGATCTTGAGAAAGCGGCCGTCGTTGAAAGCTTTGAGCGCATCGGGGGTCACAACCACTCCCGGCGTCGGCCCGGTTCGCCATTCTTCGAACACGGATATGCCTTCGCTCAACCAACGCGGCACGCGATGATCGGTTAGTTCCAATGTGAACACATGCGCCATCTCATGCCACAAGGTACTGCCCCAATGAAATTCGCCGGCCGGTCGACCCGACGGGCTATCCATCGCAACGAGATAACCAAAGGTCACGCCGAGCAACCCGATGCCCGGCAATCCGGCAACGCGCACGGCAAAGTCATCGTGATTCGGATACAGCTCTACCGTGATCGGTTGCAGCGGCTTGAAGTTGTAGCGCTTGATGTAGGTCGCAATGCTTTTTTCGGCGAGCTCTTGCACATAAGGATGCAACACTTCGGCTTCCTTCTTATCAAGCCGCAACCGAACCGGAAACTCGCCTTGCGAAGTGAAGGTATCGAATTCATTGAAGCGATCGAGCAAACGCAGCGTATTGACGGTGGTGACATTGTAGGGATCGCCTTCATAGGCTTTTGCCAACGCTCGTTGCCCTTCTTCGGTCGCACCGGTGCGCAACAGATTCGCACCGAGCTCCGCGTAGGCGGACGACAATCCCGGCTCGACCTCCACCGCTTTGCGCAGCAATGTCGCGGTCTGCGTATAACGACGACGCATCGCTTCGGCATGCGCCATGGATTCGTAGCCACCGCCGAAATGCGCGTTATACGCGGCGGCCCGGTTAAGCCACTTCGCGCCGTCGCCACCGCGCAATAGATCAAGCGTCGCACGCAGTGCATAGACTTCAAGCGGCGCTTGCTTTTGCTTTTCAGTGAGCGCGGAGGCACGGTCCAAACTGCGATCGGCATCGGCCAGCTTGCCTTCTTCCAAGTCCATGCGCGCGAGCAACAGATACGCCTCGATCGAATCGTCGTTGTGCTTCAAAACATCGGCAACCAAGGTGCGCGCCTGGCCTTCGAAGCGTTGCGCAAAAATCTGCGCCATGCCGAGTTTCGCCGACGCGTTGTTCGCATCGACATTCAGGGCTTCGCGAAATAACTTGAGCGCGTCGTTGTCTTGATGGGTTTCGAGAAACAGTCTGCCCCAGGCAATGCGCGGCAAAACCGCGTTCGGGCTCGCGAGCAGATACTCGCGGAACAAAGCATTCGCGGCGGCCAAATCGCCCATCGCCCACACCGCTTGCGCGCGCAGCACATCGTTGCCGGCGGAAGCCAATAGCTCCGAGTAACACGACTGTGCGGCTTCTTCGTGCCCTCGATATCGTTGCTCGTCGCAGGCGCGCAACTCGGCCGGACGCAACGGATCGTAGTCGAAGGTGAGTGCGTGCGCCGCCGACATCGAAATCGTCATCGACAAACAACACGACAAAACGAAAATCAGGCAAGCGATTGCATGTTGGATTTTAGCGTTCATCGTTCCGCTCCGGCCAACTCGGCTTGTCGCAAATCGATGCGTTTTTGCGCGCGCGCCAACTCGATCAACGGTTTTTCCAAGGCTTGATAATACCGATCCACTTGCAGCTCGCTCTTGCGCGCCTTCACCGCGTCGAACTCGGTTTCGATGCGCAGGCGTTCGGCAAAGAGTCGATTGAGTTCCCCATCCGTCGGCATGGTTTTCGCTTCGCCCAATCTGCCTAGCGCGAACTGTTCAGTGGTCGCTCCTTCGATCCGTGCGTGTTCGGTGGCAAGCGCGGCATTGCTTTTGAACGAGTCGGCAACTTTGCGGGTCGCGTAGTCGAAAGCTTCCTGTGCAGTAACCCATTCGTTTTTATCGCGATCGGCTTCTGACAAGGTCAGCGCTTTGATCCAATATTCCGCAAAGCGCGTTGCATTGCGTTCGCCGCCGCTTTTCGTCGCGGTGATGACGATGCGATCCTTGTGTTGCAATCGGCTGAGCGCTCCGCCGCTGGCGCTCGTCGCCAGCACAATGAGTTGCGGTCGCGCAGCGATCGGTTGCAACCAAGTGGCGAGATCGGTCGCGGTGATGTCGGGACCCGGAACGTTGAAACGATATTCCTCACCATCGAAGCTGCCGTGACCGATGAATGTCACGACCAATTGATCGACCGCTGTTGCGTGCGCCGCTATCGAGGCGAGCGCGCGTTTTGTCGTTTCACGCGTTGCTTGCTCGCCGGATAGTGCGGTGACATGAGCATCCTCGCTACGATGTTTTTCCACCGCAGTGAGCGCTTGTACTTGTTCGCGAAATCGTTGTTCGTACTCGGCTTCACCGCCAAGACCGCCGACGATCAACGCATAGTGCGCGGCACGTGCGCTCGGCGCAAACAGCGTCGAGAGCAAAGCGGCAACGATGGCGATGCGACCGATCACAACGTCCCCCGCTTCAATCGCAACAGCCACTCGCCGACTTTCAGCGCGAGCAACATTAAAAATACTAAAGGTATATTCCAAAGATCGAATATCTGTCGCTCGACAATGCCGCTCTTGGTATACGGAATCGCTTGCGCCAAGCTCGCCAATTGATCGACACGCCAGAAACGTCCCTGAGTTTCTTTTGCGAGCCGCTCAAGCACGGCGCGATGTTGATACGAATCGAAATACTCGACCACCTTGTCGTCGCGTCGAAACGCGGTACTGGCCGTTAACACTTGATCTTTGTTCGTGTGCGCCGTCATTTCCACGCGATAAAGTCCCGAACTCGCTGCGTCGAGCATCGTGGTGTAGCCGCCTTTGCCATCGATTGCGGGTTGCAGTGCACGAACATACGCGCTGCCTTGCTCCGGTGTAACCAACACTTCAACCTTGGCATCGGCAACCGGATCGAAATTGCTGTCGCGTATCTGCGCCGTCAATTGCACGCTGCTCTCGTCGTTGAATACCGTGCGACCGGCGCTCAAGCTCGCCGCCTGCGGCGCTTGATCGGCGAGCGCATGCATAAGTTGTCGCCAAAACATTTCGTGCCGCTGATCTTCCACCGGCAACAACATCTGCCAGCGCTGCGTACTGGCCGTGGCGAGCTCGAATGTGCTGCCGCGACCGTAACGCTGCCACACAAGCAATGGCTCGCGCTTCTTATCCGATTTGGCGGATGCCGGGATGGCGTCGAGCAACACCACTGCGCCAGGTTTTAGTGCGCCTAGCGTTTGATAGTTGGCGAGGTCGGGCAAGGATTGCCACTGCTCGGCATTGCGCACCGGATCGGAATCGAATCGCATCGCAGTGGCGTCGAGCCCGTAGGCAGTGAGCGCTGCTTTCACCGGTGTTTGCGTAAACTCGCTCGCGCGTTTTGGATTCAAATGTGTGGGCAAAGTTTCTGCTAGAGGCGTGCTGCCCCAACCGCCATCGCCGAGACCATTTCGCGCTGCCAGCATCAACACTCCACCACCGCGCTTATCGACAAATTCTTTGAGCAACTGATGCTGCGCCTGCGACAACGCGACCGCTTCGTAACTACCGATCACCAATGCATCGTAGGCGAACAACTCTTTCGCGGTGGTGGGCAAGCCATCGCTCAACTCATCGCCCGACGTTACGCCTTGTCGATAAAATTTGTTTTGCGTCGTTCGCACCACGCTAGCCAGTCGTAGCGAATGTTCTCCTTCGATCGCGCGGCGAATGAATTTGTATTCCCACCGCGGTTCGCCTTCAACGTACAAAATATTGCGACGCGTGCCGGGAACGTTGAGTACGACGCGGCGCGAGTTGTTGATGGTATTACGTTCGCCATCGAGCGCGTCCAAGGTAAAACGCAAATCGCGCACGCCCGCCTCTTTCGAGGGAAACTCGATGCGCTCTGTGCTGACGAATCCCGGACCCGTGTCACTCGACGACTTTGCGATAAGCTTTAATTCGCGCGACGCGAGTAACGCATCGGCGTCGTAAACGCGCAGCCGCACAGTGGCGGATTTACTGTAGCCCACACTCACTTCAGCCGTGACAATCGCGTTGGGCGCGGCGCTGGTCGGTACGTCGATGGCTTGAAGTTCCAAATCGTTGTCGTTGCGCTCGGGTCCGACGCCCACGGCATGCACCGGTACGCCGTACGCCGCAAGCTCGCGTAAATCCGTTTCGCTCAACGTGTGGCCGTTGTCGGCGCCATCGCTTAACAAGACAATGCCCGCCATCGGCACGCTTGCGGCCGTCTGCATGACACTGCGTAACGCATCGCCAATGCGCGATTGATTGCCCGGCGCGGGTAACGATTCAAGATTGGCAACCGGTGTGAGCGTTTTGTCGAAAGCGAAAAAACGCAATTCGAAGGTCTTGCCGAGTTCGGCGAGCGGTCCGCGCTTTAACGCATCGATGGCGATTTGCAGACGCGACGGCGATTTTTCGTCCGCATTGTCATGCTGCATCATGCTGACGGAATTATCGACCACTATACTCAAGACGTTTTGGCGATCGCGAACTCGTTCGACATTGAGCGAAGGACGCCAGAGTAAACACAACAGAAGAATAGCGAGTGTCGCTTGCAACCCACCAAGCAACAACAAACGCGGCAAACCAAGATGGCGACGACGTTGCAGGCTGACGACAATGGCAACGCAAGCCAAGACGATTGCAACGAGCAACAGCCATCGCGGCCATGCGCTCGCTAATGTGAGCCGGCCCGCGCGATACGCCCACCAGGGATGTACGAACAACAGCTCGAACACGCCCAACGCCTCGGTAAATTAGGGAGAGTTGCCGAAGAATAGTGCCTTCCTTGGCGTGCGTGTTCTGCTTTTCGTCAAGAGTTGTAAGGCGGGAAAGCATCGTCAATTCGCGAAATCGAAAGATCGGGAGATCGATCATGACGGGAGAGTGAGGCTAGACTTTCGCTTCTTTCCATCTCACGAACTGACGCGCTGCTTCAGACCAACGCGGCAATGGCCTCGGCCACCTGCTCGACATTTTGATTATTGAGCGCGGCAACACAGATACGTCCGCTGTCGAGAGCGTAAATCGAATACTGAGCTCGCAATTTCTCCACAACCGCTTTGGATAGTCCCGAATACGAAAACATCCCGCGCTGACGCAGCACAAAGCCGATGTCGTAACCGGACTTTTTGCTTTGCACTTTGTCGACCAACGCCTTGCGCATCTGCTTGATGCGCTCGCGCATCTGGGCCAACTCCTGTTCCCACTGCGCGCGCAATTCCGGCGTCGTCAACACTTTGGTGACGACTTGGCAGCCGTGGCCGGGTGGATTGGAGTAAGTCGTGCGCACGATGCGCTTTAATTGGCTCAGAACACGCGCGGCTTCATCCTTGCTTACCGTCACCACGTTCAGAGCGCCAATGCGTTCGCCGTACAACGAGAACGATTTAGAAAACGAACTGGCGATGAAAACGGGGTTCAATGTCTCGGCAAAACGCTTCACCACCGCACCGTCTTGTTCCAGCCCATCGGCGAATCCTTGATACGCCAGGTCGAGAATGGAAACCAGCTCGCGCGACTTAACGATGTCGATGACGCGAGTCCATTGTTCAACGGTCAGATCGGCACCGGTGGGATTGTGACAACAAGCATGCAATACGACGATTGCGGCCGCCGGTAACGAGTTGAGCGCGCCGATCATCGAATCGAAGTCGAGGCCGCGAGTCGCAGCGTTGTAGTAAGCATAGTTTTTTACTTCGAAGCCGGCGGCTTCGAACAGCGCGCGATGATTTTCCCAACTCGGATCGCTGATCCACACTGTGGCCTTTGGATTCACGCGATATAAAAAATCGGCGGCGATCTTGAGCGCACCCGTGCCGCCCAATGCTTGCACACCCACCACGCGCTGGTCGCGCAGTGCGGCGGAGTCGTTGCCCAATACGAGTCCTTGCACCGCGCGAACATAGGCGGGCAGGCCGTCGATCGGTAAATACGTGTGCGGCGCGATATCGGCGGCCAGAAGTTGTTCCGCGCGTTTCACGCATTCGAGCACCGGCACTTTGCCATTGTCGTTGTAGTAAACGCCGACGCCCAAATTCACTTTGGCGGGATTGGCGTCCGCGTTAAAAGCCTCTGTGATACCGAGGATTGGGTCGCGCGGCGCGAGATCGACGTTCGTGAGAATCGAGGCGGTCATGTTGGGCGGGGAGAAAGTGGAAGTTGCGGGTTTATCTTACTAGTTCGGGCCCTGCGAGCCTAGTGCAACCCGCCGCGTTCAGGCGTAGGCTCGTCTGCGCAAACCAAGATCGGTCCGGAACGGCATTAGCCAATGGAATAACCCAACGAGACGGGCAAAACAAGGGTTGAGAGAACCAGGGGCTGAACATTGCGTCGACCAACCGAAATGGGACGAACAGAACGCTTTTTGCATGGTCGCTGGATCGTCGCCGCGGTCTTCGGATGCGCTTTTGTCCTTTATGTCGGCATCATCAACGGTGCCGCGCTCGATGGCAACGCGGCGATCCGACTTAACGACGCTACGTGGACCTTGTTCGGTTTAGCGGCTAGCGCGGTCTGCTTCGCCGCCGCCAACAAGTTGGTGAATCGCGAACGTCTCGCGTGGCTGCTTATCGCACTCGGGTGTTTATTCTGGTCGACCGGACAATTTGCGTGGGACTACTACGAACTTGCACGCGGCAAGTTGCCTGCTTTTCCGCACTGGATGCAAGGTCTTTTTTTGAGTTATCCGATTCTGTTGGTAGCCGGTCTGCTTACCTTCCCCAAACCCTCCGGCGTCTCGCGAATGACGGTACGTCACGGCGGCAATCTTGGATTGATCGGCTGTACGGTAGTGATCGTTTTGGTGATTGCGATCACCGAGCCGGCGGTGTTTGCTCGACGCTCGGTAAGCTCTCTGGCGATAACACTGATGAGTTGCCTTGCGTACGCCACGGCCTGCATGACGGCATTGTACTTGCTATGGAGTTATCGCTGGCAGTCGGCCTATTGGCCTTTAGTTTTAATCGCAATCGGTTCGGGGATTCACACCAGCGCCTATGTCACCGATGTACATGGCCGCTTTACCGGCACGTATCGTCCCAACGATTGGGTCAACGGTGCATGGTTAATTGCGCTCGCGAGCGTTGCGTGCGGTGCGTACGAGTATGTCTTCGACATTAAACATCATCCGCCGAAAGCGAGCGCAGCGTTGTTGCGCCGCGAACGTTTTCTAGAAGCCACCATGCCTGCGCTGCTCATTCTCGTTATGGTGGGGACGGTCATCAGCAACGCCGAATGGATCAGTGCGCGGGTGATTTATCTGTGCGCCTCCATCGGCGTGGCGTTTGCGGTTGCCCTGGGGATACGCGAAGCGTGGATACAACGCGAAGAACAACGATTGGTAGCGGCGTTAAGCGAAAGCAATCGGAAACTATCGAGCGCCAATCGCGACCTGACGGAAAGCGAACAGCGCTATCGCACGCTCAATGTGGAACTCGAACGACGCGTGACCGAACGCACGCAAAAATTGCAACACGCGTATCGGGAATTGGAAAGTTTTTCCTATGCCGTGGCGCACGATTTGAAGTCGCCGCTGCGAGCAATGGATGGGTTCGGTGCCTTGCTTGCCGAGGAGTACGGCGCACAACTCGACGAACAAGGTCGCGCGTACATTGCCCGCATGCGTCGCGGCGCCATCACGATGGCGCGTTTGGTGGACGATTTGCTGGCTTACGCTCGTATCGATCGGCGCGAAACGCAAATCGAAACGGTGAACATCGCTACTTTGGTGAACCACTGTATCTCCGAACAACGTGACGACATCGCGCGCGCGAACATCGCAGTGAACGCCGAAGTGAACGACGCCGATATGGCGATCGACCGCGAAGGATTGACGATCGCGCTGCGCAACGTGTTGCAAAACGCGATCAAATTCAGCAGCGGCGCGGCGGCTCCGCAAATCGAGCTGCACGCTGCTCATGCCGATCCGCATCGACTGCGCCTGTCGATTCGCGACAACGGCATTGGCTTCGACATGGAATATCACGACCGCATCTTCGCGATGTTTCAACGACTGCATCGCGCCGACACTTATCCCGGCACTGGTATCGGACTCGCCCTGGCGCACAAGGCCATCGAACGCGCAGGCGGCAGAATCTGGGCCGAAAGCGCGCCGGGCGCAGGCGCGACATTTTTCATCGAGATGCCTCTGCCGTAGATTGCCAATCGAATAACGGGGCTTTACCGGTAGCAAACCGTTGTTGACCGGCGCGAGCTGGCGGCGACACGCGAACCTTAGGTATCGTTGCGACCAATAGCCAATTTTGGAGCAGTCCCGGAGTCCTTCATGTCTCGCGAAAGACACACAGCCCGCAGTCGATTTACTTGGGGCGTCATTCTGTTGATATTTGGCGCGTTCGCGCTGGCCGTGAATTTGGGATTCCGCATCCCGCGCGATTTGTGGGACTACTGGCCGTTGATACTCATCGTATTGGGCGGCGCGCAACTGTTATGGCCGGGTCCGATGCGCGATCGAATGAGCGGCTTCACGCTCATTGCCGTGGGAATCTACGCTCAGGTTAGCGTCTTTGAAATCTTCGGACTTACCTGGGGCACGGCGTGGCCCATTCTCATCGTCGCACTGGGCATTCGCATCGTGCTTGGTGGCGTACTAGGCAGCGTATTCGGCAACCGCCGTCGAGACAGCGATCAAGGCGGTGCGCCGTGAGCGACTTTTGGAACGAGGAACGCCGCCGTCTTCGCCAGATGCGCAGACAGGTGCGTAAACAAACGCGCGACGAAATTCGCGGCCGCATGCGCGACAGTTTCGAAACTCGACGCACTCCTCCTCAGTCTCCATACACCGGTTCGGTCTCGATGCACTTGATCGTCGGTCTGTTGGTCGTGGTGCTCGGCGTATTGTTCTTGGTGAGCAACTTGCACATCCTCGAAATGCGAGCGCCGATGCGTTATTTCTGGCCGGCTGCTTTTTTGGCAATTGGCGTCGCGTTGATGATCGAACATCGCAGCGAAAGTAGTCGGCAGTGGGGAATCGGTTGGATCTTCGTCGGTTTATGGTCAGTCGCGCATACCAGCGGATGGATCGATGTCGGCGTCGGCGATTTGTTTTGGCCGGTGATCTTGTTGGGACTCGGTGCTTATTTAATTCGCCGCGCGATAATCGACCGTTCGGATCAAGATTCCAATAGCGGTTCGGGCGCCGGGACCGACGGCACTCCAGGAAGCGGCCTCAGTGGTGGAGGATCGGGTGGTGGAGGATCGGGTGGAAGTGGATCCGCGAGAAATCTCGGCAGCGTGGTGCGCGGTATCGCTGTGTTATCGGGCTGCGAACAAAAACCCACCGCACAAGCGATGGAGCGCGCCGAACTCTTCGCGTGCATGGGCGGTGCCAAGCTGGATCTTCGCGACGCCACATTGGTCGGCGATTCGACCAGAATTAACGTCGTCGCCTGCATGGGCGGTATCGAAATCTGCGCGCCATCGGAGTGGACCGTGATCAGTCATGTTGTACCGATCATGGGCGCGTATGTCGATAAGCGCCGTCCTTCCGCCAACCCGCCCGGCACGATGCCAACCAAGACGCTGATTCTTGAAGGCTTCGTGCTCATGGGCGGAATCGAAATCAAAAACTAATCGACTGCCATGCATCCCATCCTCGCGCGTCCGGAACGATTGGCGCTCTACATCACCGTTTGGATCGGCTTTGGCAGTTTGCTTGCCGCGGTTATCACGCTCGGCAACAACGTACCGCTAACTTGGGCGCTCAAATTCGCCGTGCCGCTGGGCGTTCTGCTCGGCTTTCAATCGCTGTCGTCGTGGTATCTAGTGAAAACATTGCCGGTCGATCAGACGCCGCTCAGCAAGTTGCTCGGTACATGGTTCGGCGCCGGCATCTTGTTGCTGACCATCTGGGTTGCGATCGGTCTTTGGTGGGCGGATTTTCTGTTGCCCCTGAATAATGTGACCGGGAACAAAGCGAACGGCGGCAACGATGTTCCATCGGGACTCGCGCCTTTGTTGATTTTCGCGGGCGCAATCGGTTTGGTGGTCGCGATACTCGGCCACTACTTGGGCGCGGCATTCGAACATTCTCGCAAGGCGGAGCGTCGTGCTTTGGAATCGCAAGTGCATGCGCGTGAAGCCGAGTTGAAATCGCTGCGCGCGCAACTCGATCCGCATTTTCTATTCAACAGCTTAAATTCGGTCGCGGCATTGATCGGCAGCGATGTCGCCGCCGCGCGTCGCATGTGCTATCTGATGTCGAATTTTTTCCGCAAGAGCATCAGCCTCGGCCGCGAACAATCCATTTCGCTCGCCGCCGAAATCGATTTGGTGGAAACTTTTCTCAGTATCGAAGCCGTGCGCTTCAGCGAACGCCTGCGAACGCATTTCGAAATCAGCGACGATGTGCGAGATTTGAGCGTGCCACCGTTGGTCCTGCAGCCGTTAGTTGAAAACGCGGTACATCACGGGATCGCGCACCTGCTAGATGGCGGCGACATCAGAGTTACCGCGCGGCGACGCGAGAGCTTGCTGGAGCTGTCGGTGGAAAATCCTTGCGACCCAGAACGACCACCGTCGCGGGGTGCCGGCGTTGGCTTAAACAACGTGCGTGCGCGCATCGATACACTGTACGGCAATCGCGGTCGCGTCGACGCGACGGCGCAAGGTACGATGTTTAGAGTGGTTGTGCTTTTGCCGGCTATTCCGATTGAGACTCGACCGATTGAAGCCGGTCAGAATAAGAGTAGGCCCGTCGAAAAATTAAGGGGGACGTAGCGTGCGCGTACTGATTGTGGATGACGAGGCATTGGCTCGCGCTTTCCTTGCCGAACAACTTGCGACAATTGGGGACATGGAAGTGGTGGGTCAAGCAGCCAACGGCTTCGAAGCGGTAAAGCTGGTTGAAGAACTCGCACCGGAATTGTTGTTCCTCGACATCCAAATGCCGAAGCTATCGGGATTCGAAGTGTTGGAATTGCTCAGCGAACGCGCGCCAGCCGTTATTTTTGTCACCGCTTACGACGAGTTTGCGCTGAAAGCCTTCGATGTTCACGCTGTCGATTACTTGTTGAAACCCGTCGATCCCGCACGACTTGCCGACGCCATCAAACGCGCGACCGATCGGCTGCGCGCGCGCACACCCGCGCCGCCGGTCAAAGAATTAGTCGCCGCCGCGCGCCCCAACGAACGG
>JAYTQU010000226.1:0-5744 GCA_043746555.1 Pseudomonadota bacterium | reverse complement strand
GTGATGATTTTTTCCGCCACTCGGACCGCATCGGCTTCATGCTTCAGTTCCAGCAGTAAATATAGGAACTCATCGCCGCCGTGACGACCCACTGTATCATCGGCACGCATGGCCTGTTTTAGGCGAGTCGCTACCTCCCGTAGGATCTAATCCCCGGCCGCGTGCCCGTGCGAATCATTGATTTTCTTGAAATCGTCTAAGTCAATGAACATCACGGCGAGCATCCATCCGTGTCGTTTCGCTTGAGCCAAGCCATGCTCCAACCGATCGTTGAATAATACTCTGTTGGGTAACGAGGTCAGCGGGTCATGAAGGGCTGCATGCTCGGCGGCCGTCGCTTGTGCCTTGGTCGCAGTCAGTTGATCTTCGAGGTCATGGCGCACTTTGACCTCCGCTCCTAGCGCCAGGTTGACTGTGGCCAAATCCTCGGCCGCCTCTTGGATTCTGCTTTCGATTCCTTCGCTCGCTTCAATCGCTCCCAATACGCCGGGGTGCGCGGCATTGTTGTTGAGTTGATCATTGTTGAGTTGATCATTGAGCGTTGAATTCACCGACGAGAGATCCGCCGCGCATTCTTCAACTATGCCTTTAATCTCCTCGCTTTTATTGAGCACGTGCAATAACGAAGCTGCGGGCGTCGACTGGTCTATCGAATCTTTATTCGATTGCTCCAAAACCAACGAGTGCGCCTCGATCTGAACCTGAGCTACGGAAGCGTTCGGAACAGTAGGGTGAGTTAAATTGCGCATAGGGCACCGGCTTGTAGGACGGCTCCGAAAGAGAGACACGACTCGTGAACGAAGGAATGATCCCCGTGCCATTGCTTTTCACAGCAAGCGGGCGGCTGAGCTTAGTAAACAGCGTTTGTGGCTTGAGGTCTGTTTGCTAGCGCACGTTGGATTGATCGGGTGCTCGATGAACCGTGACCCGTACAGTTAAGTTGCTTCGAACTCATCATGCGGAAAAATTAGGAGATGGAAGGAAGTGGAGGCATTCACGATTTTTACAACTGCAGTTTGGTTGTCGGAATCAATGATTGGGGTTAAGGCGCTGCAGACTCGAAAACCTTGCGAAAGCCTTGAATGTCCCCATTTCATGCCTGCGGTCAGCGAGAGCAATTGGAAGGAGCTGGGGCACGCGACTTAATGCTCGGAGGTTCTCGTGCGGGTGCATACATTTGAACATTTCCGATCCGAAGCTCCGTTAGGAATCTTGACTTGTAGGTACAGACACCGAAGCTTTCCGGCACTGTTTTACCTTTAGACTAGATCTTGCGTTGTCGAGCCAATAGTATAACGTCGCAGACGCAATCCCTTCTTCCGTTTCGTCCTCGGCTTGGTCTAATGGAAATCGACTGAGGTCACAACCATCCTGCCGCGCTCGCGCGCGAAGTTGGACACCGACATGATGCCCGCCGATTCGGCTTTGCTCGAAGTAAACCGCCGGTTCTACGATCCGTTGTGGGCGAGTGCGCGTTTGGTTGAGCCTCAGCGTTTTAATACGTGGCCGCTCGTGAGTTCGCTGGTTTCTCCTGATCAGCAGCGGCTCGAAGTTGCACCGGGTTTGCGGCCGCGGCTGCCGCTTGAGGGGACGCATTTCGTCGATATTAGTCCTCCCGCCGTCGCGAAACTTCGCGAGCGAGGTGCGAACGCGAGCATCGCATTGGTTTCCGCGTTGCCGTTTGCGGATCGTGCGTTCAACTTGGTCTGCGCCTTTGACATCGTCGAACATGTGGATGACGACGATGCAGTCCTCGCCGAACTGTCGCGCGTGTCCGTATCGGGTGCGTTCTTGTTGCTCTCCGTGCCGTTGTATTCCGCGCATTGGACGACGTTCGACGAGTTCGTCGGGCATCGTCGCCGCTATGAGCCGCAGCAGTTGCTCTCCAAGCTTGCGGCACATGGATTCTTAGTAGAGCAAAGCGCTGTCTATGGCATGCAACCCAAGTCGTCGCGGCTAGTCGATGTGGGGATGTGGTTTCTTGCGCATCGACGCGAGCAAGCAATGTGGTGGTACAACCGAGTCTTCATGCCGCTGGGTGTACGCTTTCAGAAAAAACTCACGATCACGCCCGGTTTCAAGGACTCAGAGGATGTCGATGAGGTATTGCTCGTGTGTCGCAAGCGCGGCCCCGTTTAAGCAGCAAATCGACGCAAAAAAATAGGTCGATTGTCGCAGCGCTCGACGAAGCTAGCGCGATCTACGCAGAGTTTATAAGTTCGGATGTTGATCGAGCGCCGACGAGCAGCCAATTGTTGAACGGCGTGCGTCCCCATAGCGGATAGAAATTGCAGCGCAGGCCGTTGGCCGTGAGCAGCGCAATCAGCTCGGCGCGCGTCGGTTGCGATCTCGGCGGAGTGAGTATCCAACGCGCGAAGCGCTGCATTCGATCGCTGCATCGCGTGAGAGTCGAACGCCAACTGGCGTCGTTGAGTCCCACTCTAAGAATCAGCTGGCCATTCGCGGTCACGCAGTCGGCGGCACGGGCAATGAGCTGCGCACGTGCCGATTCGTCCACATACTGCAGCACATCGAGCAATGCGACCGAGCCTCGATGCGAGGGAAATATCGAAGTGACATCGCCGCTCTCGAAGCGCACATCGGTATGGCCGCTTGTCTTAGCCGCGAGGCGTGCCAAAGCGATCTTCCTCGCGTCGATGTCGACGCCGTGATAGTCCACGCTGACTCCGCCGGCGCGCAGGTACAATGCTAGCAACCCCACGCCGCAGCCGACATCGAGTAACGGAGAGGTCAACGGTCGGCACACGTCGAGCACTGCAGCGTAGAGAGGGTCGCTCGCGAGTTTGCAGCGTGCGTACCAATAGTATGAGCGGCTTTGACCGTAGCATCGGGCGATATCCGCAGCGACCGGTCGCGCAGACGTAGATACTGAGGCATTCATTCCTTAATACTCTACACTCGCGGTCTGTTTACAGCGAGAAGTGCCGCGAAATCGATTTGTTTCTTACTTCCACGACGGCGGATCAATTGAACATGAGCGCGCACTACCAGACCAATATCGGCAACCTCATCGTCGCGATGGCACTTTGCGTCGCGAGCATCGGATCAGCGCCGGCACATGCAGAGCAGAAACCTCTCTGGGAAGCGGGCTTGGGAATCGGTACGGTGATGTTTCCCGACTATCGTGGGTCGGATGTCACGCATGCGTATCCGATACCGGTGCCGTATGTGGTTTATCGCGGGCCGTTTCTCAAAGCAGATCGCGACGGCGTGCGTGGGAGATTTTTCAACAGCGAATACGCCGAACTCAATGTCAGTGTGAACGCCACGGTTCCGATCAATAGCGATAGCAACTCGGCGCGAAAAGGCATGCCGGATCTGAGATCCACGGTGGAAATCGGGCCTTCACTCGATTGGCATTTGTGGCACGCGAGCGATCGGCACGTGAAGCTCGATTTGCAATTGCCCTTGCGCGCGCCGATCACTGTCGAAGCTTCGCCAAAACCGATTGGCTGGGTGTTCTCGCCGCATTTCAACTTGGATATTATCGATCCATTTGGTCGCAAGGGTTGGAACTTCGGACTTGCAGCAGGACCGATGTACGCGGATCGCAAGTATCACGCCTACTTCTATTCGATTGCGAATGAGTTTGCGACGGCCAGTCGTCCCGCCTATGAAGCAAACGGGGGTTACTCCGGCACGCAATTTATCGCCGCGTTATCAAAGCGCTTGCCGAAATATTGGGTCGGCGCTTACATGCGTTACGACACGCTAACCAACGCCGCCTTTGCCGATAGCCCGTTGGTCAAACGCGGCTCCTATTTGTCCGGCGGTGTCGGCATCGCGTGGATGATCGGGCAATCGAAGATTATGGTCGAGAGCCAAGACTAGGCGGATGAGAAAGGCGGGATAAATTCCGTGCCGGTGCTCACTTTAGATAGTTGAGCCTCGTCTATCGGCGATCCGGTCCTGACGGCGCATGGGCGCATGGGCGCACGAGCGACAATTGGTGCCCGCACTTTTTAAATGGGACGGATTTCCATTGCTCATCGTCCGCGGCTTGTCGCCACGCCGCAGCCGAAATGGCCGCAAACAACGCCGCGGTATTCATTAGAATAAGCGATACGCGAAAGACTCAGTGATTGCTTCTTGCGTTGGTGTGCTTAGGCTTCAGTGCGGTTGCTAGTGATAAAATTTATCATGCGTCGCGATTGGACGATGGGCATTCCAACATGCACGACCTGTCGACGATATCCAATCTCACGCAGCGGGAGCGTCCGCCTGGAGTCGAGTCGCTGCTTATTTAGATTCGAAACTATTCCACCGCTCGCGCAATCGCGGACTTAAAAGCCGGTCGTGCCTTGTTGCGTTCGATGTAACTTAGCAGTGTTGGATGGTTTTTTAGTTGACCGAGTCGTTGCGCCATCGAGACCATGTAGCTAATGCCAAAGTCGGTGCCGCTGATTCGATCGCCCAAAATAAATTCGTTGTCTGCCAATTGATTTGCGATGTGGCCAAGATGAAGCGCAATCTCTTTGTCGCTAAACGCGGTGAGCGCTGGGCTGGGCGTTTGTTCGCGCATCGATAACATCTTGATTAACAGCGGCGTAAATACGGAGCCTTCGGAGTAGTGAAGCCACTGCGTATATTTCGCCCATGCATTAATGTCGGTTCGCGGTGGCGAGAACTTGTGGTCGCTGTCGAACTTATCCAACAAGTAACTCGTGATGGCGCCGGATTCGGACAGCACGAGATCGCCGTCTTCAATAACCGGCGACTTGCCCAAGGGATGGATGACTTTCAAATCGTCACCCGCGCGCATCGTCGTCGGGTTGCGAAAATATTCCTTCAATGCGTACTGCACGCCAAGTTCTTCGAGCAGCCATACAGTAAAGATGGAGCGTCCAATTCGCAGGTGGTGAAGCGTTAACATTGTGCGTGACTACGGGTTGGTGAATTTGGTTGCCGATTGCTTACATCGCGGGTCGGCTTTTTGAATGGCAACGATGCGATCGGTTGTAATCGGCAGCGGCGCACAGCCATGATCTTTTTCGCAAATCGAATCCCACTCGGGCTTGGCGGCCACATGACACCCAAAGCAGTTGCCGCCGAAGCGATTCACGACAGCGGTCGTACCGCGCACTTTGATTTTGCTGCCTTCGCTTGAAACATTGAGTTCGAAAAATTCCCAATCCTTGGTGGTCGGATTCCAGCCCTCTTTGTGTTTGACCATGACTTCAGTCGGCACCAACTGAATCACCGAGCCGGGCGGGTAGCGGCCACCCGTGAGGGAATTCGCAACCGTCAATGTGTCGTCCAGTTTTCCGAGGAGATTTGCCACGAAGAATCCGCGCACGGGTGTCATTTCTTGTAGACACTTAAACGTATTGTCGGTGACGGCGAGCTGTTTCGAATCGTCGCTCCATACCGTACTCGTCACCGACAACAGCAGCGCGCCACACGTTGCCAACGAACATAGTTTCGATAATTTCATACTTGTTTAGTATCCAAATGATGTGCAATCGCCGCGGTCAGTTGCAGTTAGTTGTGCTTACTTGCGCGGACCGGCGGGAGCATGAACTGATACTTTTGGCAAGGCGCCAATCAAACCGTCCGGCCGCGCCTTTGCCAGCATTCGCTTATAGGCGGGGCGTGCTTCGATCTTTTCCTTCCACGCAGCAATCTTCGGAAATTGCGCGGCGTCTACGATGTTGAGCGATGTGGCAACATTTAACGGGAACAACATCATGATGTCGGCGGCCGAAAACTCAGCGCCACCAAAC
>JAYTQU010000225.1:0-8052 GCA_043746555.1 Pseudomonadota bacterium | reverse complement strand
TCAACGACTATCGCGAACTCCTCGGTCGCGTCGATGCAGTGAGCATCGCAGTGCCGACGCCGCAGCACTTCGAGGTGGCTAAGACGTTTCTTGAACAAGGCGTTCATGTGCTCGTCGAAAAGCCGATCACGACGACGGTTGCCGAAGCGCAGGCGTTGGTCGACATGGCGACGCGCAACCAGAGCGTGTTGCAAGTAGGTCACCTGGAAAGATTTAATCCCGCCATCGTCGCGGCCGCCGGAATTTTGAAGACAGCTCGGTTCGTCGAATCGCATCGCTTGGCGCCGTTCAAAGTTCGCGGCACCGATGTAAGCGTCGTGCTCGATCTCATGATTCACGATATCGATTTGATTCAATCGCTGGTTGGCGCGCCCATTGTGAACATCGACGCTTCGGGTTCCGCCATCTTCTCCGGCGATCTCGATATCGCCAATGCGCGTATTCGCTTTGCGAACGGCTGCGTCGCAAACACAACGGCGAGCCGTGTGAGCATGAAGCAAGAGCGCAAGATTCGCATTTTCCAAGATGACGCGTATCTCTCAATCGACCTTCAGCAAAAAATTCTCACCGTGATTCGCAAGAAGGACGACGCACCGGTGGAATCGCCCGCGCAGGTCGCTATCGAAGAACAATCGTTTGAGCAAGGCGATGCATTGCTCGATGAGATCGCGGCCTTTCTAAAGGCAATTCGCGAAGGCACTGCGCCGGTGGTAACAGGCGAGGATGGCTTGCGCGCACTACAGACTGCGACCCAGATTGCTGAGTTGGTGCAGGCGTCATCGAGTGCTGCAAAACCGTGAGTCGACGGCGATCATCGCCAGGACACGTTATTTTCGCGTGGCGGTGAATACACCGTTCGTTTGGTGAAAGATCGCCGTCATCGCTTTGGTTTTCGAATCCAAATCGAAGCGCACGCGAAAGCCCGAGACACCTTTGACTTCAAACCAACCGCCGCTGGCGGGAACCAGTTCGGTGGGTTGACCGGATTGTGACGCGATTAGTTTTGATCCTTGCAGCGAAATCGAGATGATTTGAAAACCGATTGGGTACTCGCCTACGAATTGTTGAAGGTACGTTGAATCGAAATAGAGGACCGCGCCCCGTTTCTTCGCCAGGGCGCGCGCAGCTTGGGAAACTTTAAGTTCAGATATTTTTCCAGTGCTTTTCGATCTTGCTGATAGCTGCGATACAGAGGTCGCTGCGGGCTCAACCCCAGCTGCGCCAACAAGCGGCTGACCGCGCTCTTACTCAACGCAATATCGTCCTTGCGTTTGAGCAACGCGCGAATGATCCCCAACGTCCAAAGACAAAACGGCAATCGATGCTGTTGCGGGTCTCCCTGCGTAATCGCATCGTACAGCCAGCGCATCATTGCCGGCGTCACTTTCCTAGGTCGACCGGCGCGCACGCCTTCGCGTAAACCCTGCTCGCCGCCCTCTCGATATCTTGCCCACAATGAAAATATCGATCGCGCGGATACGTTCAGCACTCCGGCAACATCCGTCACCGCCGCCCCACGCCTGACCGCCGCCAATGCCGCGCTACGTTTTTCGTATCTAACTTGCGCTCGCGTCAGGTTGGCTTGCTTCATGCTCGATTTTATAAATCATTCCAAGCCAATGAAGTCACTTATGCAACGATTGATAGTTCGTCGCTTTGCGGAACAAATCCCACTCGCGCTTTGACGACGCCGGGAAGATTGAAGCTGTCGTGGCCGAACATCTTCACGCTGCCGAAACTCGCGGGTGTAAAGCCGAGCATTAGTTCCAGCAATGTCGTCTTTCCTGCACCGTTCTTTCCGAGTACGCCAATGACGTCGCCGGATTCGACTGTAAACGACAGATCGTCCAGCACGCGCTTGCTGCCGAATGATTTGGCGAGATGCTCAGCAAAAACGAACACTTCACTCATCGGAATTCTCCCATTTACTGCGCAAAGCCTTGACGATTTCGGCTTCGGATAGCTGCAATTGCCGCGCGGCCAACACGAGTTGATCCAGCTGAGAATCGAGTTGCTGTAGACGCTTTGTAGTCGGTGTTTGCGTACGCGGTTGTTTGGCGATGGTCATGGGTTTGCCGCGATTGCGTTCGAGTAATCCTTCGGTTTCCAGCATGCTGTACGCTTTGGAGATGGTCATCGGATTGATGGCGTGTTTTATGGCAAGCTCGCGCACCGACGGCAAGGCAGTGCCCGGTTGCAACTGACCGCTCGCGGTCATGCGACGTACCTGCTCAAGCAATTGGCGGTAGATCGGTATGCCGGATTGAGGATTCAGGATGAACAATGCAGCGGGCCTGTGAATACGTGTATCAGTACAATAATACACATGATTGGAATTTAGCAAGCCCTCTTTAACTTTGCGTTCGCAACCCCATACACTTCACCAAGCTAAATTGTGGAGGGCGTATGCCCGATCAAGTGAATATTGTCTGCGGTCATTGCGATGCCACTGTGCGAACGCCGGGAGATCGACTATCCGAGACGCCGCGCTGTCCGCGCTGTCGTCATGTGTTATTCGACGGCCATCCGATCGAGTTACGATCGACTAATTTCGATCAACATATCGTGCGCAACGAAGTGCCGGTGATCGTCGACTTCTGGGCGTCGTGGTGCGGGCCGTGTCAGGCGATGGCGCCCCGATTCGAGGAGGCGGCAAAACAATTTGAACCGCGAGCGCGATTCGCCAAAGTGTGTACCGAAGACGAGCAGGGAATTGCAACGCGCTTTAACGTACGCAGCATTCCGACGTTGATCGCGTTCCGCCATGGTCGTGAAGTTGCCCGGCAGATGGGCGCGCTGGATAGCACAAGTTTGGCGCAGTGGGTGAAGTCGGTTTCTGCGTAGACGGTTGAAGATCGATTTCATCGTCGTGTGCGACTGCGGTACCATGCATGCTATTGCTTCGTTTTCTAAGACGATAGGTTCCGCATGATGAACTCCCCCGGTGCGATGTTGCGCCAAGCAGTGCGCGACGAGCGTCCACTGCAAGTGATCGGCGCGATCAATGCCTATACGGCGCGCATGGCCCAAGCGACGGGTTTCAAAGCGTTGTATCTCTCCGGCGGCGGCGTCGCGGCCAACTCGCTTGGTATTCCCGATCTCGGCATTAGCTCGCTCGACGACGTGCTCACCGACATTCGCCGCATCACCGACGCTTCTTCATTGCCGCTATTGGTTGACGCCGATACCGGTTGGGGCGGCGCGTTCAATATTGCGCGGACGGTGAAGTCTTTCATTAAATTCGGTGCCGCGGGTTTGCACATCGAGGATCAAGTGCAAACGAAGCGCTGCGGACATCGTCCTGGCAAAGAGATTGTGTCGCCAGAAGAAATGGTGGATCGCGTCAAAGCGGCAGTCGACGCGCGCACCGACGATCAATTCGTGATCATGGCGCGCACCGATGCGTTGGCGGTGGAGGGAATCGACAAAGCGATTGAACGAGCACAAGCGTGTGTTGAAGCGGGCGCAGACATGATTTTTCCGGAGGCCATGACTGAGCTTGCGATGTATAAGAAATTTAAGGAGACGGTGAAGGTCCCGATACTGGCCAATATCACCGAATTCGGGCACACGCCGCTGTATACCTGCGCGGAGTTGGCCGGTGTCAATGTCGATATCGTCTTGTTCTGCTGTTCGGCCTATCGCGCGATGAATGCGGCGGCACTCAAGGTGTACGAAGCGATTCGTCGCGATGGCACGCAAAAAAATGTCGTGGAGACGATGCAGACGCGCGCCGACTTATATAGGTATCTCGATTATCAATCGTATGAACAGAAGCTCGATGCTCTGTTCGCCGCTCAAAAAGGAAAATGATTCATGACTGCCGCTTCTGCTCCGTCGACGCCCAAGCCCAAGAAGTCGGTTGCATTGTCCGGTGTGCCTGCCGGCAATACGGCGCTGTGCACAGTGGGTCGTACCGGCAATGATTTGCATTATCGCGGCTATGACATTCTCGATGTCGCCGATCAATGCCAATACGAAGAGATTGCTCATCTGTTGATTCACGACACGTTACCCAATCGAGTTGAGCTTGGCGCCTACAAAGCGAAGTTAAGTGCATTACGCGGTCTGCCGCAATCGGTGCGCGATGCACTCGAAACGTTGCCTGCGTCCAGTCATCCCATGGACGTAATGCGCACCGGTGTTTCAGTGCTCGGTTGTACGTTACCCGAGAAGGACGATCACAACATAGCCGGCGCGAGAGACATTGCCGATCGGTTGATCGCCAGCGCCGGTTCCATGCTTTGCTATTGGTATCACTACAGTCACAACGGACGACGCATCTCCGTCGAGACTGAGGAAGGTTCTATTGGCGGAAATTTCTTGCACATGCTTCATGGCAAGACACCGTCGGCATTATGGACGCAGGCGATGCACACCTCGTTGATTCTTTATGCGGAACATGAATTTAATGCCTCGACATTTGCGTGCCGCGTTATTGCGGGCACGGGATCGGATATGCATTCGTGCATTACCGGCGGTATTGGCGCGCTGCGCGGACCGAAACATGGCGGTGCAAACGAAGCGGCATTCGAAATTCAAAAACGCTACGAAACGCCCGATCGAGCCGAAGCGGACATTCGCCAACGCGTTGCCAACAAAGAAGTGGTCATCGGCTTTGGCCACCCGGTGTACACCATCGCCGACCCACGCAACCAAGTGATTAAAGAAGTCGCGCGACGGCTGTCGAAGGACGTCGGCGATATGAAAATGTTCAACATCGCCGACCGATTGGAAGTGGTGATGAAGGATGCCAAGAACATGTTTCCGAACTTGGATTGGTTTTCGGCTGTGGCTTATCACATGATGGGTGTGCCTACCGCAATGTTCACTCCGTTATTCGTGATAGCGCGCACCGCCGGTTGGGCGGCCCATGTAATCGAACAACGCATCGACGGCAAGATTATTCGCCCGAGCGCGAACTACACTGGGCCGGAAAATTTAAAGTTTGTGCCGTTGGAAAAGCGGCCGTAGGGTGATGCGGGATGGGTGGTGAGCAACAGTTTCGCGGCCGCTACTCGGAACCTGACCCATCACTCTTCACTGATCGCCTATCGCTTTCCCTATGAACTCCAAATTCCGCAAATCTCTTTCGGGCACTCAGCTCGATTATTTCGACGCGCGTGCCGCCGTCGATGAGATCGACCCCGGCGCATACGATTCGTTGCCGTACACCTCTCGCGTGCTCGCGGAAAACCTGGTGCGTCGCTGCGATCCGGCGACGTTGAACGAGTCGCTCAAGCAGCTCATTGAACGCAAGCGCGATTTGGATTTCCCTTGGTTTCCGGCCCGCGTGGTGTGTCATGACATTCTTGGTCAAACGGCACTCGTGGATCTCGCCGGCTTGCGCGACGCCATCGCCATGAAGGGCGGCGACCCTGCGAAAGTGAATCCGGTAGTGCCGGTGCAGCTGATTGTCGATCACTCGCTCGCTGTTGAATACGGCGGTTTCGATAAGGATGCATTCCAGAAAAATCGTGTCGTGGAAGAGCGCCGCAATGAAGATCGTTTTCACTTCATCGACTGGACCAAAAAGGCTTTCAAGAATATCGACGTGATTCCGCCGGGCAACGGCATCATGCATCAGATCAATTTGGAGCGGATGTCGCCGGTCGTTCATGCGAAGGATGGCGTGGCGTATCCCGACACACTGGTTGGTACCGATAGTCACACACCGCACGTCGACGCATTGGGCGTGATCGCCATTGGCGTCGGCGGCCTTGAGGCGGAGAACGTCATGCTGGGACGCGCGTCGTGGATGCGACTGCCGGACATCGTCGGTGTGGAGTTGTCCGGCAAGCCGCAAGAAGGTATTACGGCAACCGATGTCGTGCTGGCGTTGACTGAATTCCTGCGCAACGCGAAAGTGGTCGGCGCTTATCTCGAGTTCTACGGTCCAGGCGCAGCGGCGTTAACACTTGGCGATCGCGCAACGATATCTAACATGGCGCCGGAGTATGGCGCGACGGCCGCAATGTTTTTCATCGATAGCAATACGATTGAGTACTTGCGCCTCACCGGACGCGAAGACGCGCAAATCAAGTTGGTTGAAACCTACGCAAAGCAGACAGGTCTGTGGGCCGACTCACTTAAGACGGCACACTACGAGCGCGTGCTCAATTTCGACTTGTCATCTGTGGTTCGCAACATGGCCGGGCCGTCTAATCCTCATACAAGGTTGCCAACTTCGGCTCTGGCCGAACGCGGCATCGCCGGAAAGTGGGAAGAAGTGCCGGGCCAGATGCCGGATGGCGCAATAATCATTGCCGCCATCACGTCGTGTACCAACACCAGCAATCCGCGCAACGTGATCGCAGCGGGATTACTTGCCCGCAACGCCAATGCTCGTGGACTAACACGCAAACCCTGGGTAAAAACGTCGCTCGCACCAGGTTCAAAGGCGGTGCAGTTGTATTTGGAAGAAGCGAAGTTGTTGCCGGAGCTTGAAAAGTTGGGTTTCGGTATCGTTGGCTTCGCTTGCACGACCTGCAACGGCATGAGTGGCGCGCTGGATCCGAAAATTCAGCGAGAGATCATCGAACGCGATTTGTATTCGACGGCGGTTTTATCAGGCAATAGAAATTTCGACGGTCGCATTCATCCTTATGCCAAGCAATCTTTTCTCGCTTCGCCGCCGCTGGTCATTGCGTACGCGATTGCAGGCACAGTGCGCTTCGATATCGAGAAAGATGTGCTGGGCATCGACCACGAAGGCAAGCCCGTTACGCTCAAAGACATCTGGCCGAGCGATGCGGAAATCGATGCCGTCGTCGCTACCAGCGTTAAACCGGAACATTTTCGCAAAGTGTACGACCCCATGTTCACGTTCGAAGTGAGCAATGAGAAAGTGAGCCCGCTGTACAACTGGCGTTTGCAAAGCACGTACATTCGCCGTCCGCCGTACTGGGATAAAGAAGGGCAGGGCGCACTCGCTGCGCGTGAGCGCACGCTCAAAGGCATGCGACCCCTTGCGGTGCTGGGCGACAACATCACAACCGATCATCTGTCGCCATCGAACGCGATTCTCGCCAATAGCGCGGCAGGTGAGTATCTCGCCAAGATGGGTTTGCCCGAAGAGGACTTTAATTCCTATGCGACGCATCGCGGCGATCACTTGACAGCACAACGCGCTACGTTTGCGAATCCAACGTTGCAGAACGAAATGGTGCACGTCGACGGTAAAGTGAAGGCAGGCTCGCTAGCGCGTATTGAACCGGACGGTAAAGTGGTTCGCATGTGGGAAGCCATCGAAACCTACATGGATCGCGCACAGCCGCTGATAATTATCGCCGGCGCAGACTATGGCCAAGGATCCTCGCGTGACTGGGCAGCCAAAGGTGTGCGGCTCGCCGGCGTCGAGGCGATTGTTGCCGAAGGATTCGAACGCATTCATCGCACCAATCTTATCGGTATGGGCGTGTTGCCCCTGGAATTCAAGACAGGCGTGAATCGCAAGACACTTGCAATTGATGGAACAGAAACATTCGATGTGATCGGTCATCGCAAGCCGCGTGCCGAACTTACTCTCGTTATTCATCGCAAGAGCGGTGAGCGATTGGAAGTGCCGGTGATGTGTCGGTTGGATACGGCGGAAGAAGTTTCGATATACGAAGCCGGCGGAGTGCTACAACGATTTGCTCAAGACTTCCTCGAATCGAAAGCGCAGGTACCGTAGACAATGGGTCACACATCGCAAATAAAAATTCCCGCCACATATATGCGCGGCGGCACCAGCAAGGGTGTGTTCTTTTGTGTGCAAGATCTCCCGCAACAAGCACAGATTCCCGGTGCGGCACGCGATGCGTTCTTATTAAGAGTGATCGGTAGTCCCGATCCTTACGGCAAGCAAATCGACGGCATGGGCGGCGCAACGTCGAGCACCAGCAAGACCGTGATCCTGTCGAAGAGTGGTAAACCGAATCACGATGTCGATTTCTTGTTCGGCCAAGTGTCGATCGACAAGGCGTGCGTCGATTGGAGCGGTAACTGCGGTAATTTGTCCGCAGCAGTTGGGCCGTTTGCGATTAGCAATGGTCTGATCGACGCGCGTCT
>JAYTQU010000224.1:0-10969 GCA_043746555.1 Pseudomonadota bacterium | reverse complement strand
CGCCTTTGACCATTTCTCCATCGCGGCTACGGAGTGGATGTGCTCCGGCAACCGCGCGAGATAGAATGCGCACTGCGTTTGCTCATCCACCAAAATATCGCGGCGACGGATCTTCGCCTCCACGTTCTCGATTTGTGCGCGTAGCGCTGCATTATGGTTTAGAAATTCAGCGCGCAGCGACGATCGACCTTCGACCAACGCTTCACGCACGAATATCTCGCGCGCTTCTTTAGGCGCGACGCTACCGTAATTGACGCGACGTTGACCGACCAACGTCAACCCGTAAAGCGACACCGACTCGAACGCGGCGACGAATCCTTGCTGTTCGAGCCACTGCGGTTCAGCGTAACTGCGTTTGAGTAGATGTTCGCCTGCGCGTTCGATCCACTGCGGCTCAACGCTCGCAACCATCCGAGCAAACACACGCGTAGTCTCCATAATGCTGCCGGCAACAACCCACTTCGGCGGTTTACTCGCGAGCGGCGTTCCGGGCGCAATAGTGAAGCGCGATCCACGAGCGCCCAGGTATTCACGCTGCTCATCGAGCGTCCCGATATGCCCAAGAAATCCCGTGAGAATCGCTTGATGTAGTTCGGCATATTCTGCGAGCTTTTGATTGGCTCGCAACTCAATGTCGTCGATCGCCTCGCCAAGCTGTCGGTGCAGTTCTTGCCATTCGCGCATGCGCATAAACGACAGAAAATGTTCGCGACACCATTTCCGCAACTGACTTCCCGATAGTTCATCGGTCTTTGCTTGAAAAGCCTTCCATAGATTCAGTATCGCGATAAAGTCCGAGCGCGGATCGGCAAAGGTCGCGTGCGCCCGATCCGCTTGCATTTGTGCATCTGCCGGACGTTCACGCGGGTCTTGAATTTCCAAGAACGAGGCGACAATGAGCATCTCGGCTAGACACGCATGATGCGAAGCGGCGATTAACATACGCGCGAGTCGTGGGTCGACGGGCAACGCCGCGATTTGTTTACCCAGCGCCGTGACCTGACGATCGCCATTGACGGCCTTCAATTCCTGCAATAGCCGATAGCCGTCGTTGATCAGCCGAGTGTCGGGCGGATCGATGAAGTCGAAATCTTCCGGCTCACCCAAACCGAGCACCGCCAAACGCAGAATGACACTGGCGAGATTGGTACGCAGGACTTCGGGCGGCGTGAAATCTTCCCGTGCATTGAAATCGTCTTCGTCAAAGAGCCGGATGCAAATACCTGCTGCTTCGCGACCGCAGCGACCTTTGCGTTGATCGGCGCTCGCCTTTGAAATTTTTTCGATCGGTAAACGCTGCACCTTGCCGCGTACGCTGTAGCGACTGATGCGCGCCAATCCGGAATCGATCACGTTGCGAATACCCGGCACGGTCAACGAAGTTTCGGCGACGTTGGTCGCCAACACCACGCGCCGTTGACTGTGCCCTTCGAATATTCGTTCTTGATCTCGCGTCGAAAGTCGCGAGAACAGCGGCAGTATTTCGGTGTTCAAGAGTTTGGCGCGCGACAGTGCCTCATCGCAGTCGCGAATCTGCTTTTCGCCGGGAAGAAAGACCAGCGCATCGCCGCGAGCGCCGCGATCGAGCTCCTTCACTGCGGATACGACTCCCTCCGGGAGCGACAACTCTTCTGTATCGTCATCGTCACCCGCCAGCGCTCGATAGCGAACCTCCACTGGATAACTACGACCGGATACCTCGATGATCGGTGCGCCGCCGAAGAACTTGGAAAACTTTTCCGGATCAATGGTCGCCGAGGTAACGATGAGTTTTAGATCCGGACGCTTGGGCAACACTTGCTTGAGCACGCCCAACAATAGATCGATGTTGAGGCTGCGCTCGTGCGCCTCGTCGATGATGAGTGTGTCGTAGCGATTGAGATGGCGATCGCTCTCCAATTCCTTGAGCAAAATGCCGTCGGTCATCAGCTTTACACGGCAGTTGGGACCGGAACGATCGTTGAATCGCACTTGATATCCGACTGCGCCGCCGATCGTTGTTCCGAGTTCGCTTGCCAGTCGTGCAGCGATCGCCCGCGCGGCGATGCGTCGTGGCTGTGTGTGACCGATCAAACCCAATGCGCCGCGGCCGGACTCCAAACAAAACTTCGGGAGTTGCGTGGTTTTTCCGGACCCGGTTGCCCCGCAGAGCACGATGATTTGATGTTTGACCAACGCGGCGAGAATTTCGTCGCGATGTGCAGTAATCGGCAACGCTAAATCGTACGCAACTTTAAGCGGCGCATTGCGTAACGCTTCAACCTTCGCGACCGACGCATCGATTGCGCTCGAAAGAGTAGCGACCGCTTTATCGAAGTCGTTGCCGCGTTCGCATCGTGAGAACAGACGATTGAGTTCGCGAACGAAACGCGCGCGTTCATTAAGTCGCGAGAGTCCAAGACGATCTCTAAGCGCGCGCAGTGGCGCGAATTCGTCGCGATCCTTCTCGTCACCCATCGCTAGTCACTTTCCTAACCCGCCGGCCTAAGCCGCCGGCAACCGTACCGTGATCTTGGCGCCACCCAACGACGCTGTTTCTATCTCAACTCCGCCACCGCTCAGTTGCGCAAGCTCATGTACGACCGACAAGCCGATCCCCTGCCCGCTCACGCGTTCGTCAAGGCGTGCGCCGCGTTTCAAGACAAGTTCGCGCTGCTCCGACGCGATGCCGGGACCGTCGTCTTCGACGATCAACAACAATCCCTCACGACGACTTCCTGGCGCAAGTAACGGTTGGGCTGATACCTTCACCTGCGATTTGGACCATTTGCAAGCGTTGTCGAGTAAGTTGCCGGCGATCTCCATGAGATCGCCTTGCTCACCGATAAATCGCGTGGACGGATCGACATCCACAAGCAAAGTGAGCGGCTTGTCCGCGTAGACTTTCAATAACGTTTCGCGCAACGCATCGAGCACGCTTTTGACTTCGACGGGCGCACTGCCGAGACCGGTGCCGCCCAACATCGATGCGCGATTGAGTTGATAGCGCACGATGTCGTCCATGCGCGTAATTTGATCTTGTAACTGCGGCGTGTCGGCGAGCGAACGCGCGACGGCAAGCGGCGTCTTCAAGCTGTGCGCCAAGTTTCCCAGCGTATTACGGTAACGCTCGAGACGATGTCGCTCGCCGCGTAACAATGCATTCATATTCGCGGTAATGCCTTTAAGTTCGCGCGGATAGCGCCCGGCGAATTCCTGCTGCGCGCCGGCTTCTATTGCTCCAATCTCATGCTCCACTTGCCGCACGGGTTTCAACACCCAGCGAAAGGACAGCGCCAATGCAACCAGTAACAACAACATCAAGCCGGTAAACCAACCGATCAACTGCTGACGAAATAATTTCAATTCGGCGCGATAAGGGGTCAAGTCCTCGGCGACGGTGTAGGTAAATTGGCGCGCGGTCCCAGACGCGAACTCCCACGCCAGCCCGACGCTCAACGCCTGCACTTCCGCGCCGTTACGCTTCTTCAGAAAAAATGTTCGGCGCTTGCCTGGCGCTAATTTAGCCGTGAGTTTTAGTCCGGAGCCGGTGAGAGATTGCGAACGCCACATCATTTCGCCGTCGTCCCGATCGATCCGCCCATAGAGACCCGAACCCAAGTGCGTAAAACGCGGTTGATTTAACGATCCACTCGGAATCAGTCGATCGCCGTCTTGTTCGTCGGACGCGGAAATGAGCACCGACACTTGGAGATCGAGTCGGGTGCGAATCGCGTTGTTGCTCAGGTCGCGATACACGTGATCGAGAACGAATATCGTCACGCCAAAAAACAGTATGAGTATGACGGTTACGGACGCTAGCAGGCGAGCGCTGAGCGAACGCGCGCGCATTCAGGCGGTGGCGCGCGGCAGGCTGAGGCGATAGCCACGCCCGCGCAGTGTTTCGATGGGTTTGACGATGTTGTCGGGATCGAGTTTGCGGCGCAATCGTCCCACGAAGACCTCGATGGTGTTGCTGTCGCGATCGAAATCTTGTTCGTACAACGATTCGGTGATGTCGGTTTTTGAGAGCACTTCGCCGGCGCGCAGCATTAATTGTTCGAGAATCTTGTATTCGAAACCGGTGAGTTCGATGGGCTGTTCGTTGACGGTGACTTGTTGCGAGCGCGGATCGAGCGTAATCGGTCCGCAGCGAAGCACGGGCTGCGCCCAACCGCCCGATCGGCGCAACAACGCTTGCACGCGCGCCAGCAATTCTTCGAAGTGAAACGGCTTGGCGACGTAGTCATCGGCCCCACATTGCAAGCCTTCGACTTTATCTTGCCAGCGATCGCGCGCCGTGAGAATCAGGATCGGAAAACTCTTACCGGCCGCGCGCAAACGTTTAATGACCTCCATTCCCGGCAACTTCGGCAAACCTAGATCGACGATGCCCAAGTCGAACGCGAATTCCTTGCCTTGGTACAGTCCTTCTTCGCCATCGGGCGCGGTATCCACGGTGAAACCGGCCGCTTTCAATTGCTGCGCGAGAGAGTCGCGCAGCGCTTGTTCGTCTTCTACTAAGAGGAGATGCATATTGTTCTTAAAACTCTCGACCAGTCGTGGCATCGACTCGCACCGTCCAAACCCGCGAACGATCCTTGGTCATCAAGCGGATGTAGTGCACTGTGTGGCCGTTTTCCTCGACGGTATTAGCGCGCATCACGTTTGCGTCGTACTTCGCTTGCACCATCGCGACAGCTTGATCGAGCGACATGCCGCCAGCGTGAACGATCCCGGCGTGAATGTTCAATGACGTCGACGGTACCGGCACCACACTCAAATGTGGAGCCACCATCGCCTGCGCGCTCAACGCACAGACGCAACAAACCAGAGCGATTGCGATACGGCCGTTAGTCATGATCGAGAGTGTACAGCGTCGATGCGATTAAGGAAAAACAATGCCCCTGCCGAGGCCACAGTATCGCTGCCTCGGCAGGGGCACACCGATATCGACAATGGTCAATCGCGGTCTTGGAAGTCCGGTCGAACATTGACATCGACATGGATTCGTTCGCCGGGATCGTACGGCATGATCGTGGTGTGCTCCTGACCGTTGTAAACGTACGTCACGCGATAGCCGTCGGTGCGTTCTTCCCAATTGTCGCGATAGGTCACGTTACAACGCTGCACCGTGCGCTCGACAGGCGCGGTATATTCGTCGCGATCAACGCGCTGTTGACCCACCTCGTTACCGATCGCCGCACCGACAATCGCACCCGCCAGTGTTGGCGTGTGTCGATCGCCGTGACCGATTTGGTGGCCAATCACGCCGCCGATCAAGCCACCGAGAATCATAGAACCCGCTGACCCCATGGGACGCGATGGATACACCTGCTGAGTTTCATTCCAGCATTCGCGATCCGGTGTTGTAACGCGAACGCGACGGACGATGGGTTCGACATCGACCACTCGGGCGTAGTCGTTATCCCGGTATCGATCCGAATAATGATCGCGATCTTTGGCCCAGCGCGGTGGATCGGCAAATGCAGCAGCGCTCACACCGACCGCCCCTAAAATGACAAGTACAAAGCGAGTAACGATGCTTGACTGGAATTTCATGACTCTTCTCCCCGCTCGGCAATATTGAGCGTGGGGAAAGCATAGAGCGCGGGCGATGAATGGAGAATGAATGAGCCACCATCCACTAGCAAGCTCGCCGGCCGCTATTCGCCGCGCTTCGCCTCGGTCCACAGCGCATCCATCTCGTCGAGTGTGGACTGTTGGGGAGACTTACCTTGTACGCGCAATTGGGTTTCGACATAACGAAAGCGGCGTTCGAACTTCGCGTTGGTCCGGCGCAATGCTGTTTCCAGGTCGATATGAAGATGACGGCCGAGGTTGGCGAGACTGAACAGCACGTCACCAAGTTCGGCCTGCTGCTCGTCTTTCGACAGCGATTGCAACGCGCCGCGCAGCTCTCCCATTTCCTCTTCAATCTTTTCGAGCACACCATCGATATTCGGCCAATCGAACCCGACACTCGCTGCGCGTTTGCCGAGTTTCGTCGCGCGCGTCAACGCCGGCATGCCAATGGGCACATCGTCGAGCACGCTCGCGACCGCATTGCGAGCGGAGCGTTCGTGACGTTTGTGCTCTTCCCACGCGATGTTTTGTTCCTGTGCGGTCGCAATATGGGCATCGGCAAACACATGCGGATGACGGCGTTCGAGTTTCTCGCTGATGGCGTTAACCACATCGTCAAACTCGAATGATCCTTGCTCACGCGCCATCTGCGCATGAAACACGACTTGAAACAGCAGATCGCCCAGCTCGCCTTTTAATTCGTCGAGAGCGCCGCGCTCGATCGCATCGGCCACTTCGTACGCTTCTTCGATAGTGTGCGGCGCAATACTCGCGAAATTTTGTTCGCGATCCCACGGACACCCGGACTTCGGATCGCGCAACCGCGCCATGATCTTCAGCAATCTTTCCATCGACATTAACGCGGTTCTCGCAAAAGGCGATACAAACTCATGAGCATGCCCGCCGTCGCGCCCCAGATCGGTCGTTCGCCGTTCGCGATGTCGTACACATGCAAGGTGCCGCCCGCAACTTGTCGCGCGCGCGTTCCATGATTCGCTGCGTCGAGAACCTGAACGAGTGGAACCTCGAATACTTCTGCAACCTCTTTTGGATCGGGCTGCAGCGTGAATCCCGGCGTCACGAACGCTACCACCGGTACAACATGAAAACCGGTAAAGATTAAATGAGATTCGAGATAGCCGACGACGCGAACAAATTTTCGAGAGAGCCCGATCTCTTCTTCGGTCTCGCGGAGCGCCGCGGCCAGTGGCGATTCATCGTGCTCTTCCACTCGTCCGCCGGGGAAGCTGACTTGACCCGCGTGGTTCCGCAAATGCGCGGCGCGTTGCGTCAGCAATAGCGTCAAACCTTCGGGACGATCCACGATGGGCACCAAGACGGCAGCGGGTCGCGCGCGTTCGGGCGGCAATCTTTCGGCAAGATGTGCACTTTCCACCGTGACGCCGCCTAAGCGCGCGCGCGCGACATCGGTGAGCGGCACACTGTTTTTTAGCCGATCTTCGATCAAACGCTTAAGATCATTTGCCGACTGTTCAATCACCGCGCACTCAACCATTGCCCTTGTTCATTCCGCCCTTCTTAATTCCACCATGGGTCAACTCAATTGGATCCAGCAATCGGCGGAGCTTTTCAATGTCGATGTTAGTCATCTCCGCAGCCACTTCAAGAATGGGTTTACGCTCCGCGTAGGCGCGTTTCGCAATCTGTGCGGCTAATTCGTACCCGATCAGAGGATTCAGCGCGGTCACTAACATTGGGTTGCTCGCGAGCACATCCGTCAACCGCTCGACATTCACCACGAAACCCGCTATCGCCAGATCGGCAAGACTTCGCGCAGCATTCGCCAACAACTCGATACTCTGCAGTAGATTGTATGTGATCACGGGCAACATCACATTCAACTGGAAATTTCCCGACTGGCCGGCGATGGTAATTGTCGCGTCGTTGCCGATGACCTGCGCGGCAATCATGGCCACCGCCTCCGGAATCACCGGATTCACTTTACCGGGCATGATGCTGCTACCTGGTTGTAATGCCGGCAACGCAATTTCTCCGAGACCCGCGAGCGGTCCACTGTTCATCCAGCGCAGATCGTTGGCGATCTTCATCAAACTCACGGCAAGTGTTTTCAACTGGCCGGACAGCTCGACGGCGGCATCTTGCGAAGACAACGCTTCGAAATAGTTGTCGCTGGCGACGAACGACAATTCGGTTTTATCGTCAAGTTGCTTGATCGCCAACGAAGCGAAATCCGGATGCGCGTTGATCCCCGTACCGACCGCCGTGCCGCCGAGCGCCAGACTTAGCAGTCGCGGTTGCACGGCACGCAGGCGATCGATTGATAGTTCGATTTGTTTACCCCAACCACTCATTTCTTGAGCAAGGGCGATCGGCATGGCGTCCATCAAGTGTGTTCGACCGGTCGTCACTGCCGCGCCGCACGATTTTGATTTGTGCTGAATCGTCTCGGCGAGATGTTTGAGAGCCGGCAGCAACTGCTCATTTAAGCAAAGGACGGCGCTCACGTGAATCGCCGTCGGAATCACATCGTTGGAGCTCTGACACATATTGACGTGATCGTTCGCATGTATCGGCTTGCCGAGAATCGCACTCGCCAAATTCGCAATCACTTCGTTCGCATTCATATTGCTGCTAGTGCCGGAACCGGTCTGAAAAACATCGATGGGGAAATGCCAATCATGTTGACCGGAGGCGACCGCCAGCGAAGCTGCTTGAATCGCGTCGGCAAGATCGGCCTGCAATAATTGCAACTGACCATTGGCACCGGCCGCAGCCCATTTGATCAGCGCCAGCGCTCGCACGAATTGCCGCGGCATCGTCAAACCGCTAAAACGAAAATTCTGCACCGCGCGTTGCGTCTGGGCGCCCCAGAGCGCGTCGGCCGGTACCGAAAGTTCGCCCATGCTGTCGCGTTCCATCCGCGCGGCATGGGATGAAAAGGAATAAGCCGTCGTTCGATCGGTCATGCTCGAAACTCTCCAGCTCGCGGTATCATGCGCATCCTACTCTTTGCAGTGCCCACTTACCCGACGATACGCCACGATGACTCTATCCTCTTTGACCGCCATTTCGCCCGTTGATGGACGTTATGCCGACAAGTGCGACGCGTTGCGCCCGATATTCAGCGAATACGGACTCATCCGTCAGCGTGTCCGAGTCGAGGCGTTGTGGCTCAAAGCGCTGGCACTGGAACCGGGCATCTTTGAATTGCGCGACGTGCCACGCGATGCCTTGGCGCTGCTCGATCGAATCGCCGTCGAGGTATCGGAGGCCGACGCGATTGAGGTGAAGGCGACCGAGCAGCAAACCAATCACGATGTGAAGGCGGTTGAGTACTTCGTGAAGTCGCGGCTCGATGCTTCGCCCGTTTGGAAACCGCATCGCGAATTTGTGCATTTTGCGTGTACATCGGAAGACATCAACAATCTCAGTTATGCGCTGATGATGAGCGAGGCGCGCGACAAAGTTCTATTGCCAAAGATCGATGCGCTGATTAAGCGTCTAAGCGATTTTGCGCATGCTCATGCAGCCCAGCCTATGATGTCGCGCACACACGGACAACCCGCGACACCGACAACGCTCGGAAAAGAATTCGCCAATGTCGTGCATCGCTTGCAGCGGCAACGCGAACGATTAGCCACGGTAAGCATCGTGGGAAAAATGAACGGTGCGGTCGGCAATTTCAATGCGCACGTGGTCGCCTATCCGAATGTCGATTGGCGCAAGCTGACGGAGCGGTTCATCGCATCACTCGACCTCGTTGCAATTCCCTACACTACGCAAATCGAACCGCACGATTGGATGGCCGAGTTTTGCGACGCGCTCGCTGCCATCGATACGGTGTTGATCGATTTGTGCCGCGATTGTTGGGGGTATGTGTCGCTCGGCTACTTCAAACAACGCGTCATCGCCGGTGAAGTGGGCTCATCGACCATGCCGCACAAGGTCAACCCCATCGATTTCGAAAACGCCGAAGGGAATCTCGGCATCGCGAATGCGCTGCTGCGCTTTTTTGCCGACAAGCTCCCGATATCGCGCTGGCAACGCGATCTCACCGATTCCACCGTGTTGCGGAATCTTGGCGTCGCGGTCAGTCATGCGTACATCGCGTGGCGATCGATCGAACGTGGCTTGGATCGCCTCGATGTCGATAGCGCACGCATGCTCGACGATTTGAACGGCAACTGGGAATTGCTCGCGGAGCCGATTCAAACCGTGATGCGACGCTATGGCGTCGAAGGCGCGTATGAGCAATTGAAAGAACTTACTCGCGGTCGTCGTGTCGATGGACCCGGGCTTCGGCAATTTATTCAAAGTCTCAACCTACCCGCCGAAGCGCAGCAGCGATTGCTCGCGCTCTCGCCGGATACTTATCTTGGATTGGCCGCGCAATTAGCAAAAGAAATATAGGTCGCATGAACGACGCAACATTTACTGTTCGCGAAGCAAGCTGGGGCTCGGATCAAAAAGCACTGCAGTCGGTCCGCATCCCGGTATTCGTCGTCGAGCAGAAAGTCGATGCGCGAGAAGAGTTCGACGACATCGATCTCATCTGCCAACACATTCTCGCCGTTGACAGTGGCGGTAAAACCATCGGCACGGGGCGGATCGACAGTCACGGCAAAATCGGCCGCATGGCTGTGCTGCCAAAATGGCGCAAGCGCGGTGTTGGGCGCGCAATTTTATTGAAAGCCCTGGAGCTTGCGCGATCCCGAGGTCTGCGGCGGGTATACCTGCACTCACAGGTCAGCGCATTGGGCTTCTACGCGCACGAAGACTTCGTCGCCTTCGGCGACCGCTTTATTGAAGCGGGGATCGAACATCAGTCGATGGAATTGAGCCTCTAGTTAAATACTGATCAAGCGCCGTTCGAAAGGGTAGCGCCTCTGGAAGCCTTGTCCACCGCGCGTCGTGTTTCGGTAAAGGCTGGAGAAGTAGCTTGTTCAGCGCTTACCTAAATTCGATGCAGTTTCGATCCAGTTTCGATCTAGTCCGCCCCACCCGCAAGGCGACCAAACATGCCCTTTAGGGCATACCTCACATATTTGGGCGTTTTGCATGTTTATAATTTCACCCATGACATTCAAACCCGACGTCACCGTCGCCGCTGTCGTTGAACGCGACGGCCGCTTTCTCCTGGTCGAAGAGCACATTGGCGCGCGGCTGGTGCTCAATCAACCCGCCGGTCATCTTGAAGATGGCGAAAGTCTCATCGACGCCGTCATCCGCGAAACGCTCGAAGAAAGCGCTTGGCATTTCTTGCCGCGTGCGCTGGTGGGCGTTTATCTGTGGAAACAACCCGAGAATGGAAAAAGCTTCTTGCGCGTCGCTATTGCCGGCAGCGTGACACGCCACGAACCGCAACGTAGTCTCGATCATGGCATCGAGCGCACGTTGTGGTTGCCGCGCGATCAGATTGCCG
>JAYTQU010000223.1:0-5518 GCA_043746555.1 Pseudomonadota bacterium | reverse complement strand
TCAAGCCATCGGAGCCGAACAACCGCATCAAAATCATTCGCTTCGCTCATTCGACCGTGCAACAGCTACGCACTTGCACGGCGTTTTATGCGGGGCGTTAGATTTCCATACAGAAGTATGGCTATTCACCCACATGGATGGTAGGCTCCGATCATGGCAACGAGCTTTGAGTGGCATTCCGAAAAGGACGCGGAAAATCAGCGGAAGCATGGTGTTGGTTTCAACCTCGCCCAGCGAGCATTTCTTGATCCGAAGCGCGTAATAGCTCGCGACCTCGCGCATAGCGAATCAGAATCTCGCTATTACTGCTTTGGGCGAGTAGGCGGAGGCATTCTCACGGTGCGCTTTACTTTCCGGAATGAAGTGATACGCATCATCGGCGCCGGATACTGGCGTAAAGGCAAACGCATTTATGAGCAAGAAAATCAAATACACCAATGAGGCCATTAGAGCAGAGGTCATATCTGACTTTCTGCCGCCGCCCGAGCATCTGGTGGTGAATGAAGACGGACTTAAAGTCACAATCTCTTTGAGCCGGCGAAGTGTTGATTTCTTTAAACTGGCTGCGGAACAAAACAACACTTCATATCAAAGAATGATCCGTCGTCTTCTCGACACTTATGCGGACAGATACCACGGAAATCTAACCACACGTTCGAGCGGACGCTCCAAAGCATCGCGCCGCTCAACGTGAGCGTTCGGCTCTTATGGATCGCGCTTACTACAACTGGTTGATTCTTGCAGCAATCGGTGCGGCTCTCGGACTCTTCCTGAAGCCCGTCACAATCTTGAAGGTGGGCGCGTCCCTGTTCATCGTTGCTATTGTCGGATTGGTGGTTTCGGGTGTTAGCTCAAATGAAAATCTCCCGCGGGTATTCGGAGTGGCGGCAATGGCAATTCCCATAATCACAGCCATCACTGCGGTGGGGGCCTTAGGTATGGCAACACTCAAACGCTTGTTTAGTCGCGGGAGAGATCAATGACGTGTCTCTTGGCAAAACTAAGAGCTAACCATCGCATCAAAGCCGTTCGTTTCACTCACTCGACCGCACAATCGCTACGCACTTGCACGGCGTTTTATGCTGGGTGTTAGAGCGCAACATGAAATACCGCAATCTCATTGCAGTTGTTTTCGGCCTCTCGACGGCAGTTGCTATCCAATACTGGACATTTAATGTCGGGCGCTTCACTGAGAGCCTGTGAACCCGAATACTCCGAACACTCAAACATTAATTCGCTACGCACTATCACTTGCCATTCCTTTCTATTCGCTCGGCCCAGGTTTGGTAGCGGGCTTGGTTGCGCGCTCGCGACCCATGGTTGTTGGCTCCATTGTCGGCGCTCTCAGTCCCTTCATGCCGTTTGTCCTTGGGCCACTGTCGCCCATTGGCAGGATGCCATTCCAAGTTTTATTTTCATCGCAGCTCGCACCGTATCTCTCTTATTCCTTTATCAACGCACTGTACTGCACGTGCGGCGCAGCCGCGGTCTATTTGTTGCGCTCTAACAAAACAATCGAGCCGACGCGTTAAACTCATGCTGGCTCTGACAGGTCAACTCCGCGCGGCTCATTGTTATCGTTGGGCTGCTGTACAGCTGAGAATGCGCACGTTATCGCTGTCGGAGTTATCGACGTACCATTGATGAGCTTTCGAATATCCGAACACCGGTGCTTGGGAAAGGTGCTTGAGACAATTTCGGTCCACTCGCCTCGCCAGCTCTGTTTTCGTCTGCCAACGTGGCAAGAACTTTTTCGGAAACTTTGTCCATAAACGCATACCGTTTTCTATACATGGCCCGTTTGTTGGGTTTCATGTTCTGGTGAGATCGACGTCGGGCGGCCATCGGCAGGCGATACCAACCATCGGCTTGCATCTCTCCATCCAGCTCCTTCCATAGCGCGTCATAATCCATTTGCAGAATGCGTACGTTCTTCCCCATCAACTTGGACAGCGCGTGCGTGGACGCAAACACATGGCGCGCATTGTTAACGCCAAAAATGCCTGTCACTGCTAGGCCGCGACTAAGTTCCTGCAGCACGAAAACAACCAGGGCCTTGGGGCGCAAACCGTACATCTCTTTTTCCATCTTTCGGTCGATTTCGTACGCGCGTTTATTCCCCTGAACACAGGCGATGCGCATCGCAAAGGCGCCAATCCCGAGCTTATCGAACGAAAACATGGTACGTGACACATACTCGTCAAAACCTGCGAGTTGGATGGTCAGTATCAGTTCGCCTTCTTTATTGGAATTCGGAGCGAGGCAAATGGAAACGCCCGGAAGCCCCGGCAAATCGAACGACGCAAGCACTAAAGATCGGCCCCTTAAGAGGTTTCGGCATACTTCACCGCGACCTTCCAAAAATTCAAGGGTTGCCCTCAAAATATCCATGCGTCGCCCGAGCCCCCAGTCGGTCGCCATGTACGGACGCAACGGCTTGATTGGCAGCGATGGATTGATTTTTAGCAACTCGCCAATATTGCGACTCCTCAACCATCTGAGCCATGTCGCGACTTCTTCGGGGTGAAGCACCGAGCGAATAGCCACCCGGGCCGCCATTCGGTAACGACGCAGCATGGGCTTGCCAGATTGGGCGGAACAACCCGCGACCCAGCTTTCTGCCACCGCTTTGAATAAGGAAGATAAGAAGGATCTGAGCCGTATATAGTGACGGTGACGGTACGCATGAGTCCTACTCAGTACGATTTTCGGTACCGGCGTTTGGACGTTAGGAGTGTTTTCCGAGTGCACGGTCGCTGCAGTTATCGTTGTCTGAGTAATTGAGGCGCTATCGACGAACTTCAGAATATCCGAATACCGGTGCTTGGGAAAGGCGCTTAAGACCCTATTTCTTATAAGTGATATTAGCGCGGCCATAGCCGCCACCCATTCGACGAAGTTGCGCCGGCAATCTTGCAGCGTGGCTTTATATAAGCGCCACGCCTCGTCGCGTTGATTCTGTAGGTACATAAATTTGGGAAAATTGGGGAGCCTCCCCATTTCGGCGTACTGGCGGATTCAGCTCTAATCAAGTTTCGACCAAGATGAATTATAACGCACAATCTTCGCATACGATTCGATTTGAGTGGGGATTACAAGGCATCCTCAACGTCGCCAATTTATGTGGCGTTGTTGTCGTCGTTGATGTTCTTTCGTTCTCAACCTGCGTCGATATTGCTTGCGCGCGCAATGCGAAGATCATTCCGTATCCGCACAATGACTCGACAGTCGACGTTTTTGCTCGCGCCAATAATGCAATCGTTGCCAAGAAACGAACGGAGAATGGTTTCTCTCTTTCACCGCAGTCGCTTTTGCAGATTGCTCCTCGAACAAATTTAGTTCTGCCTTCGCCAAATGGTGCGACGCTTTCGCTCGCGTGTACCGCACCGGTTGTGCTCGCGGGCTGTCTTCGCAACGCGGCGGCGGTTGCCGCTTTTGCGGCACGTCAATCCGATCCGATCGCAGTGATTGCGGCGGGAGAACGCTGGGAAGACGGAACATTGCGCCCGGCAATCGAAGACTTGTTGGGCGCCGGCGCGATCATTCACTATCTTCAGCAGGCGAAATCACCTGAAGCGATGATTGCACAATCCGCTTTCGTTGACGCGGAAACGATTCTCGCAGAGATTGTCAGCGCAAGTTCTTCCGGCGTCGAACTCATCGACAAGGGATTTCCAGACGATGTTCGGCTGGCGGTAGAACTAGATTGCAGCAATTGTGTTCCTCGGTTCATCAGCGGCGCGTATGTTCGTATTGATAGCTGACCCGCATTCTCGCTATAAACAATCAGCCGAAATGGAAGTCGTCACGATTTAATCGTGACAACCGGCAAGCGTTTCCTAAATTCCATGCGCAGTAAGATCAGACTCACGATTGCTTGCAATCCCACCGTTGCGATGGAGAGATACCACACCTGTTCAATCTTAAAGTTGGGTTGCAGCGATAGCCACACCGCTGGGATGGCGAACGTGACTAAGCGCGTGCCGGAACTAATCAGCGACGGTCGAGTGTTGCCCAAGCCTTGAAACATACTTGAGCAGGTGAAGATTAATCCTTGAGCAACAAAATTCCACGAGATCATTTGCAGAAACAACGCGCCGACTTCGACGACATCCGTTTCTTTGGTAAACACGCCGATCAGCAGTTCCGGCCGCCACTGTGCGAATACGGTAATGGCGATCATCACCGCGCTGCCGATGATCGCGGCTTTGCGAAACGTTTCGCGTACGCGCTCGTTGTTGCGCGCGCCAAAGTTTTGACCTGCGATCGGGCCGGCGGAAAAGGCAATTGCCATCGCCGGTAACATGATCGCTTGCAATACGCGCGAGCCGATTCCAAATCCAGCTTGTGCAGCCGCGCCGAAATTGCGAATGACGTAGTAGATCGTGCCGGTGTAGACGAAGATGAGCGCGAACTCGCCGCCGGCGGGCAAGCCGATGTTGAGCAAGCGTTTCCATTGATCGAGTCGCGGACGCCACTGCGTCGAATTCATCGCGACGTAGTGTTCCAGTTGATGAAAATAAACCCACAGCATCACGACGCCCATAGCAACGGCGATCGTACTAGCGAGTCCGGCGCCGAGAACGCCGAACGCATGGCCCGTGCCCCAACCCGCAATCAAGATGGGCGCAAGGATCGCGTTGATCAATACTGAGAGCATCTGCACGACCATCGTGGGTTTCACGATGCCCGTGCCGCGCAAAGCCGAGCCCATTGCGATTAATGCAAATTGCAAGGCGATTCCCGGCATAAACCAAAACAAATACGTCGTGCCTGCCTCCACGGTCGGCGCGTCGGCGGCAATGGACCGCATATATGCGGGCGTCAACGCATAGCCGCCCACGAGCACAATGACTCCGCACAGCGCAGACATTCCCAGTGATTGATTAAACGCCAAGTTCGCATCGGCTTGATCCCTGCGACCGGCCGCATGCGAGATCACCGCAACCGTACCGATACCGAGCACTTGCGTGAGCGCTAACACGATAAACATCGCGTTGCCCGCTGCGCTAACGCCGGCAATCGCCGCATCGCCAAGGCCCGACACAAAGTACAGATCGATCATCTGATACAGCATCTGCACAACCATGCCCGCAGCGATCGGCCCCGCCATCAATAGGATGTGGCGTGCGATGGAATCTTTAGTGAGGTCTTTCATTTCAAATCCTTGAAGCTCGACGGCAAAGCGCTAGCGGCCCCGCATTATGAACTAGCGATCCTCCAATGAAAACGCGGCTGATGGAAAAATTTATTTCGCCAAAGCTTATTGACACTCGATTCCGTCGCGGGATTTGCAACTAGCAAGTGTTTTCGGTTCATTGACTATGCCGCGTCAAGACGACTACCGTTATAAATTAAACAATCGCAGCCCGCAGGAGACTCGCCATGTTGTCGAAATTGGATTCGCATACGATGATCGCCGCGGCCGATCTCACTCGTGCGAAGCGGTTTTACCAGGAGCAACTTGGCTTTTTGTTAGTTGAAGACATTCCAGGTTTGTGGGTTGGCAAAGGTCCGG
>JAYTQU010000222.1:0-2851 GCA_043746555.1 Pseudomonadota bacterium | reverse complement strand
GAGCGACGCATTTCACGACAGCGCGCGTTTGTTTCCGCTGCGGGCGAGGCGCAACCCGATTGGTGGATTGTTTCGCAAGTTGCACAACGCATGGGATTCGAAAAAGCATTTGCTTACGAATCGGCGCAGGAAATATTCGTCGAACACGCACGGCTCTCGGCATTCGAGAACAACGACACGCGCGCTTTCGATATCGGCAATGTGGAATCGATTGATGCCGCTCAATACGATGCGCTTACGCCCTTTCAATGGCCAAGCGCTAAGAACGAAAACAATGCTCGACTGTTCGGCAACGGTCGTTTTTATCATCCCGACGGCAAAGCGCGCTTTGTCGCGACCACGCCGCGCAAACCTATCAATGCGCCCGACGAAGAGTTCCCGTTCGTTCTCAACACCGGTCGCATTCGCGATCAATGGCACACGATGACGCGCACCGGTAAGGCGGCGAAGTTGACGGCGCATTTACCCGAACCGTTCGTCGATATGCATCCGCAAGACGTATTACTGTGCGGAGTGCGAGCCGGAGATTTAGTGCGTGTGACGACGCAGTGGGGCTCGATGATCGTGCGGCTACGAACCTCGGGTGAAATGCCGCGGCGAATGATCTTCGTCCCCATTCATTGGAGCGCGATGAATTCCTCCGACGCACGCGTCGGCGCATTGGTGAACCCGGAACTCGATCCTATCTCGGGCGAACCCGAATTCAAGCACACGCCTGCGCGTATCGAGCCCTTCATCGTCAGTTGGCATGGATTTGCGTTGTCGCGTCGCGCGCTGTCGATCTCGGACGCCGCGTGGTGGACCGAAATAACAGGCGAACAATTCATGCGCTACGAAATGGCCGGTCGTCGCGTGCACGGCGATCGTTCGCAATGGGCGCGACGCTTGTTGAGCGTGACCAGCGAAGATGCCGATTGGTTGGAGTTTGTCGATGTCGGTGCCGGTTCGTATCGCGCCGCGCACATCGTGGACGATAAAATCGCCGCCTGCCTTTTCATTTCACCGCGACCCGATTTGCCGTCACGTAGTTGGCTCGCCAGTCTGTTCGCAAAGGAAACGCTTGATGACGACGATCGCGCGGGCCTGCTCATCGGTAATCCGGCCGTTCCCACGGCCGATCCCGGTCCCACCGTCTGCTCGTGTTTTGGTATCGGTCGCAATACGATTTGCGCGGCGATAAGCAAGCACAAACTCGTCACGCATAAACAAATCGGTCAGCACTTAAAAGCCGGCACCAATTGCGGCTCGTGCATTCCCGAACTCCAAGGGATTCTCGCGGAGCAGCGCTACGAGGAAGGCGCGGCGTAAAAAAATTTCCGCCGTCGTTCGCGCTTGTCGTTCCAATCGGTTACTTAAATCTGAGCGCTTCCGCCATCAGGTGATACACCGCGTTTTGTTCTAACACGCCGTGAACCAGATAAGCGCCGGGACCCGATGCGTAGATGGGCACATCTTCACCGCCATGTGTTTCGCTTGACAGCGGCACCAGCGATTCTTGTTGGTACGCTGGGTTGGTCGTGTCGATATGGGTGAGGTCGGGTCGTCGAACGGCGCCGACATTGGCGGCTTGGTGTAGGCGTTCGGTATCGGCATCGAATTCATAGCGAATGCCATCGGTAATTGCGCCGGGACCGTTTGCGTACGAGAGCGTTGTGTACGGAAGTCCGTTCTTGTCTTTGAGCAATCGACCGTCGACGGCGGCTTTGCCAAGTATCGGATTGCCGCGCGACGGATAACCGGTGATCGCAAAGGTGTGGCTATGATCGGCGGTTACGATGATCAGCGTATCCTTCTCGCCGGTGAGCGCGCGAGCTTTCTCGATCGCCTCGGAAAACGCGATGGTGTCGGTGAGTGCGCGATACGCATTGCCGGCGTGATGGCCGTGATCGATGCGGCCGCCTTCCACCATCAAAAAAAATCCCTTGGTATTCTTCTTTAGAATCTCGATAGCCTTGGTCGTCATTTCCGCGAGCGACGGCTCGCCGGCCGCATCGAGTTTCCGATCGACCTCGTAACGCATGTGCGAGGGTTGGAAAAGTCCGAGCAGGTGATCGGTGCGCGCCGGATCGATGGCGGCGAAATCTTTTTGGTTCCATACATACGCGCTGTTCTGGAATTTCGCGAGCCACTCGCGCGTAAGATCGCGATGATCTTTGCGACGTCCGTGTTGCCGCGGATATTCCGGATCGGATTGCGACTCGGACATGAAATTCGCGCGTCCGCCGCCCAACGCCACTTCAATGCCGTTGCCGTACGGAAATTCGATGAGCTGGCGCGCGATGTCCTTTACCGTTGCGCCGTTAGGCAAATCGGCATCCGCTTCCCAATCGCGTTCTGCGATATGAGCGTAATTCACGGCGGGAGTTGCATGCGTGATGCGCGTTGTCGTAACCACCCCGGTTGAGAGTCCGTGTTCTTCGGCGCGCTCTAGCAGAGTCTTGATGGTTTTCGCTGCGGTGATATTGGCGTTGCTTTCATCTCGTTTGATCGTTTCATCCACCGAGATCGCGCCGTCGTTCGTTTTCACGCCGGTGACCAGCGCCGTACCGGTGGGCGCAGAATCGGAAGTCTGTTGGTTGGCGCTGGCGGTAACCGAAAACGCGGTGTACGGAAAGCGCTCGAAACTCAGACGATTGTACTCACCATCCACGCCGCGTTGCTGTCCTTCCAATATTCGCGCGGCGGTAACGGTGGAAATGCCCATGCCGTCGCCGATAAACAAGATGACATTCTTGGCCTTCCCGATATCCGGGTGTTGAGACTTGTTGCGCTCAACCGACTGTTTGCCGGCGTTGAACCATTCTTGAGCGGTGCGCGGAACCTCGGCTGCATTCGCGGTCATTGCCAAGGC
>JAYTQU010000221.1:0-2915 GCA_043746555.1 Pseudomonadota bacterium | reverse complement strand
TATTGCAGCTTCGCAAACCCTTGTCTTTCGTGTGGTTTGCTCTGCAAGGTTTACGGACTTCGGACTTGATCAGCGCTTACCTAGGGGTTAGTAGTTAGCCGGAAAGAAAACCGACTCTTTATCTGGCTAATCCCTGATTACTAACTCCTTTCGCCTTCTTTGCTCCTTGCGGTTGACACTCAAGGGTTCGATTCCTACAATCCCGCGCCCTTGATCGGCTAGCGCCCTAAAGAACCGCAAGCCACTCGATTTTTCGCTACCGGGCCGCCGCAAGGCGGCCCGGTGCTTCTATGATCATCGACGCCGCAAGGCGGCCCGGTGCTTCTGTAACCAAAGCTTTTGCCACGGCGAAGGCTTCTTGTTTTTGCAACTAGATTTTGGAATTGGATTACTTATGGCCAGTATCAGTCAGCTCGTTCGCAAGCCTCGTCGTGCTCCTCAATATAAGACCAAGGTGCCAGCGTTAGCGGCGTGCCCGCAAAAACGCGGCGTTTGTACGCGTGTCTACACCACCACGCCAAAAAAGCCGAACTCGGCGCTGCGCAAAGTAGCGAAAGTGCGTTTGACCAATGGTTTCGAAGTTATTAGCTACATCGGCGGCGAAGGCCACAATTTGCAAGAGCACTCGGTGGTAATGATTCGTGGTGGCCGCGTCAAGGATCTTCCCGGGGTGCGCTATCACACGGTGCGCGGCACCCTCGACTGCGCAGGTGTTACCGCGCGTCGCCAAGGCCGATCCAAGTACGGCGCAAAACGTCCTAAGGGTTGATTTTTTAGCTAGCAGCCAATCGCCAGTCGCTATTTTTCAGGTATTCAACTATGTCCCGCAGAGTTTCCGCTCCCACTCGTGTCGTGCTTCCCGACCCACGCTTCAAGAGCGTGATGTTGTCCAAGTTCATGAACATGGTCATGGAGCGCGGTAAGAAGTCGGTGGCCGAGCGCATTCTTTACGGCGCGGTCGACAAGATTGCAGAAAAAACCAAGGACAACGACAAGGCGATCGAATTGCTGTCGCAGGCGCTCGACAACGTCAAGCCAACGGTCGAAGTGAAGAGCCGTCGCGTCGGTGGCGCGACCTATCAAGTGCCCGTCGAAGTGCGCGCCAGTCGTCGTCAAACGCTTGCCATGCGCTGGGTGATCGAAGCGGCGCAAGCTCGCTCGGAAAAATCGATGGCGCATCGTCTCGCCGCCGAATTGCTCGACGCCTCCGAGAATCGCGGTACCGCAGTCCGTAAGCGCGAAGACACCCATCGTATGGCCGACGCCAACAAGGCGTTCGCGCACTACCGCTGGTAAGTCGCGCGTAAACAGACCGCGTAAACAGACTTGGCCGCCGCGCGTCCCTCGCTCGGGGCCTGACTTGAGAGGAATTGCACAGTGGCACGCACGACCCCGATAGAGCGCTACCGAAATATCGGTATTTCTGCGCACATCGACGCGGGCAAGACGACCACGACCGAACGCATTTTGTTCTATACCGGTGTGTCGCATAAGATCGGCGAAGTGCATGATGGCGCCGCCGTGATGGATTACATGGAGCAGGAGCAAGAGCGCGGCATCACTATCACCGCTGCGGCGACTACCTGCTTTTGGAAGGGAATGGAAAATAACTTTCCCGAGCACCGAATCAACATCATCGATACCCCTGGTCATGTGGACTTCACCATTGAAGTCGAACGATCGCTTCGCGTGCTCGATAGCGCCGTCGCCGTATTTTGTGCCGTGGCCGGCGTACAGCCGCAATCCGAGACAGTGTGGCGACAGATGAATCGCTACAAAGTGCCGCGCATCGCGTTCGTCAACAAGATGGACCGCGCGGGCGCGGATTTTCTACATTGTGTCGAGCAAATCGGTACACGGCTGCATGGCAATCCCGTCCCGATTCAATTGCCGATCGGCGCCGAAGAAAAATTCGTCGGCGTCGTCGATTTGATTCGCATGAAAGAAATTTGGTGGGACGACTCGACTCAAGGGACGAAGTTCGAGTACCGCGAGATTCCGGCCGAAATGCAAAAGGAATGCGACGAGTGGCACGCCAAGCTGGTGGAGGCCGCAGCCGAAGCGAACGATACGCTAATGAACAAGTATCTAGAAGGCACGAAGCTGACGGAAGCGGAAATCAAACTGGGTTTACGCACGCGCGCACTCAAGAATGAGATTACGTTGACCGTATGTGGATCGGCTTTCAAGAACAAAGGCGTGCAAGCGGTGCTCGATGCGGTGATCGAATACATGCCGGCACCTACTGAGATGCCGCCGGTCAAAGGCATTAATCCGGATGGTAGCGAAGGTATTCGCAAGGCGAGCGACGGCGAAAGATTTTCGGCGTTGGCTTTCAAAATCCTTACCGATCCATTCGTCGGCAATCTGACATTTTTCCGCGTGTACTCCGGCGTGCTGAAGACCGGCGACGCGATACTCAATCCGCGTTTAGATAAAAAGGAACGCATCGGTCGCGTGTTGCAAATGCATGCCAATGAGCGCAGCGAGCTCAAAGAAGTGTATGCCGGCGACATCGCCGCCGCAGTCGGCTTGAAGGACGTCATTACCGGCGACACACTGTGCGATCCAGAGCACGTCATTCAATTGGAAAAAATGGTGTTTCCGGAGCCGGTTATCTCGGTGGCGGTGGAACCCAAGACCAAAGTCGATCAGGAAAAAATGGGTTTGGCATTGCAGCGTTTGGCGCGCGAAGACCCTTCGTTCCGTTTGCATACCGATCCCGAATCCGGTCAAACAATCATTCAGGGCATGGGTGAATTGCACCTGGAAATTATCGTTGATCGCATGAAACGGGAATTCAAAGTCGACGCCAATGTCGGTAAGCCGCAAGTGGCGTATCGCGAAACGATTCGCAACAAAGTCGATCAGGAAGGTAAGTTTGTTCGCCAATCCGGCGGGCGCGGCCAATATGG
>JAYTQU010000220.1:0-23668 GCA_043746555.1 Pseudomonadota bacterium | reverse complement strand
GCCGAGTAGCAGTTTGTGAGACGTTCCGCCATTTCTCGCGATGACCATTTGGACGCGTCCAACGGCGCGAACATTGCGAGTCGGTTACGTGCAACTTTGTCGCGCAACAAAGTGGCTATGGTGTTGGCGAACACTTGTGGATTGTCATTTGCAATGCAGGCGCCCCGGGCATGTTCAAGGACATCGCGCGTGCCCATGTGCATGATGGAAACCACCGGCGTGCCTTGCGCCAATGACTCGAGCAATACCAATCCTTGCGTCTCCGTGCGCGACGCGAACACAAATAAGTCGCCGGCTCGATAACAGTCGAGTAATTCGGTGTCGCGGTCGAGATAGCCGATGAACTTGACGGAGTTGTTCACGCGTAATTCCTCGGCAAGTTTTTGCAAGCTGCCTAGCGCCGGACCTTCGCCGACAATCAAGAGCAGTGCGTTGGGAATGCACGCCAACACTTCCTTGAACACCCGCAAGAGGAATTCGATATTCTTTTCGAAAGCGACACGACCGACATAGAGCAAAACGGGCTGATCCAGGGGAATTCCGTGTTCGAGGCGAAAGCGCGCGCCGTTGCCGATTTGAAACTGAGACGGTTCAAGACCCGTCGGCAAAATGTCGATGGGTTTGCGGACTCCATAGTTCACCAGCGCGGCCTGCATCGCACGCGACGGCGAGATAATGCGATCGACCGAATTGCACTGAGAAACAGTGAATCGTCGTGCAAAAAGTTTTAGCGCGCTTCGCGGCAATAATGGGACATAGTGGTACAGGTACTCCTCGAAGAACGTGTGGTAGCTTTCGATCACCGGCACGTTCAAATGCCTAGCCAGCGTTAGTCCCGCATAGTGCGCGACGAAAGGCGTATGTATGTGAACGATATCGTAGCGGTTAGCAAGTAACTCAGGCAGCAGTCGATGGATATATCCACGACGCATCATGCGATCTTCGGGATCGCGAGGAACACCGCGCGAAGGAACGCGGATAAGGTCGTCGTCATCGTCATCGTCGATTCCTGCGTGGCTGTAAGTCGGAACCACTAGTGTGACGCGATGGCCCAGCGCGAGCAGTTCGCGACGAGCCGTGCGGATGGAGGTCGAAACACCATTGACTCGCGGAAAATAAACGTCCGAGATCATCAGTATGCGCATGCTCTTGAACTCGACCGAGCTGCCGTTAAGACGCGCATTGTAATGGAGCGATGTGACAGCAGTATGGCGTCGTGGAGTATTCGTCCCGCTGCACGAAACTATACGATCTCGTTAAACTGGCGGCTACTGTAAATCGCCACTGCGAATAATTCACCGAGGGCTAGAATATGAGCGGCAGACTCGACGGCAAAGTAACCGTTATCACCGGCGCAACCAGCGGCATTGGCGAAGCCACGGCGAGATGTTTCATCGCGCAGGGTGCACACGTGATTCTCGCAGGACGAAGTGTAGACAAGGGCCAACAGTTGGCCAAGGAATTGGGTGAACTAGCTTCCTATCAACAAGCCGATGTGATGCGCGAAGCGGACATTGCCGCATTGGTTGATCTCGCCATGCAACGCTTCGGTCGACTGGATTGCCTATTCAACAACGCCGGTGCGCCGACGCCGGGCAAGTTGGACGATGTGACCGAAGAACAATTCGCTTACGCGATGCGCTTGCTGTTGGGCAGCGTCGTGTTCGGCGTGAAGCACGCTGCACGAGCAATGAAACCGAAAGGCGGCGGGTCGATCATCAACAATGCGAGTATCGCCGCGCATCGCTACGGACAGGGCAGCATTTTGTACGCCGCGGCGAAAGCCGGCGTGAGTCATTACACTCGTATGGCCGGTGTCGAACTCGGTCCATTTGGTATTCGTGTGAATGCGATTTCCCCCGGCGCGATTGCGACGCCGATTTTTTGGGGCGGATCGACACGCGCCGCAACATTGAGCGATCAAGACAACGCTCGCAAGCAGGCAAAGCTCGAAGGCAATCTCGCCAAGTCCACGCCGCTGCCGCGCTCGGGGTTCGGTTACGACATCGCCAACGCCGCATTGTTCTTAGCGAGCGACGAAGGAAGTTTTGTCAATTGTCATGATTTAGTCGTCGATGGCGGAAGAACCTCCTGGTTTCATGAGAAACCGCAGCAGTAATTGGAGTTCCTGTCATGATTCGACAAAGCTTCGTTAACGGTCTTGCCGATACGCCGCTGCTGTATGAAACCATCGGTCAGGCGTTCGATCGCGCGGCAGAAAAGTTTGCGCAGCACGACGCGCTCATCGTTCCGCGGCAAGACATACGGTGGACCTATGGCGAACTGAAAGCGCGAGTCGATGCGCTTGCCGCCGCATTCATATCGATTGGGCTTGAGCCGGGAGAGCGCATCGGAATTTGGGCGCCGAATTGCGCCGAGTGGACGCTGACGCAATTCGCGTCGGCGAAAGCGGGATTGATATTGGTCAACATCAATCCGGCGTATCGGTTGAGCGAGTTGGAATTCGCTCTCAACAAAGTCGGTTGCAGGGCGCTGGTGACTGCCGCGCAATTCAAGAGCAGCAACTATCTCGACATGCTGAACACGCTCGCGCCGGAGTTGGCCAAGAGCGAACCTGGGCGATTACACGCGCAACGCTTGCCGCGGTTGCGATGGGTGATTCGTCTCGGTAAGGAAGCGACTCTGGGTTGCCTGAATTTCGATCAGATTGTCGAGCGCGTTAAAACGGAGCACCGCGTCCGCATTGAATCGCTATCGCACGAATTGCAGCCTGACGATCCGATCAATATTCAATTCACCAGTGGCACGACCGGACTGCCGAAAGGCGCCACACTCACGCATTTTAATATTCTCAACAATGGATACTTTGTGTCGCGCGCCTTGCGCTTGAGTGAACGCGATCGTATGTGCATTCCGGTACCGCTGTATCACTGCTTCGGGATGGTGATGGGCAATCTCGGTTGCATTACGCACGGTGCGGCAATGGTGTACCCCAGCGAAGCCTTTGACGCCAAGCAGACATTGCAAACGGTAGCGCAGGAAAAATGCACGGTGCTCTACGGCGTGCCTACCATGTTCATTGCCGAACTCGATCATCCGGAGTTTGGTACGTTCGATCTGACTTCTTTGCGCACCGGCATCATGGCGGGCGCGCCGTGCCCCATCGAGGTGATGAAGCGTGTGACGCGTGATATGCACATGCGCGAAGTGACCATCGCCTATGGCATGACCGAAACTTCACCGGTGAGTTTTCAAAGCAGCGTTGACGATCCGTTGGAGCGACGCGTGTCCACCGTCGGACGCATTCATCCGCATCTGCAAGTGAAGATCGTCGACGAGCAAGACCGAATCGTGCCGCGCGGCGTACAAGGACAATTGCTCACACGCGGTTATTCGGTAATGCGCGGTTACTGGGATGACGCCGCGAGAACCGGCGAGTCGATCGACGCAGCGGGATGGATGCACAGCGGCGATCTCGCAACGATCGACGTCGACGGTTACTGCAACATCACCGGTCGGTTGAAAGATTTAGTGATTCGCGGCGGCGAAAATATTTCACCGCGCGAGGTCGAGGATTTTCTCTATCGTCATCCTAAAGTGCAGGCGGTGCAGGTGTTCGGAGTACCGGATGCGAAGTACGGCGAGGAAGTGTGTGCGTGGATTCAACTCAAGGTAGGCGCCACCGCCACCGAAAAAGAAATCGAGGAATTTTGTAATGGTCAAATCGCGCATCACAAAATTCCGCGCTACCTCCGCTTCGTCACGGAATTTCCCATGACGGTCACCGGCAAAGTTCAGAAGTTCGCAATGCGCGAACAGATGAGCCGAGAGTTGGGACTCAGCGAAGCAAAGACAGCGTGAGAGCGCGAGGTCGGGAGAGCGTGAGATGGAAATAATTCGATCTCTTAGCCATCTCCCGATCTCACGATTTCGCGCTCTCACGCGGGGCTACTTGGCCGCGTACACCTGGCACCAGCCGTTGGCCGAAACAGATTTACCGGCAAAGATTTGGCAACCGCCGAACTTGTCGCCAGCCGCACCTTGATAGAAGCGGCAGTTGGAGCACGACTGAGACGCCTTGTGCGCGGCGTATTTCTTCCCGTCGACTTTGGTAGTGTCGGACCGGTAGCCCATCGAAACCGCGATCGAATCGGTTTCGGTAAGAGCCGGCAAGTCGGCTGCATGGCTAGTGTTCGCAAATAAGGTCGCCAGCGTGACGCCGCTTGCGGCGGCGAAGAATTCGCGACGACTTAAATCGCCGACTACGTTACGGGGTTTTTTTTCTGACATGGACGGTTCTCGATGACGTTGCGTTAGGGTTTGGGTTAAAAGACGCGTTGCGCGACGGTTCGCGCAACGCGAGTTAAGTTACAGCTTCTTACCTTTGAAAGTGCCTTCGCCGAACGATCCGAAGACGGCGCGGCCACTCATTGTCGGTCCGTCGACGGTGCCGATGTAGTCAATGTGCAAATCAGTGCCCTGGGCGCTGAAGTTGAAACCGAACTTGACGTCTTTACCAACGACCGTGCCGGTGTAATCGACACTGCCCATTGGGCTTTCCAAGGTGCCCTTGATGTCCTTGCCGGTTTGCATGACCGTCATCTTCGAATCCGACGCACCTTGAGGCGTATCGGTGGTGATTGTCCAAACGCCGGCAATGTTGGTCGCGACCGGAGCAGCAGGAACGACCGGGGCAGCCGGCGCTGCGGGGGGTTTAGAAGGCGCGGTGGAGCAGGCAGCCGCTACGGCGGCGACCGAGGCGATGAGTGCGGTGCGTAATGTATTCATTGGATGTCCTCGACCTGACAAATATTTGATGTTGTGTGGCGAAATCACCGACCGAATCCGCAAGACCGAATCGACAGAGATCCGAATCAAACTGGATGCGTCGCCGGATTGAATGACAAGTTTACCCAAAGGTCGCCGTGCTGTGCGCACGACAACGAGAAGATTTCTTAAATTCTAAGCTTTACCTTCCGTAAACGCAGCCGTTGGGACGCAAACGGCGGCTTTTCGCGCAGTTTATCGGTTGCTCGCGTCTTCCATACGAGCATGGTGAGGCGCGATTCGCTCTGCGCGATCTATTTCTTAAGCCACTCCGCCAACCAACGTTCCACTTCGTGATGCCATTGCAAGCTGTTCGAGGGTTTCAACACCCAATGATTTTCGGTTGGGAAGATGATCAATCGACTTGGAATACCGCGGCGCTGCAAAGCGGTAAACGTGGCAATGCTTTGCGTGTACGGCACACGAAAATCCTTCTCACTGTCGATCACCAGCATCGGCACGCGCCAGTCCTTGATGTGATTTATCGGATTGAACTTTTCGTAATTCTGCGGCACTTGATATTGCGGACCGCCGTTTTCCCATTCGTCGAACCACAGCTCTTCGGTCGAATAAGCCATGAACCGGTTGTCGAGAATGCCCGCATGATTAACGATGCACTTAAACGGTTGCGACCACACGCCCGCAATCCAATTCATCATGTAGCCGCCGTACGATGCGCCGAGCGCGCACATGCGATCGGCATTAAGCCACGGATATTTTGCAAGTGCGGCGGCCAATCCCTTTTGCAAATCCTCTAGCGGTTTACCGCCCCAATCGCCGGAAATCGAATCGGTGAATTTTTGTCCGTAACCCGGCGAGCCGTGAAAATCGACGGCGATGAAAGCATATCCCTGACCGGCGTAAGTCTGCGGATTCCAGCGATAGCTCCAACCATTGCCGAACGAACTCTGCGGACCGCCGTGAACGAAGAAGGCAATCGGATATTTTTTGTTCGCATCGAAATCGACCGGTTTCACAACATAGGCGTAAACGGTTTCGCCATTCGCGCCGGCAAACGTGAATTGCTCGGCCGCGCCCATGCGCGTCGCCGCCAGTTTATCGGCGTTGAGCTGCGAGAGCCGCCGCGGTTTGCCGCCGCTGCCGGCAACGGAATATAGATCGGCCGGCGAATTCAAATTCACCGCGCTGAAATAAATCGTGTTGGCTCCTACGGTAATCGCTTCGATGTGACCGCTGTTCACCAGCAATTTCGGTTTGCCGGATTTGAGATCGACGGACCACAGTACGTGCTGACCAAAATGATCCGTGAGCGCATAGATGCTCTTGCCATCGCGCGAATTCCATCGTATCGACGGAGCGATCCCAATCTTTCGTTAGTGCGCGGCGTTCGCCGGTCTTGCGATTGACCAGCTCGATGTGAAAGCGATCGGCTTCGAGACTTGGACGCTCCATCGCGCGATACGCCATCCAGTGGCCGTCGCCGGAGAAAATCGGTCCGGCATCCCATGCCGGATTGTCTTGCGTGAGATTTTTCGGCGCACCGCCGGCAACGGACACTTCGTACAAATCGAAGTTGGTGGACCACGGTTCGCTTTTGCCTTTAATGCGCGCATCGAACACGATCTTGGAACTGTCCGGCGTAAAGTTGTATTCGCTTGCGTCGCCAAACGGTTTCGACGGCACGTCGGCGTCGAGACTGCCGCTTAGATCGCGCGGTTCGGTTGCGACGACACCATCCTGCAATTTCGCAACGAACAAATGCGTCTGTGTGCCGTCGTCCCAGGTATCCCAGTGTCGGACGAAGATGCGATCGAAAACCATGCCGCGAGACTTGTGGTCGCTTTGTTGTTTGAATCGCTTCGCAGTGCAAGCCAAATCGCCGCAGTCGGGAAACACATCGAGCGTCACGGCAAGATAGGAATCGTCAGGTGCCAACTTATACGTCGTGACGTCGAGCGGAAATTTGGTGACCTGCTGCGCTTCGCCGCCGGTGAGCGATAGCCGCCACACTTGCTGCGAGCCGGATCGCGCCGACAAAAAATAAATGTTGCCGCTAACGCGCGACCACTGCGGACTGAAATCGTTTTCGGGATGCGACGTGAGCCGTTTAGGAACGGCTTTCGATTGCGTGACATCGAGCAACCACAAATCGGCGCGGTCTCGATCCGCTTCGAGATCGGTTTGGCGCTGCGTGTAAACAATGTGGCGACCATCGGGCGACAACGCGGGTTCGCTCAGACGATTGAGCCGTACCAGATCGCCCACGCCGAACGGATGGGTGTCGGCTGCAATCGCCGGTGCGGACCAGACAATTGCAGCGCTGGCAATGATGAGTAAATGGCGAACGATCATGGAGGCTCCATAAGTCGGCATACGCAGAAAGCGGATCATCGCGCTTTCACGCGGCTGGTAGCAAACTGCGCTTTCACCTAGTTGACAGATGACCAGTTGGATTCGTACCTTGCGCAGTGCGTCGATGGAAATACGTAAGACTAATGAGGTGGACGATGGCCGATGGAAATAGGGAAAGCAATGCAACAATGGAGCGGGCGAAGTTTCATTCAATGGAACACTGCACGCGCGAAGACTGGGCGACGATCAATCGCGCCATCACGCCGTTTCTCGACGAGCTACCCCATCGAGTGCTTGCTCATTTGCGGTTATTGGAAGGCGATTGTGGCGGTTTCGCCATCGATCGGTTGCAGCATTGCTTGCAGACTGCAACCCGCGCTATGCAGGCCGGTTGCGATCAGGAATACATCGTCTGCGCCTTATTGCATGACATCGGCGATACCTTGGGACCGCGCAATCACGCCGACGTTGCGGCCGCGATATTGAAGCCGTTCGTTTCGGAGCAAAATCATTGGATGGTCGACAAACACGCTATTTTTCAGGGATATTATTTCTTTCATCATCTCGACCTCGATCGCAATATGCGCGATCGATTTCGCGATCATCCGTGGTTCGGCTATGTCGAGGAGTTCTGCGCCAAGTACGACGGTCCGGCATTCGATCCAAATTTCACCAGCGCGCCGTTGGGCGAATTTGAGCCGATGGTGCACAGGGTTTTTGCGCAAGTGAAGAATTCGATCTACATGCCGCAAGAAAAGGCGTAGGTCTGCAAAAATTCTTGCCGATGTCGGGCCGCCAATGGCCCGTTCGTCCCGCTTGCCGCGTACAATAGCAACCCATCGAGGCCGAGCATTTGGCCTGAATCTGCACTGAATTTGCATTGAATCTGCCGGAGAACTGTTATGCGCGACTATCTAAAGTTTTATATCGACGGCACCTGGGTCGACCCGGCAACACCAAAGACATTAGATGTCATCAATCCCGCAACCGAAGCGGTGGCCGGAAGAATTTCATTGGGCTCGGCGGTCGATGTTGATCGCGCAGTGAAAGCCGCACGCAAAGCATTCGCAAGTTATTCGCAAACCAGCCGCGAAGAACGCGCCGCGTTGCTGGAAAAAATTATCGCCGAATATCAAAAACGCTACGCCGACATGGCCGCGGCGATCACGGAAGAAATGGGCGCACCTGCCGCGCTTGCACAAAAGGCTCAAGCAGCGATGGGTGTCGCTCACTTGCAAACTGCGCTAGCAGTGCTCAAGAACTACAAATTCGAAGAACAACGCGGTACGACAATGATCGTCAAAGAGCCGATCGGTGTGTGCGGGTTCATCACACCGTGGAATTGGCCGGTGAATCAAATCGCGTGCAAGGTCGCGCCTGCGTTGGCCGTCGGTTGCACGATGGTATTAAAGCCGTCGGAAATTGCGCCATTCTCCGCGCAAATCTGGACGGAGGTTCTGGACGCCGCGGGCGTACCCAAAGGCGTCTTCAATTTGGTGAATGGCGATGGCCCCACCGTGGGCGCTGCGATCTCAGGTCATCCTTTGGTTGATATGGTGTCGTTCACGGGTTCGACGCGCGCCGGTGTGGAAGTGGCGCGCAACGCGGCACCGACCGTGAAGCGTGTTCATCAAGAACTCGGCGGCAAGTCGCCGAACATCATGCTCGAAGACGCCGACTTGACTGTCGCCGTTAAAGCCGGTGTGCGTTCGGTGATGCAAAATTCCGGTCAATCGTGCAACGCGCCGACGCGCATGCTTGTGCCGAACAAGCGCATGGCCGAAGCGATCGCGATCGCTAAAGCAACGGCCGAAGGGACAACTGTCGGCGACCCGGCGAGCGGTGCAATGCTAGGACCCGTCATTTCGGCAACACAATGGAGCAAGATTCAAGGGCTCATCAAGAAAGGCATCGAAGAAGGCGCGACCGTCGTCGCCGGCGGTCCCGGTAAACCTGCCGGCTTGGAAAAAGGCTACTACGTGAAGCCCACGGTATTCGCCAACGTGAATAACACCATGACCATTGCGCGCGAAGAAGTATTCGGCCCCGTGCTGGTGATCATCGGCTACGACACGATCGATCAAGCCGTCGAGATTGCCAACGACACAGAGTACGGATTGGCCGCGTATATTTCAGGGAAAGATGAACTCGCCATTCGCAAAGTGGCAGCGCGTCTGCGTGCTGGACAGGTCAACATCAACAGCGCGCAGGGCGACATGATGGCGCCGTTCGGTGGCTACAAGATGTCGGGCAACGGCCGCGAGTGGGGCGATCACGCCTTCGGCGAATTCCTCGAAACCAAAGCTGTATTGGGTTACGCGGCCAAGACGGCATAATTTATTGGTTCAGGAGTTTGAGAGACCGCCATGCATGAACTGGTTTTTACGGTTACCCAGGAGTCCGACGGCGGATTTGTCGCCGCAGCGTTGGGCGAAGATATCGTGACTCAAGCGGGCTCTTGGGAATCATTGCGTCAAAATGTCAGAGAGGCTGTAGAAGCGCATTTCTTCGACCGCCAAAAGCCAGTCAATATCCGTTTGCACTTGGTACGAGACGAAGTGGTTGCAACCGGATGAAATTACCGCGCGATCTGAGCAGCCGGTTTTGGCTGCCGCGTTGTGCCGACATTTTGATTGCCAAGCTGTTCATCAAGTCGGCAGTCACATGGTGCTCGAAACCGAAAAGCCCGGCCATCAGCGCTCAAGTATTCCCGACCATTCGCCGCTACGTATCGGTACCCTAAACTCTATACTGAGAATGATGGAGCGGCATAAAGGCATTCCGCGACAAAAGGTGATTGAAAGAATTTGAGTGCCGCCGTCTGACCAAGTATAGGCATTTGCGAACGAATTCCAGATTTGCGGCTAATGCGCCGTCAAAGTAAGCGTTTCCGGATGACGTTCGAACGGGAAAGGGCGGCTCCCCATTGCTTGCTCAGTTCCATGGTGTATTCGTCATCTCGATCGAGTCCCAAAACTTCAGTACGAACTTAGACCGTGCCGACCGCACGCAAGAAATCTCGGCGTCAATAGTCGGCATGGCCAGTGACATCGCGTAAGCGTCGTTTCATACTTACCCCTCACGGCTTCGCGAGTCTCTACGTTGAACCTCTTATGTCATCCGATAACGAATATCGATTAGCCACGCTTGCCATTCGCGCCGGTCATGCGCGCACGCACGAGGGCGAACACTCGGAGCCTATTTTTCCGACTTCCAGCTTTGTCTTTACGAGTGCGGCACAAGCAGCGGCGCGTTTTTCCGAAGCGGAACCCGGCAATATCTATTCGCGCTTTACTAATCCCACCGTTCGTTGTTTTGAAGAGCGATTGGCGGCAATGGAAGGAGGCGAAGCGTGTGTCGGTACCGCGTCCGGCATGAGTGCCATCATGTCGCTTTGCATGGCGCTTCTGAAAGCGGGCGATCATGTGGTGTGTTCCGAAAGCGTGTTCGGCACCACGATCGGGTTGCTGAATCGATATCTGGGCAAGTTCGGTGTCGAGACAACTTTCGTGCGGCTCGACGACAACGATGCTTGGCGAGCCGCTCGAAAGCCGAACACGAAATTATTTTTCCTGGAGACGCCGTCGAATCCGCTCTCGGCAATCGCCGATATTCGCGGCATCGCGGACGTCGCGCACGAACGAGGCATCGTATTGGCCGTCGACAATTGTTTTTGCACGCCGGCATTGCAAAAGCCGTTTGCGTTTGGCGCGGACGTGATCATTCATTCGGCCACGAAATTTCTCGATGGCCAAGGTCGTTGCATGGGTGGCGCTGTGGTCGGTTCGAAGGAATTCGTCGGCAAGGACGTGTGGAATTTCATGCGCACGGTGGGGCCGTCCATGAGTCCATTCAATGCTTGGGTGTTCTTGAAGGGATTGGAAACATTGCAACTGCGTATGAACGCGCACTCTGCTGCGGCATTGGAGCTGGCGACCTGGCTTGAAAAGCAATCCAAAGTGAGTCGCGTCCACTACGCGGGTTTGCCTTCTCATCCGCAACACGCGCTCGCAATGAAACAGCAGACGGGCTTCGGCGGCATCGTTGCGGTAGAAGTTTTGGGCGGACGCGAGGGAGCCTGGCGTTTTGTCGATGCGATTAAACTCATGTCGATTACGGCGAATTTGGGCGACGTGAAAACCACGATTACGCATCCGTGCACCACCACCCACGCGCGCATCACGCCTGCCGAGCGCGAACGCGCTGGAATCGTCGAAGGCTTGCTACGCATTTCCATCGGCCTCGAAGACATGGCCGACTTGAAGGACGACATCCAACGTGGTCTCGCCGCAATCTGATTTTCCCGTTCTGGCCCGTTGACCCGTAGCCGGTGACCCATAGCCCTCTTCGTAATGCACCGCATCCGCGCCATCTGTTTCGATCTCGACAACACGTTGTGGGATGTGTGGCCCGCGATCCTGCGCGCTGAACAAGAGGCATACGCTTTTTTGGTCGAGCGCTATCCGCGTATCACCGCTCGCTATAGTCTCGATGCATTGCGCGTGGAGCGCGAGCGTGTCGTGCAAGACGAACCGCAAATGCGACACGACTTTACCTATCTGCGCAAAGCCTCGGTGCATCGCTGTGCGCAAGCGGTCGGTTACGCACAACCCGTCGCCGAAGAAGCCTTCGCGGTATTTTATCGAGCGCGTAATTCAGTCGTGCCCTACAAGGAAGTTCCGGAAGTGTTGACGGCGTTGCGTCGGCGCTATCGACTCTTCACGTTGACCAATGGCAACGCCGACTTGTCGGCGATCGGTCTCGATCATCATTTTGAAGCACGCTTTGCGGCGCGTGATGTCGGTGCGTTGAAGCCGGACACGGCAGCATTCAACCATGTACTGCAAAAGTCTGCGCTCAACGCCGAACAAATCTTGTTTGTGGGCGACGATCCGATCGCCGACGTGCAAGGTGCCCGCGCGATAGGCATGCAACCGGTATGGGTCAATCGCACCGGTGCATTGTGGTCGCAGGAACATGGATCGCAGCCCCAAACGATTGCACGGCTCGATGAATTAGAACCGTTGCTTTCACCCTCGCAAGCAGGGTGACGCATGAGGGCAAAGTGGTATTTTTGTTGCTTAACCGCACCTCGCCAGTGACGCTGAGTTCTTACCTGGCCTATTTGCTTTTCGGATGGCGTTTGGCGTAGGCTCCGCGCCAGTTCGTTGCCTTAGCCTGTGTTTTTTTCTCTGGTTTAGAAGCCGAATCGATCTTTGATCCATGAGGATTTACGAATCGACAGGCTGCTGCCAGCAGCTCCCGAAAAGATCCGACGAGACGCGAACTTAAAGGCCTGGGACCTGAACCGGGGCGCAGACGGTCGACACGAATAACACTTCGTATTAAACGTTGGCGTGCCGCGGGCGGAGCCCGATCGTGAACCAGGCCTCGTAGTTGCAGCTTTCTTTATTTGTAAGGAAATGCGCTCGAGGCTATTTCAGTGAGACTGTATTGATATGACTAAGATCTATGTTGGTAACTTGCCGTTCACCGCGGACGAGGGTCAAGTGCGCCAGATGTTTGAAGAACACGGCACCGTGGAATCGGTCGCGCTCATCAACGATCGCGAAACCGGTCGTCCGCGTGGCTTTGGCTTCGTCGAAATGCCGCGCGCCGACGCTGCTCGCGCCATTCAATCTTTGAATGGCAAAGACATGGGCGGCCGTCCGCTCCGTGTTAACGAAGCACAAGAGCGTCCTGCCGGTGGCGGCGGCGGTCGTGGTCCTCGCGGCGGTGGCGGCGGTGGTGGTGGCGGTGGTGGCCGCTGGTAACGGCCGCTGTTCACAATTGATTCGTTAGATCCAAAAATAGTAACGCCAGATTATTGCCGGCTACCACTCAATAGCTTTGGTTAAATAACTTCCGATTGCCGGTAAATGAATCCCCGTGCTGCTTGCAGCACGGGGTTTTTCTTGACCTACAGGGATATAGGCCGGCGAATGTTCCAAATGACGCCGGCATTTCCCACTTCCGTGTGGGTCAGAAATTCTGGCAGGTGATTGCTCTGACCCTACAAGGATGTCGGAAATGCTCGTGTTGTCAGGAATAGTCACGAGCCAGCAACACCTGCATTCCCTACGTCCGTGTAGGTCGGAAATGTCGGAGCATTTTCCGGCCGGCGCGCCATCCGGTGCAAATGGATTTCCGCTTGCATTGGAACTGTGCGCAATCGTCCGCACTTAGCAAAGTGTCGTCTCGACTGCTAATCCAAAACTTCGAAGCCGTTCACGGTTGTCGACGACGCATCGGCCAATTTCCGAACGCAACCTCCAACAACTCGTTGCACGTGCCGATATGATCGATAGGCATACAAGTTGCAATGCCTTCGTTGCAACAGCGCTGCTGCCGAACGAGTTGCCGTGGTCTGGTTGCACCAGTCTATTGAGCTGGGACGGTGTTGTAGCGACCCTTTGTGAAAGAGGTGCATCGTGATGGCAATGACCGATAGCCAATCGTCTCCCATAGCGGTAACGAATCTCCGCGAGTTCTTTCGTGACTCTGTGCAAGGCGCGCTACGCAAGCAACACGTGTCAGTGGACGATCACACCGAACACTACGTGGTCAACGTGCTCACGACTTTCGCGCGATCCGAAGAACTCTACGAACGCACGAACGAAGGCGTGCGACTGCGGCCGTTGGCATTGTTACTTGCCGAAGCGCTACAAGCGCCAACTATCGAAGCGCGGCACCGATTGCTACGCAGACTCGGCGATGTATCGCTATTTATCGCTGGATTTTTCGCGCACAGTTTTGCCCGCAAATTGGTCGATGTGGACTATCACATTGCGATGGGTGGTCGCGCCTATGGAACCCTGGCGGAATCGGTGCGTGCGCCGGCTCTGCCGGAAGTCTTCGCCGAGCTCGCCAAAAAATTTCAATACCTTGTCGATGTTCTCAACGAAGTGGCGGAGACCGACTACTCACATAGCGACAAGGATGTGCTGCGTCTCTACGAAATCTGGCTCAAAACAGGTAGTTCGCGCGCTCATCGAATTCTATGTCGCTTGGGAGTTGCGCCGGTGGCAAACTCGATCGCGCGCGGCCATTGACCAGTACGGGTATTGAGCGGCACGCATGATGTTGCGACAGATGCAGGCTTTGCTCGCGCAGTTCTACGATGCGCCGAGCGTCTATGACGTCGACGATTTTTTGACGACCGATCGTCAACAGCTCGATTTGCCGACCAATTGTAGCGACGAGCAAGTAGTGATTGCGCAATCGGGCGACGGCGCGCAACTCGGTGTATTCATCGACGCCGCCGTCTTGGCCCGGCTGGCCAAGAACAATCCGCTGAACATGCTTAACGGCGACAATCTTTCGGATTTTTGCACCGCATTCGAAGGCGTCAGTCATTTTCATTATCTAACGTGGCGTATCGAGCGAGGCATTCCGGTTTCGTTGTTGGAGTTGGAATTGCAAGCGGAAGTCGATAAATATGCCGGCGCGCTACTTTTACTGACGCAGCAGCAAAGCGGTCGCTTTCCGTCGCGTCTGCACGAATCGATGTTCGACCGCATTGAGTTCGTGAGCGAGCTGGACGACGAGAGCGCCGAGCGTTACCGACTCGCCAATCGTCATGCGGCGCGCTTCTGTCGCAAACTCGATGAAAGATTTTTGCGCGTGCGACGACAGCGACCGGAGGCTTGGCTTGCGGAATTGCGGCGATTTTATCGATGCGGTCACGCCGAAAAAGTCCGGCGCACGAACGAGTAGATTATTCTTCCGACTCTGCCGGCTTGTTCTGCATCTCAATCCATTGCGATAGCGCACGAAGATTGCGCGGCTTCTTGTACGCGTCCTTCTTTAGCATGCCGCTGTCGTATGGATTGTAACCTTGACGAACGCCCAGCATATTGAGCGCCACTTGTTTCGCATCTGGTGGCGGCTCGTCATCGACCAACACCAAGTTAGCAACCGACAATGCGCGTAACCGACGCGTGTCGGCGTCCTCCCCTTCTTCCAACATGCGCTCGTCAACCCAGGCATATTGCGCATTGCCACGATCGTCAAATGCAAGTTTACCCGGGTCTTCGCGTCGCGGCGATACGCGCCGCTCGGCAAAACCGAATTTGGAAGGATTCACTTTCGATCGGACCTCGTCACTCACTACCGCACCTCTGCCCCCAAGTGCTCTATTGTTCTTGTGCGTGAATTCTAGCGTTATTGTGCGGGAAAGTGTGCACCGGATGCATGACTCGCGACTTCGATGTGAGAGTTATGTTATTCGTCGAAAACTCTTACGATTTGTTTCCGATCAACACAGCCGATGAAATCAGCGAATAAATTGGGCAGCGCGAAAAATCCCCACCAAGGTTTTACCGTCGCGCAGTTCTCCCGACTGCGCCAATGCCAATACTTCGTCAAACGCACGCCATTCAACTCGAAACACTTCGTGCTCTTCCGGTGCCTGCGGAGCCGGCGTTAACTGAGTAGCGAAATACAAATGAATCACTTCCGTAAAGACGCCGGGCGAACTGAGATAACTCCCCAACGATTGCCACTGCGACGCGCGCACTCCCGCTTCCTCGGCCAGTTCCCGATGTGCGGTATCGATGGGTGGTTCGCGATGGTCAATCTTGCCGGCGGGCAATTCCCAAATCCAACCTCCGGCGGCGTGTCGAAACTGATACAACAGGCACACGCGTCGCTCGACATCGACGGCGACGATGGCGGCGCCACCCGGATGATGGGCAATCTCCAAATCCGCAACGGCACCGTTCGGTAGCATTACCCGCTCGATGTTGAGTTGCAAGACGCGGCCGGAATGGATGGGCGTAATTTTTTCGATCATGATCTTTCTGCCATTGGCGAAAACGTAATAAGTGGGAAATAACTGGGAATGGCGATTGCGCTATCCACTTCGAGAACAGCTTGACGCACGAAAATCAAACCGGGGTGCAGATCGTAATCGTAAGCGGACTTCCCTGCTCCGGAAATTGCGCGGCGACTAACAACGACCGCTGGCGATCGAAGGTGTAACGATCGAATGCGACACGGCGCACGATTGGAAACGGGCGGTCGAAAGTGTGGTCAATCGCGCTTTGCTTCACTTGCAAAGCTAAACGCGCAATAAGCTCACTACTCCTTGTGAGCTTGGTTGGCTTTCGATCGCGATAATGCGCGCTCGATCTCGCCGATGATTTTCGTCGCGTTAAACGGTTTCGCGATAATGCCGTCCGCTCGGCCGGCAATTGCGCTACGTACGTTGTCGCCGGAAGTGGCGCCGGTTACCATCAATACAATCGCCTCACTGCTCTGCTCGCGAATTTTGCCGAGCACTTCCAATCCCGACATTTCCGGCATCTCGATGTCGAGACAGACAATTTCCGGCTTCAGCTTTCCGAACATCTCCAGCGCCCGCGCGCCGTCGGAAGCTTCACCGATGACGCGCAAGCCGGCGGAGCGCAGCACGCCGCGTAGCAGACTACGCGTGACGTCATCGTCATCGGCAATGACTACCGAGCGGTTGGCAATTAAATTGCTGGGAACATCCATAGCCGGGTCGTCCCGATGGTTAGGTGAGTGACGGCATTCTTAAAGTTTATCGGCCCGAGGCCGAATTAAGTTTAGGGTCGAAACATTATCCGGCAACGGCTGACGTAGCAAGCTAGAGCACCGTGCTCGTGAGCTGTTCTCATCGAAGCACGCAAATGACTGGTAAGCCTTTCACCGAATCGCAAAACTCTGGAGTGACTCCGGCCATCGCGCTTGTCGCCGTCCCGGCGGGCGCATGAGTAATGCGCATGTCACGCCGGAATTCTCGGTGGACGATGAAGTCAACGCATCCGCGCGCCTTGAGCCAGTGCGCGCAAACAAATTACCGAGTTGGTATATCGCTTATTTGGCGCTCGCCGTTCTCAATCTCGTCGCCGTATCGCTGAGTTTAGGGCTGAACTTTTATCAAGGACAACTGCTGCAAGAAGCCGGTAGCACCTACCAGGTGTACGCACAGCTACTGGATGAACTCAGTGACGCGGGCGCGCCGGTGATCGCCGCTAATGCGCCCACTAGCAAAGTGTTCGTCAGCCATGACGTCGACGCCGAGACGGCGCACCTAGAATTCGCAGCTCGCGAATTCGAGAAGCGCTTCGCACAACTCCAACGACACATGACCGAGCGATTGTCCGCGCGTGAACAAGCGCTGCTCGCGGAACAACTTCCGAATGTCGAGCGCGATTGGCAGGCGCTCTACGAACAGAGCGAGCAAGCGCTAGCTTCGTTCGGCAAGGGCAAACTAGCCGAAGCCGGCGCGCACGCATCGGCGCGCACCGATCATTTCAATCTGTTGGCCGGCCATCTGCTGGCGATGTCGAAAGTGATTCGCACCGCGCAACTGGAAATCTTGGCAGCGCAACAATCGCGCGCGGAACGACAACAGCGCGTAAATGAATGGTTGGTTTTTGGTGCTGCCTTCGTAACCGTAGCGGTGTTCTTCCATGCGCAGCGCGTGCGTCGCGCCACACAACGCGAGCGCGCCGATCGTGAGCGCTTGATAGAAGAACTAGCGCACGCGCGCGATCAAGCCCAACATGCGGCGCGCATTAAATCGCAGTTTCTCGCCAACATGAGTCACGAGATTCGCACGCCCATGAACGGCGTTATCGGCATGCTCGACGCACTAACCGCGACGCGCCTGTCGCTCGACCAGGCAAAGCTGTTGCGAACCGCCAACGTGTCGGCGGATTTGTTGCTATCGGTGATCGACGATGTCCTAGACTTTTCCAAAATCGAAGCCGGAATGTTGGTGATCGAATCCAGGCCCGTCAACCTGCCGGAGATTATCAATCACGTACAAAGTCTCTATGGCGTACGCGCCGCCGAAAAACTGCTCACGCTGCGTTGCGAACTGCCATCGCAGCCGTTACCACGCGTATCTACCGATACAACTCGTATGACGCAGCTGCTGTCGAACCTCGTGAGTAACGCGATTAAATTTACGTTGGCGGGCGAAGTGATCATCAAGGTCGAGGTGCTCGCCGAGGACGACGCAACGATTCGCTTAAAGTTCGCGGTGCGCGATTCAGGCATTGGCCTGGCGGCCGACGTGCAAGCGCGCCTGTTCGCGCCGTTCATGCAAGCCGACGATTCGACCAGTCGCCGCTTCGGCGGAACCGGCTTAGGGCTAGCGATCTGCAAACAGTTGACGACCCTGCTCGATAGAGAAACGGGCGAGATCGGCGTTGCAAGCACGCCGGGATCAGGCTCCACCTTTTTCTTCAATTTGCGGTTGGGAAAAGTGATCGGCGGTCAAGAAATCAACGACGCCTCAGACATTCATTCGGGTCTTGCGAGTGGGCCGATGCAGTTTAAGGGTCACGTATTGATCGCCGAGGACAACGAGACCAATCAACAAGTCATCAACGCGATGCTGCTAAAACTGGGATTGCGAACTGCGTTGGCGGGCAATGGCCGCGAAGCCGTCGAGGCGGTGCAATGCGACCGCTTCGATATGATTTTAATGGACTACCACATGCCGGAACTTGACGGCTGCGATGCATCGTTGGCAATTCGACAATATGAACATGCGCAGAATCTTCAACGTACTCCCATTGTTGCCGTCACAGCGAGTGTATTGAGTGACGATAAGCAACGCTGCTTGGGTTCCGGCATGGACGATTTTTTGGCTAAACCGATTCGACAAAAAAACTTAAGCGCGATGCTGGAGAAGTGGCTGCCGGCTAGCGCGTGTCTCGGCCCCATCCAACCGGAGAGTCTCTCGATCGAATCCTCGCATCAGGCGTGGACCGATCTACCGACCGATATTTTCGACTTAGAGCAATTGCTCGAAATGCGCGGCATCGCCGGCGATAGTTTTGACGAATTGATCGCGCAATTTCACAACAGCGCGACCGAGGGCATTGCGTCGATGAGCGACGCGGTGGAGTGTCGCGATGCCGCCGTGTTGCGTCGCGCCGCACACAAGCTAAAAGGAGCGGCCGCTACGCTAGGCGCGAAGACGGTCGCCGAACGCTGTCATGCGTTGGAAATTTCAGGGATGGAGCAACGCATCGACGACGCGACCGAACAGTTGCGCGAATTGAAAAAACAATATCAAGACGTGCGCCGCTTCATGACTGCATGCATGCAAGTCAAAACGGCGCCGGCTGCGTGAACGCGTTGCGGAAGATTCCGCAACGCGTTCAGAATTTACATCGTTACCACTTTCCGGTTGGACGCGGCGCGCGCGCTTCGCGTTCGCGCGCCTCGTTGATACGCAGCGGACGACCGCCCATATCGAACCCGTTCAAGGCTTGAATCGCTTTTTGAGCGTCAGCGCTCGGCATGTCCACAAAACCGAAGCCTCGCGGCCGACCGGTTTCGCGATCATTCACTAGTTTCACGGATTCCACCGTGCCGTGTTGTTCGAACAAAGCTCGCACATCGGCATCGGTGGCGCTGAAAGGAAGATTCCCCACATAGATCGTTGTCATCGTTATGCACTCGTCAGAAAGACAATACTTTTTTTACAAACCCCTGGCTCACTAACGTGAGACGCGGCCGATGTTACGCCCGGGGATTTTTGATGGCAAATGAGAGGTGCGCTAACTGGCCACTGGCTATTGGCAAGCTGTTCAGCAATAAGATTTTGAAGCCGAAAACCCTTAGTTCTGGCCGGCGCCCGGTTGACCGGCAGCCAGTTGGCCTGCGCTCAATCCGCTTCTAGATACGTGTAACCGTGTAGTTCCAGTTCGTAGAAGCGCCGCAGAGCCTGGCTCTCGGCGAGATTCATACGACCCTCACGGACCGCGCGTTCGCAGTCGCGAGCGAACTGCGGAAAGAGTTGATCGGCCTGATATTGCATATAGCCGAGCACCTTGGCAGCCGTGTCGCCTTTGACAATTTCGTCGATCCACCAACCGCCCTGCTCATGTAAACGAATATGGACGACATGCGTGTCGCCAAACAAATTATGCAGATCGCCGAGGGTTTCTTGATAGGCACCCACTAAGAATGTAGCCAAGTAGTATTCCTCGACGACGGCATCCTGGTTCGTCCGCAGTTCGTGCAGCTCCAGGGTCCTTTTCACTTCACGCTGACTGACGAAGTGATCGATTTTGCCGTCGGAGTCGCAAGTGATATCGGCCAACACGGCATTGCGAGTCGGCTTTTCGTCGAGTCGATGAATCGGCATGATCGGAAATAGCTGATCGATCGCCCAGCTATCGGGCAGCGATTGAAACACCGAGAAGTTACAGAAATAAGTATCGGAGAGAATGGTCTCCAAATCTTCCAATTCTTCCGGCACTCGGCCCGATTTGCGACATTGATCGCGAATCTTCGCGCAGGTGGCCCAATACAACCGTTCGGCCAAGCCGCGGCATTTCAAGCTCAGCAAGCCGAGATTGAACATCTGCAGCGCTTGTTCGCGCGCTTGCACGGCATCGTGATAACACTCAACCAAACGACGATCGGTTACGCCGCGAAAGGCTTCGAACAAATCTTGCACGGGCTGCGGCAGTTCTTCGCTATCGCCGAGTTCTTCGGTAAGCTGATTGGCGACCCTAAATTGATCGAGCGCCGAAGAGCCGAGCACGTTGCAGATCAGGATGCTGTGGTGGGCAATGGTGGCGCGTCCGGATTCGCTGACGATCATCGGATGATCGATTTCGCGCGCGTTACAGACACTTGCGATTCGATATACCACATCGCTTGCGTATTCGCCGATGGTGTAATTCATCGAGGAGTTGTAGTTAGTGCCGCTGCCGTCGTAGTCCACGCCTAAGCCGCCGCCGATGTCGATGTACTTCAAGCCCGCGCCGAGTAATTTCAACTCCGCATACACATGTGCGAGTTCGTTGATCGCATCTTTGACGCGACGAATATCCTGCAATTGACTGCCGGGGTGACAGTGCACAAGCTCTAGACAGTCGAGCATATTGTGGCTTTTGAGCACTTCGACAAGATCGAGAATTTCGCTGATAAACAAGCCGAATTTGGATTTCTCGCCGGCCGAGTCGCGCCACCGACCCGCGCCTTCGCTGGCAAGTTTCACGCGCACGCCGATGCGCGGGCGCACCTGATACTTGGCCGCATGCTTCAAAATCAAATGCAATTCGTCGAACTTTTCCACCACCGGAATAATAGTGCGACCGAGTTTGGTCGCCAGTATCACGGCTTCGATGTAACTGTCGTCCTTAAAGCCGTTGCAGACAATCATGCGTTCGGGCGCATCCTCGGTGAGCGCCATCACCGCCAGCAGTTCCGGTTTCGATCCGGCTTCCAATCCAAAACCGAATTCCTTACCGCAGCGATAGACTTCTTCCACGACCAAGCGTTGTTGATTGACCTTAATCGGAAAGACGGCGCAGTAACGATTGCGATAGTCGTTCTCGGCGATGGCTTGCGCAAACGCTTCGTGCAAACGCCTGAGGCGATGCTTCAAGATATCGGCAAAACGCAGCACCACCGGTGCCGTGAGGTCGCGGGCCTTCAATCCTTCGATCACCTCGTAGAGATCGATTTCGCGACCGGGCGTGGCATCCGGTCGCACCACCGCGTGACCTTGCGCGTTGATGCCGAAGTAGTCTCTGCCCCAATTGTTGACTTGATAGAGTTCGAGCGAGTCCTCGATCTTCCAGTGGTTCGGTGCGCGTTTGTTTGGAATGTCCATGCGGCAAGAGTATCAGGAGAGAAGTTGATAGGTGTTAGGCGTTAGCCGGAACAGCAATGCGCGCTTCAGCGCAGCCTGACAAAGTAGAACCAAATGCTAACTCCCAGTCCCTTTTACAACGGGCCGACGGGGATCGCGAATCCATTCGCTCCACGATCCCGCATACAGTTTTGCGCCGTGCAATCCGGCAATTTCGAGCGCTAACAAATTGTGACAGGCCGTGACACCGGAACCGCACATCATGATGGCGCGCTCGCTTCGAACGCCGTCGAGCGATAAGTTCAGCTTGGTTGCAAGCTCGTGTGGCGATAACCAGCGGCCATCGCCTCCCATGTTCCAAGCGAACGGATGATTGCGTGCGCCGGGAATATGACCGGCGACGGGATCGAGCGGTTCGACCTCGCCGCGAAAGCGCTCCGGCGCGCGCGCATCGAGAATGCGCCAGTCGGATTGTATTGCTCGCCGCGCCACTTCATCGGCGCTCACAACGAGTGAGTCATCGGTCTCGGCGCGAAAATTTGCCACGACAGGCGCATGCGCATCGCGAGAGATCGGCAAGCCCGCCATCGTCCAAGCTTTGAATCCACCATCGAGAACCGCGACTGAACGATGTCCCGACCAACGAAGCAACCACCAAAGTCGCGAAGCGAACATGCCGTTGTCGGCGTCGTAGGCAAACACTTGTGTGTTCGATGTAATACCGAAGCGACCAAATGTTGCTGCAAGCGTTGTCGAATCGGGGAGCGGATGACGTCCGGTGAGATTCGACTTTGGTCCCGACAAATCCGTATCGAGATGCGCGTACCGCGCGCCGGGAATGTGTCCCTCTGCGAACGCTTGGCGACCGGCTTCGGGATTGGCGAGATCGAAACGGCAGTCGATCGCAACCGCAGTTTCAAGTCGAGAATGCAGCACGTCGACCGAGATGAGCGTGGTGTGCATGGCGAGGTAAGGATCGGATTGAGGGTGACGAGTGACGGAAGCAATTGGAATTTCGGAAGACCATAAGGTCTGTTGACAATCAAGTTCATCGTTGGCGCATCGTTTATCACATCTTTTGGCGACGTGCAGTATAGTCTCACTCCAAAATCATGGGAGCCTGCAAATGGCCATCGATATCTACTGGGGGAGCGGCAGTCCGTACGCTTGGCGCGTGCTGTTGACGCTGGAATACAAGCGCATTCCTTATCGCTCGCATCTCCTGCAATTCTCGAAGCAGGAACACAAATCGCCGCAAATGTTGCGGCTCAATCCGCGCGGTCGCGTACCGGTTCTCAAGGACAGCGGTGATGGGCGCGAATTTATCTGCTACGAATCGCTGGCGATCATGACCTATCTCGACCGCAAGTATTCTGAACCGCCGATGTTTGGCGAGACACCCGAAGATGCAGCCACGATAATGCGCGTGCTGTGCGAGTATCAAGCGTACGCAGAACCGCACGTCAACAAACTGACATCGGCGATTTTCTTTCAAGGACTCGAAGGCCGTATGGAAGAAGCCAATAAAGCCGTTCAAGCAGTGGCGAAGGAAGCGCGTACCATCGAAAGTCGACTCGCTACATCGTGCTGGTTAGTGGGCAATGCATTCTCGGCAGCCGACGCGGTGATATTTCCCGGGATTCAAATTCTGTTGCGCGCGCTAGAGCGTCGCGAGGCGCACGACTTGCGCGGCCACTTCGTGCCGCTCGACGCACATTTTCCTTCGATCGCGGCGTGGGTGCGACGAATCGAAAATTTACCCGGTTACGATCGAACCTATCCGCCGCATTGGCGCGGATGAAGTTGCGGCGAACCGGCACCCGGTCAACTGGGCAGCGGGCCAGAACAGAAATCAATTCCAGCTCTATTTTTCCGGCCGGTTTGCCGGCAGCCAGTTGACCAATTGGCCGATCTTTTTAAGTACACTGCACATCCCATTTTTCTTATCGAGTTCGAGGGTACGTTGAAATGACA
>JAYTQU010000219.1:0-18715 GCA_043746555.1 Pseudomonadota bacterium | reverse complement strand
TGTCATTGCAATACTCCTAAACAGAAACGAACAGACAGACAAAAAAACCAACAGACGGCAGGCTCATCGACGCTTTTGCAACTGCTTGCCAGTGGTTGCAAACGCTTTTGCCTCGCGGCAAATCTCATTTAACTTTGGCGCGATAGCGACCGTACGCCATCGACTTCGGCGCGATCGGTACGCTCAATACCCAGCGAATGCTTTTGATTTCATCGGCGCGTGCGGGACGAGTTTTGCCGTCCGCGTCGCGCACGACTAACTCAGTCGCTTTTTTGAATTCGCGGCCGTCGAGCGAATAGGCGATCTCGGCACCCGGACCGATCGCCGAATCGGCAACATAGATCATGTGCTCGGGCACTGCGTTCTCAATCACTACTTTGTCCGCGGCTTTGTCGCAGACGTTGAAAGCGGAGATGGTCCAAATGACTTCGGTGCCGGGAACGATTTTGTGTGGCTCAACCAAACGTTTTGCCGGTTTGCCCTGCGCGTCGGTGTAATCCTGTTCGACCTGCGCTTCAGTTTTGAGCGACACGCATTTTTTTTCCTGCGCGAAAGCCGGCAACGTTGCGATGAGCGACAACGCGGCTATTCCGACTCTAACCTTTAGCCCCAAGCCCCAAGCCTCATGTCTTGCTGTACTCATTTCCCCTCTCCTCTAATTGATAGTCACTGCAAAATTGATGGTCTGCGCGCCGCTTGCTGACGTGAGATCGCCGAGCGTCACGCGCACTTGCGCTGCGGGCGTCGTAACGAATTGCCCCGCGTCCGCATCGGCTGTATCGGTGAGCACGACGGAATTCAAACGTATCGTGCCGACTACGTAAGTCGTATTGGCGGGAATGGCGTCGGTGAACGCCACCGCATTGGCCGTGCCTGTCCCGGTCGGCGTGATGATGATTTGATAATTGATGCGCGCACCGGGAATCGGTCGCGTGCCGCCGAATTGATCGACGATAGTTTGCGATTTCAAGGCGTTCAACTGCAGTCCCGCTACGACATACGACGCGGTGCCGGATTGATTTGCGCTGCTCGTGCCGACCACGATGTCGACGCCGCCCGGACCTTGTCCCGCCAATACCGTACCCGGCGCGCCGCTGCCTTTTGCCGCTTGCGCAGTAAATTGCGTGCGACCGATCGTGCCGTTGGCAAGACCGGTTGGAATGTTATTCACAATGAGCAGCGTGGCGAATTGATCCGCCGCGATCGTGGGATCGTTCGTTCCCGGTACGTACGCAACATCCGCCGCGGAAAGATCGCCGCTATTGTCCGTATCGAAATAGATAAACGGCGCGGATGGAATCGGATCGAAATCGTCACCGGCAATTGCGCTATTGCCCGCAAGTCGAAATACTTCCGAAGCGTTGCCGATGTTAGTGACGCGCACGACAATCGCTCGCTGAGTTGCACCCGGCGCGACCGATACCGTGGGCGTTTGCATCGTGACGTTGACGTTGAGAATTTCCGCAACATTTAGCGTGGTCGTGTTCGAGTTGACCGTGACGGGCGCGCCGCCAATCGAATAACTCACCTGCGCGGAATTACTGATCGCAGTGTTGGCCGACGTACCGACGGCAAGTGCAACGCTTGTCGTCAGTAACAGAACGCCGCCTGACTGCCACGCGGTCATTCTTGAAACCCAATTGTTTCTCGTCGGTTGCATCAATCGCCTGACATGTAAAAGGCAGCGCGCTGGGACGATCTCCCATTGCGCCGCTAGGCCAACTCCCTAACGGAATTGGCGGATTTACTCATACGAGCGGGATTTTTAACGTTTGCCACGGTTGCGACGTGAGGCGGTTCGCACTTCTATTCGAATCGGCTCAAGGACTTGCGGGAAATGCCGATAAGCTCGCGCTTTAACATCTGAGTTTGTCGAGCGGCAACATAATCGACGCGAACTGTGACCGGTTAGGGAAAACCCGATAAACGTCGTCGGTAAGCTCGCGGTCTATGCTACGGGGATCGTCTACTTTTTCGTCTCGCGGATGCCGGCTTTTAGCCGTGATTCGTCCGTTTGCATTCGCGGCGCTGCTGACCTTTGCTGCTGCGCCTCGCGCCGATTTGCGGCTACCCACTTGGTACGATCAAAACCCGGTCGGCACTGCTCCCGATTGGCACTACCGAGTGCCGATCAACGTACCCGCAGGCGCTAGCGTCAACAGCACAATCAAAGTCGATGTCGATTTTGGAGCGCTGCTCACTCAACTAGGTGTGAACGGAACCTTCGACGCAAATTCACCGCGCGTGGTGCGGAGCAGCGGCGCACTTTCGACCAATCAAGAATTCACCGATTCCGTTTATGCAGGTGCCAGCGACACGATCGGCAACAGTCGCGGCGAGGTGCGCTTCATTCTCGAAGATTCGGGTGCGGTGACGTATTACTTGTATTTCGATATCACCGCGAATGGCTTAAAGCCCGGAAATCCGCAACCGCCGATCAACGGCAATTTCGAAGTGGGCGGGACGGGCACACAAAATCCCCCGGGTTGGACGGCAACTACAAGCGGTGGCGGCTACGATGCGCAAATTCGATCCAGCGAAAATCCTTCCATCACCACCGATGGTAATGGCGCGACGGTCACTACCGACGGCACGCCATTTACCGGCGCTCAATCCTATTTGCTTGGCTCACGCACATCGAATGAACTAGCGAATCACAACCCTGGCGTCACACTGACAAGATCGTTTATCAAACCGAGCAGTTGTCCAACCGGCATTTCGTTGCGCTATCGGCCCGAAGGCTGGGATTCTTCTTGGGCAAACGCGAGCAGTTACGACTTTATTCGCATCACACTCGGTTCCGGCGCCACCAACACAGTTATGGTCGGTCCGGATGGTGCCTCGTACGCAACCTTTCCGTATAGCACCAACTTCAGCAGTAACGGCACTAGCGGCAACGCCGCTAGCACAACTCAATCGGGTTACGGTCCTTACAACGGTTTCGACACCAACAACAAAGGCGGACACATGCTCGGCATGGGGATTTCGCGCGGTTCGCAACCGTGGTTCAATCCGACCGACAGCTTGGCCGGATTCGGCGCCGGATCAACCATCACACTTACAATCACTACCAGCGACGTAACGCTCTACAAGGCCTGGTACCACATCGATGACGTTGAGTGGTGCGTCGTAACACCGACACTAGGTACGCCTGAAGCTTTTGGCGTCAACATCGCCGCACCCATCGCGACAACAACCTATGCCGCTGGTCAGAAATTAGTCATTCGCTCGACGGTCGATGCAACGCCAACGGCAGCCGCCAATCCAGTGACGGCCAACGTATACGACAATGCCGGCGCATTGGTAGCAAGCGGTATAAAGTTATTCAACGACGGCACGCACGGTGACGTGACCGCCAACGACGCCATCTGGAGTAACGACGGTAGCGTCGGTGCCGATCCCACTTATACGTTTGTCTCGACGACGCCCTCCGGCGCAAATTGGCGAGTGCGTGTGTTCGCGAAGGACGCATCGACCAGTACCGTCGGCGCGACGGCTGGGTTGGTGCATATTCCCGGTCAACCCAACTCACCGGAAGTGCAAGCAAACTTCTACAACATCGACGAACAGACGTTTATCGTTCAGACGCCAGCGCTCATGCATCTAAAATCGGTACAGGTTATTTCCGACCCGGTGAATGGATCGACCAATCCGAAAAGCATTCCCGGCGCCGAAGAACGTTACTCGCTGCGCATCATCAATCAGGGGACCGGTACGGTCGATAGCAATAGCCTATCAATCGTCGATTCCATTCCTGCTAACACGAAGCTGTTCGTCGGCGACGTCGGCGCACCCGGTTCAGGTCCAGTGGCATTCGTCGACGGCGCGCCAAGCAGCACATTGACGTGGACATTCATAGCCCTGAACAGCGCAGCCGATAATGTGGACTTCTCCAACGATGGCGGCGTAACTTGGAGCTATTCGCCAACGCTAGACGCCGACAAATGCGACGCGACGGTTACGCATATTCGCCTTCGGCCACAAGGTGCGATGGCCGGCAGTTCGCTCGTCGGTAATCCCTATTTCGACCTGCAATTCAAGGTTCGGATAAAGTAGGCGATCGCAGCGGCGTTCTCTTAGCAATTTCTCGCTTGCCTTTGCTTCTCAAACGGTTACGCTCTTACGAGCGAAGTTTTAGCATCTATGGCTTAATATCTAAGTCAAAGTTGTATTGCGTGTGTCGCAACGATTAAGTCGAGGGTAGTCGACCTATTGGGTTGCGGTTTATCGCACTAGGCTTTGCATCGTTGATTAGTGCGATCTGATCCTATCTCTTGTTGATTCAAGGCGAAGACGGTGGATGCAACCGATACTAAGAATCCCGACTACTTCCACAAAGTGGTCGATTGCCAATGGGCCTGCCCCGCGCACACCGATGTGCCGGAATACATTCGACTGATCGCGCAAGGCAAATTCACCGATGCCTACATGGTGAATCGCGAATCGAATGTCTTTCCGGGAATTTTGGGTCGCGTGTGCGATCGACCTTGCGAGCCGGCGTGTCGTCGCGGTCGCGTCGAAGACGAACCGGTGGCGATTTGTCGATTGAAGCGCGTCGCTGCCGATCATCGTGACGATATTTCCGGCTTACTGCCGGCCATTCCCAAACAGAAAAACGGTAAGCGAATTGTCTGCATCGGCGCAGGTCCGGCATCGCTCACCGTTGCCAACGATTTGATGCCGCTTGGCTATCAAGTCACCATTTTCGAAAAGTGGGAGGTGCCGGGCGGACTCATGCGTACCAACATCCCGTCGTTTCGCCTACCTGAGAAAGTGTTAAGCGAAGAGATCGGTTACATCACCGACATGGGCGTCGATCTACGCTTGAACGCACCGGTCAATAGTATGAAAGCGCTGCTCGCGGGCAAAGAGTTCGATGCGATATTCGTCGGCACCGGCGCGCCCAAGGGTAAAAATCTTGAATTGCCTGGCCGCGATGACAGTGATCGCATCCACATCGGGATCGATTGGCTGGAATCGGTCGCGTTTGCTCACATTAAGAGCATCGGCGAAAAAGTGTTAATCATCGGCGTCGGCAACACCGCAATGGATTGCTGTCGCACATCGATGCGCTTGGGCGCGAAGGAAGTCAAAGTGATGGCGCGCAAGCCGCGCGAGTTCTTCAAAGCTTCTGCATGGGAACTCGACGACGCCGAAGAAGAAACCGTTCAGATCGTCATCAATCGCTCGCCGAGGTCGTTCGTCATCAAGGACGGCAAGCTCGCCGGTATGATGTTCGATCAAATGGAGTATGAGATGGACGGCGCGCGCATTAAGAGTGAGAAAATCGTCGGCGAAGAATTTTATCCCTGCGACGATGTGATTCTCGCCATCGGCCAGGAAAACGCATTTCCCTGGATCGAGAGCGATGTCGGCATCGAGTTCGACAAATGGCACGTGCCCAAAGTCGACGCCAAGTCGCATCAATCGACGCGGCCGGAAATATTTTTCGGTGGCGATGCGGCGTTCGGTCCGAAAAATATTATTTGGGCGGTCGAACACGGCCATCAAGCGGCAATCTCAATACATCAGTTTTGCCAGAACTTAAGTGTCGACGAGCGTCCGCCAAATTTTGTCACGTTGTCGAGTCGCAAGATGGGCATGCACGAGTGGTCGTACAAGAACGACTACAACCCCGTTGAGCGACGCTTGATGCCGCATGTTGGCTTGAAAGAGCGCTTCAAGAAAGTCGACATCGAAGTCGAACTCGGCTTCACGGCGGAACAATGCCAAGCCGAAGTGCAGCGCTGTTTGAACTGCGATGTGCAAACGGTGTTCGACGCCAAGCTGTGCATTGAGTGCGATGCCTGCATCGATATCTGCCCCACCGATTGCCTAACGATGACGGCAAATGGCGAAGAAAACGAGTTGCGTCAGCGACTCAAAGCTCCCGCCAGCAGCCTAACGCAAGCGTTGTACGTGTCGGCGCCGTTGAAACAGACCGCACGAGTCATGGTGAAAGACGAAGATCTTTGCGTGCACTGCGGTTTGTGCGCAGAACGCTGCCCCACCTACGCATGGGATATGCAGAAATCCACCATTAAAGTGGCGAGTGCAGGCGATGTGATGAAGCCACAACCCCAGAGGAAGATTGCGTAGATAATCGAATGACTGGAGGTCGGGGGCTGGAGACTGGAGGAAAAATCAAAACCCGCTGCCGCTTTCCGACCCCCAGCCACAATTGCCCCAGCCGATCCAACACCATGACCACCCTTACTAAAGACGCCGGCCGCGTCAACGATTTCGTCATCAAATTCGCCAACGTCAACGGCACCGGTTCGGCCAGTGCGAACGGCCTGGTGATGAAGACCATTTTCCGCATGGGCATTCCGGTAATGGGGAAAAATCTTTTTCCATCCAACATCCAGGGGCTACCGACGTGGTACGAGATTCGCGTGAGCCGCGACGGCTACGTAGCCCGCTCGGGTCGCGTTGACATCATGGTTGCAATGAATGGCGAGACCTACGCGAAAGATCTAAAAGAAGTGAGCAGCGGCGGTTATTTGATTTTCGATTCCAGTTGGCCGCGCCCGGGACTATTGCAACGCGATGACGTCACCATCTTGGGCGCGCCGCTGGCGCGCATGTGCAACGAAACCTTTCAGGGCACACGTAATCGCATTCTCCTAAAGAACATCATGTATGCGGGCGTGGTAGCGGCGCTGATCGATCTCGACATGGACGTGATGCGCGCACAACTCGGCGAAAGCTACGCTAGTAAGAAAGCGCTGCTCGATTCAAACGTTAAGGCGCTCGAAAGCGGTTACAACTACGCGAAAGAACATTTGGCTTGCCAGCTACCGCTGCGTACCGAACACATGAACAAGACGGCGGGCTATATCATGATCGAGGGAAACGCTGCGGCCGGTCTTGGTTGCATGTATGCCGGTGCGACAGTCGGGGCGTGGTATCCGATTACCCCCTCGACCTCGCTGATGGATGCGTTCAAGAGTTTCTGCGAAAAGTGGCGCGTGAATCCGGAAACGGGCGAACACAATTACGTGATCGTTCAGGCGGAGGATGAACTCGCTGCGATCGGCGTAGTGATCGGCGCATCGTGGAACGGCGCAAGATCGTTCACGCCGACCAGCGGTCCGGGCATCTCTCTGATGAATGAATTCATCGGTCTCGCCTATTACGCCGAAATCCCGGCGGTGATCTTCGATGTGCAACGTGTCGGCCCTTCGACCGGTATGCCGACGCGCACGCAGCAAGGCGACTTGATGCTCGCCGCCTATGCATCGCATGGCGATACGCGACATGTGCTGTTATTTCCCGCGAATCCGGAAGAATGTTTCTACATGGCCGTGCAAGCATTCGACCTATCCGAACGCCTGCAAACGCCGGTGATGGTGTTGCTCGATCTCGACATCGGCATGAACGATTGGATGTGCAAGGAACTGAAATGGGACGACGCCTACCAACCGGATCGCGGCAAAGTATTGAGTAAAGAAGAACTTGCCAAGATAGAAAAGTTTCAGCGCTACGTCGACAAAGACGGCGATGGCATTCCCTATCGCACGATCGCCGGCGTGCATCCCAAGGGTGCCTACTTCACACGCGGCTCGGGTCACAATCAGTTCGGCGGCTACACAGAAGACTCCGCCGAATATCAAGTGGTGCTCGACCGTCTCAAGCGAAAATTCGATACCGCTAAAACTTTAGTGCCGCAGGCGGTGATCGAAGGTCGCTGCGAACACGATCTGGCGTTCGTATCCATCGGCAGTTGCGACGGCGCGGTACACGAGGCCATCGACATTTTGAAACGACGCGGCGTGCACCTCGATTACATGCGCATTCGCGGTTTCCCCTTCGGCTCGGAGGTGGAGGATTTTTTGGCCGCACACGAAACGATTTTTGTAATCGAACAAAATCGCGACGCGCAGCTTAAGAGTTTGATCACATTGGAAACCAGCGTCGAAAAATCGAAGCTACGCTCGATCCTGCATTACAGCGGCATGCCGATGTCGTCCGACTGCATCGTGGATTCCATGTTGCACATTCTTCAAGAGATCAATCCGCAAGCGGCGACTGCTTGATTTCCGTTCCGACCTACAGCCCAGCGCCTACAGCCTATACCCCGCGCGGAGCGCATCATGACTTCCATCGCCAAACCGAAAGTCTTTAATCCCCATCTGCCGCGCAACCAGTTGGGACTTACGCGGCGCGACTACGAAGGCGGCATGTCGACGCTTTGCGCGGGGTGCGGACACGATTCCATCACCGCCGCGATTATTGAAGCCGTGTGGGAGTTGTCGCTGCAACCTGAAACCATCGTCAAGCTCTCAGGCATCGGTTGTTCGTCGAAAACCACGGCGTACTTCGTCAGCGGCGGTCACGGATTCAACGCGGTGCATGGACGGATGCCGTCGATTGCCACCGGCGCCAATTGCGCAAATCCCGACCTGCACTACATCGGCGTATCCGGCGACGGCGACACGCTGTCCATTGGCATGGGTCAATTTGTCCATGCGATCCGTCGCAACATCAACATGCTTTATTTGCTGGAGAATAATGGCGTGTACGGCTTGACCAAGGGTCAATTTTCGGCCAGCGCCGACCTCGGCAGTAAACCGAAGAAGGGCGAAGCGAATCAATCGCCGCCGATCGATCCAGTGACGCTAGCGTTAACGTTGGGCGCAACGTTTGTCGCGCGAAGTTTTTCCGGTGACAAGGCGCAATTGGTGCCGCTGATCAAAGCCGGTATTCGTCACAAGGGTTTCGGATTAATCGATATTCTTTCGCCTTGTGTGAGTTTCAACGATCACGAAGGCTCGACGAAAAGTTATTCCTACGTTCGCGATCACTACGATGAAGTCGTGCACACCGACTTTGTGCCGCCCGCAACGGAGATCACGGCTTCATATCAGGAAGGTGACGCATTGCCGGTAACCATGCACGATGGCAGCCGCGTGCTGTTGCGCAAACTCGATGAAAGTTACGATCCCACGCATCGCGGCAAGGCCATCAGTTATATTCGCGATAAACTGCGTCAAAACGAATACGTCACTGGATTGATTTACATCAACGAGCAAAGCACCGATATGCACGAGTTGAATCACACGCCAAAGGCAGCGCTCAATCAATTTCCCTATGCGAAGTTAACGCCCGGCAGCAAGGGATTGGAAAAGATCATGAGTCGGTATCGCTAGCAGTCTGTTGAAAAATTCTTTTCAACAGCTGCTAGATTGGGCCACGGACGGCCCGACGAAATCATGCAGATTGCTTGGTGCTTGATTTCGGGAGTGAAGCGAAAGCCACGTCTTTCGCAAGCGACGTTGAAAAATGGCATGGATAGCCTTTTTCAACAGCTGCTAGAGGATTAGCTCTCGGACTTAAGTTCGCGACTCATCAATTGTTTGACGGCCTGCGCCGGCGCAACGTTCTGATACAGCACCGCGAATACTTGTTCGCAAATCGGCATTTCCACTTTCAATTGTGCCGCCACTTCGTGCACCGCTTGCGCCGCCTGCACGCCCTCCACCACTTGGCCGATCTCCGCCTGTGCTTGTTTCGTAGTCTTGCCTGCCGCAACCGCCAATCCAAATCGGCGATTGCGCGATAAGTTATCGGTGCAAGTAAGCACGAGATCGCCCAGACCGGCGAGACCCATAAATGTTTCGCGTTGCGCGCCGAGCGCGACGCCCAGCCGAGTCATCTCGACTAGGCCGCGCGTGATTAGCGCAATGCGCGTATTCGCGCCGAAACCCAATCCGTCCGACATGCCCGCACCGATCGCCAAAACGTTTTTCACGGCACCGCCCACTTCGACGCCGATAACATCCGTCGATGTGTAGGCGCGAAAGTGATGACTCGAGAGACTATGGGCCAACTCGCGCGCAAAGGAATCATCGGTGGCGGCGACCGTCATCGCGGTCGGCAGGCCTGCGCCAACTTCGCGCGCGAAGGTCGGGCCTGAAATAACCGCCAGCGGTAACGCCGACGGTAAATGGGCGTCGAGCACTTCGGCGACCACTTGATGCGGTAACTTTCCGGTGTGCAGTTCGAAGCCCTTCGTTGCCCACGCGACTCGAATGTCATTGCCAATGTGCGGCGCGATGCTCATTAGCGTTGCGCGCAACGCATGACTCGGCACAGCGACCAGAATGTCGCGACATTGGTTGAGCGCACGTTCGAGAGTCGATGCAACGATCAACTCTGCCGGAAACGGCGTGTCGGGAAGATAGCGTTGGTTGACTCGTTCGCGTTCCAGATTCGCGAGCTGCGTAGCGTCGCGTCCCCAAAGATAAGTGCGACGGCCGGCGCGCACGAATTGAATCGCGAGCGCCGTACCCCAAGAACCCGCGCCGACAATCAGAATCGGCTCGGCGCTCGGCAGCTTCGACGGTTGCGCGTCAACCATCTTTGTGCTCCCGCATCTTGCGATCCGGGATCGCGATTAGTTAATTGGTGTCGGCGCGGTTTGCTGCTGTAGCGCTTGTTGCTGCACCGCTTGATTGTAAAGCGCGTCGAAGTTCACCGGCGGCAACAGAAACGGTGGAAACCCGCCTTTCATGAGCAGATCGGACACCGTTTGTCGCGCGTACGGCAGCAAGTAATCCGGACAGAAAATGCCCAGCAAACGCGGCAGTTGATCCTGTGGAAAATTGCGCATCGCGAACGCGCCGGCCTGTTGCAGTTCCACCAGCCACAGCGACTTGTCGCCGACCATCGCTTGCAAGTGCACGGTCAATACCACTTCGCGTAACTCCGGGCCGAGTTCGTTAACGGCGGTGCTCATGTTGAGATTGATCGTGGGATTGGTTTGCGTGTTCGGTTGCACACGCGGACCGCTCGGCGATTCGAAGGAAACGTCTTTGATGTAGACCGCTTGCGGCGCAAATTGCGGCGCATTCGGATCGGCGGCACCGTTGCCTTGAGGGGCGCCCAGAGGAGCGGTGTTGTCGGGAGTTTGCTCGGCCATGATAATTTCCTAATTGGGATATCTAATTTATGAATCGTTAATGGTGTGATCTGGAATTAAAACAGGGAAATAGTACGCATCATTCTGGATGTCAACTCGCTGGGACTTCGGGCATTAGCCTTGAAGAAGACGATCCAGTTCGCCGCTACGATCGAGTTGCGCCAGCTCGTCATAGCCGCCGACGTGCCGATCGCCGATGAAAATCTGCGGCACAGTGCGACGCCCGCCGCTGCGTTTTAGCATGATCTCGCGATCCGCGGGATTTTCGTCCACTTTGATCTCCACCACGGTTGCGCCTTTGCGATTCAACAGCGAGCGAGCGCGATCGCAGTATCCGCAGAACGCGGTGGAATACATTGTCACCGCATTCGGCGTCGTATTTGGCATTGGGGCGATTTTATCCAAGGCACTCATGCGCTACTTACCGCCCTTATTTTTTTGAGAAGTTTTCGTCTCGGTTACCGTGGGCAGATTGTCCTGCTTCCACGCCGCCAAACCGCCGCGTAAATTTACCACCTTGCCGAAGCCCGCTGCTTTGAGGAGTCGCGCCGCGGTGGCCGAAGCAACGCCCGTATCGCAGTAGAGAAGCACCGGTTTCTCGCGATGCTTTTTCAAATTACTATCCGCCAAATTTTTCATTTGAGCGCTCAAGTCGCTTTGCTCGATATGGCGAGAGTCGATAATGTGCCCGGCGGAAAACGCATCGGCGCTGCGGACGTCGATGACCAGCGCCCCACCGTTGATGAGACGGACGGCATCGGTCGGACCGAGCGCCGTCGCGCCCAACTTGCGATGGCGAAGTTCAATCACGATTGATGCCACGGCCAGTAGCACAGCCAGTGCTGCCAGAAGCGGATGGTGCTGAACGAATTCTGCAAATCGATTCATTGTGCTGCCGGTGACATCGTGTTGGCGACCCAAATCCGGGGTCGATCGAAAAAGGGGCGGCAGTATATCAGCCGAATACCGAGCGGACAGCCGCGAGTCACTCATGCGAAACTTAGATTATGTGGCGTGACAACCGAATCAATAGAAAGGCGAGCGGCGCATGGGCGCCCCGCACCGCATTACTCGGCGCTACTTTGTTGCTACTGGCACTTGCATCCATCGCACACGGGGCCGACAAGGAAGGCGAGCTTAAGCAGGTTCGCGCCCGCATTGAGACGATTCGCAAGGGAATTGAGGCTGATGCGCAACGTCGCGACGCTTTGGCGAGCAGCCTTAAGGAAGCCGAACTCGCGGTTCAGTCCGCGCGCGAAAAAGTCGCGCAAATTCGCGCGCAGCGCATCGCCAGCGAACGGCGGCTGGCCGACCTGAAACGTAAACGGACCGACACCGAAAACCAACTTACAGCCGAACGCATGACGCTTGCCGCGCAGTTGCGTTCAGCGTACGTCAACGGCCGCGAAGAACAACTTGTGTTATTGCTGAATCAGCAGAATCCGGCTGATTTAGGCCGAATGCTGACCTACTATGGCTACTTTGGACGCGCACGCGCCGAGCATATCACCGACATTACGGACCGACTCGCGCACCTGGATCTTTTGACCGAACGTATTGGCACCGAAGCGGAGCAGCTTCGCAAGCTGGAGGAAAGCCAGGCCCAGGAAACCAAGCAACTTGCCGCCGCGCGCACCAACCGAGCACAAACGCTCGCGTCGATCCAATCGAAGATTCGCAGTCGCAGCGATCAGGTAGCGACGCTTGAGCGACAAGCCAAAGTATTGGAACGCTTGATCGAGGAATTGCAGCACGCCTCGCGGGATTTTCCGGCGCTTCCGACGCACGGGTTTGCTCGAACCCTCGGCAAGTTACCGTGGCCGGTGAACGGTAAAGTGATCGCCAAATTCGGCGACCTGCGTGCCGGCGGACCGCTTAAATGGGAAGGCATTGTGATTAGCGCTCCTTCCAGCGCGCAGGTCCACGCGCTGTTCCATGGGAGGGTGGTCTATGCCGATTACCTGTATGGCATGGGCCTGATGGTGATGATCGATCACGGCGACGGTTATTCGAGCATTTACGGTCATCAGGAACAGCTGTTTTGCAAGGTGGGCGACACTGTTGCGCCGGGAACGGTATTGGGCGTCCTGGCCGATCAAGCCGGTTCGGCGGGCGTCGAGCAAGACGGCGGCCGCAGCGAACTACATTTGGAAATTCGTAAGGGAAAACAGGCGCTCGACCCGCGCAAGTGGCTACGCAAACTGTGAGGGAGTTCACGTGCGGGGGCATGTCACTTTCTTTACACAAACTGCGGTAGGGATCAAGGAAAGCAGGCAATTAAGTCCCGAAGATGAGGGCTTACAATAGCCAGACACTAAATCAGAGACAATGAAGGAGTATCGGGCCACCGGAAAACTAAATCCGGACGGCCGGGAAGGTAATGTCGAATTCCGATTCCATGGATACCGTGACCGCGCAGGTGCTCTCGACCTCGCTCGATCCGTATGGTCAGTTGATCAAGATGCTCATGCCGCGTGCGAGCAGCATCGGGATTTTCGATCGCGATGGCTTGTCGTTGTGGTGGTCCGACGGCGAGGAGAATCCCGATCTTCAGGACTTGACCAACGAGGCACGGGCGAACGATACCGAACTGGCAACGCACAACGTCAGTGGTTTTTCGCGCGCGCTGAACGGCGACTCCGCCTACGTATTCGCGATGCGCGACGCACAAAACGTGGCGCTTGGTTTTTTCGCCGTGATCTCGCCGGACACAGCCAGCGGCGCGCGCCCCTATACCATCGTTCATGGTCTGCTGCGTCCCGCGCTCGATGTGCTGACTCGCGAGCTGGCCAATCAGTACAGCATCGACGATTTGCAACGCAACTTGTCGGCGCGCGACGGCGATCTCGAGTTGCTCATGAACACGAGCAGCGACGACGACGCCAACGCCGACGATTTTGATTACTTGGTCCGTAGTTGCACCGATCATTTGCAATGCGTATTGGGCGCCTTGTTGATTCCGGAAAAACAAATCTCGTTGTGCGTATCCGGTGAGGGCGTCGCACCGGGCACCGGCGCCGACGTGTTGGCTCGAACGCACAAACATCTTTTAGCGTGGTCGCAGGTGCAACGTCGCACGATGGCGCTCAACAAAGTCGCGCCGAGCGGCCCGCTGGGTGCGGTGCCATATAAGATATTGGCCTGTCCCATCACGCAAGGCGCGCAACGCGTGGCCGGCATTTTGGTGTTGTTCAAAGCGGCGAATGCGCCGGATTTTGAGCTGCGTCAGATTCGCATCGCCGAATTGCTTTCGCGACGCATCGCTCATGTCTTGCAGAGTGCATACGATGTGGCAACCGGCTTGCTAACGCGACCGGCGCTTGAGAAGCGTGTCGCTACTTCGCTGGCAGCGAGCGATGCCAACGGCACCCATTGCGTCATCTACGTCGATATCGATCGGCTGCATGTCGTCAACGAAAACTACGGCATGCATGTCGGCGATGGCGTGATCGTACACGTCGGCGAAACGCTGCGCGACGGCGTGACCGCGCGGATGGCTGCGTCGCGAATTTCGGGCGATCGATTCGCGGTTTTTTTACCCGATACGAGCTTGGACGGCGCACAACAAGTAGCGTGGGGATTGTGTCGCAATCTCGAACAAGTGGGATACAGACTCGACAACAAGCGCATCGACATCTCGGCGAGTTTCGGCGTAGCGCGCGTTACCGCCTCGAAACATCCGCTTTCGCATGCACTGGCCGCTGCGGAAGTTGCTTGCAAAGCCGCGAAGGATCGCGGTCGCGCGCGCGTCGAAGCGTATCAAGACGCCGATCAGAGCATCATTCGCCGCCACGAAGATGTAATGTTGCTTGGTAATGTGCGCGATGCGCTCGCGAACGATCGGTTTCGTTTGGATGCGCAACCCATCGTCTTGCTGGCGGGCGATCAACATCGCGGCCGAGCGTTTCGCCGTTTCGAGTTGCTACTGCGCATGATCGATCTCAACGGCGACAGCATCGCGCCGGAAAAATTTCTGTCGGCAGCCGAACGCTATCAACTGGCACCCGCGATCGATCGCTGGGTAGTGCAGTTCGTCATGGAAGTGCTCGCGTCGCAAGCGTCTAAACTTCAAGGTCTCAGCGTGCACTTCGCCGTGAATATTTCCGGACAATCCATCGGCGACGATAGTTTCCCCGGCTACCTGGAAGATAAGCTCAAAGAATATCGGTTGCCGCCTTCGCTGATTTCATTCGAGCTTACCGAAACTGCGGCGGTTACCAACATTGTGCGGGCCGAAGCGCTGATGCGCCGCTTGCGCGATATGGGTCACGAAATTGCGCTCGACGATTTCGGTCGCGGCCTTTCGTCGTTGACCTATTTGCAGTCGCTGCCCGCTTCGTATTTAAAAATCGACGGCGCGCTGGTGCGCGATGTGGTGGGTAATCCGCGGTCGCAAGCCATGATTAGCGCCATCGTGCAGCTGGCCGATGCAATGAAATTGAAGACAACGGCGGAATGCGTGGAAAGCGAAGCAATCGAACTGGCCGTCACGCAATTGGGCGTTCACTATGGCCAGGGATTTCATATCGGCCGGCCGCGCGCGCTCGAAGCGGTACTCAAAGACTTGCTTGCCGAGGCTTCCGGCGGCACGCACACCAGCGTCATCATGAAGGGTATCTCTCGATTAGCCGGTTGATATCAAGCACGAAAGCGCGTGGAGTAGCATTTTGACTATCCTCACGTATCCTCGTCCAAATCCCACGTCTACTTGCGGAGCTTTCATGTCGCTGCGCCTTCGACCACTTCCGCTTTTCATCGTCGGCATTACTCTCGGCACCGGTATCTCGCTGGGTTTGACGGCGTGGGCCGCGCACGATGCGCGCGCGCCGGTACTTGCTTGGCAGAACGCGCAGTTGTTTGCGGAGGTGTACCAGAACATCAAGCAAGACTACGTTGAGGAAATCTCCGACGAAAAATTGATGGGTGCCGCGATTCGCGGCACGGTTTCGGGGCTCGATCCATACTCGGCGTACCTCGATCCGAAAGAGTTCGAAGAGATGCGGTTGAACACGGCCGGCGCGTATTCGGGCGTCGGCATCGAAATTTCGACGGCCGAGCATTCGATCAAAGTGCTCGCCGCGATCGACGACTCGCCTGCCGCTCATGCCGGTATTCGCGAGGGCGACATCGTGATCGCGATTGATAACGTACCGGTCGATGCCGCGAATCTAAACGACTCGGTGGAGCGCATGCGCGGCGAATCCGGCTCGCAGGTGACGCTCTCAATTCAACGTGCTGCCGCGAAACCGTTCGCTGTGGTGCTGACGCGCGGTACGGTGCAAATGCATAGTGTGAAACACGAAATGCTCGAGCCTGGCTATGGATATGTGCGCATCAGTCAATTCAACGAAAATACCGGCGTCGAGTTTTCGCACGAGTTAGCTGCGCTGCAAACCAAAGGCCCCTTACTTGGATTGGTGCTCGACCTTCGCAACAATCCCGGCGGCGTGTTGGATGCCGCCGTGGCGGTTGCCGATGCGATGCTCGATAGCGGCACGATCGTGACTGCCGATGGCCGCGCTGCGGATGCGAAGTTCGAAATGAAAGCACACGCCGGCGATTTACTGAATAACGCACCTATCGCAATTTTAGTAAACGGCGGTTCCGCATCGGCAGCGGAAATCGTGGCCGGGGCGCTCAAAGATAATCAACGCGCTGTGCTCATCGGTCAAACCACTTACGGTAAAGGATCGGTTCAGTCGGTGCTGCCGTTAAGTGGCGGCGGCGCGATCAAGCTCACGACATCTCACTATTACACGCCCTCGGGCGCATCGATCAATCACCACGGCATCGTGCCCGACGTCGTGCTCGACGATCTCGCCAAACAAGCGCCGCCCATACCGACGAGCGCATCGAAACTGTTGCGCGACGACGCTGAAGTGCGCGTGGCGCTGGCGAAATTGCGCAGCAAAGTGCGAGGCCCCGGCTAATGGGCGACGAGTTGATCACGCCGTCTTCTGAAGCAACATCTACGTGGACGCCAAAGCGGCCGCTCGCAGCGGGTGTGCTACTGTGGTTTCAGTTGCTCGCATTGGCGATTGGCTTGGCGCAGTTGGTGGTCGGCGACAGGGACACGACTAATCCTGCTATCACCGTTGTCGCTCTCACCTGGTTGGTTCTCAGCGCAACGATGGTGCGGGTGTTGCCTTCGTTGCGACGTCGAGTGTGGTTGAGGTGTGCGCTCGACACATTGGCGCTATTGGTATTCGCGGCCGGATTAGCTGCGTCCACCGGCGGCGTTAAAAGTCCGCTACTGACGCTGTTGTTATTGCCACTCACGGCGGCGTCGATCTCTCTTGGGAGAGGGATGTACTTCGTGGTTGCACTCCTGGCGGTCGGGACGTCGTTCGCTTTGGGAACGATCACGCCTGGCATTGTCGTCGCCAGCTCGGGATTCGTGGTGTTTTTGATTAGCGCGCTCGCGCCCAAGATCATTGCGACTACCGCAATCGCGCTGCTCATGGAGCAAATGCACGGCGCCGAACGACAAATCGAGGATCTGCGTTCGGTCGATCCGATGACGGGGCTCTTGAATCGCAGAGCATTCGAAGAAGTTTTCGCGCGGGAACATCGCAAAGCCGAACGCACCACGCATCCGTATAGCTTGATCGCGATCAACGTCGCCAATACCGGCGAAGCGAACGAATCGGCGGGCCGCGAAGGCGGCAACAAATTAATCGCCGCCGTTGGGGGCGCGATTTCGCGTTCGATTCGCAACACCGACAGTGCCGCTCGTTACGATGGCGACGAGTTCATCGTGTTGTTGATCGAGGCCGATGCGGTACGCGCTGCGGCAATTTCGCAGCGTATTCGTAGCAACGTGTACGCCGGAACGATTTCGGTCGGCAATCGTTTGGTCCGCGCGAACATTTATTTGGGAATGGCCTGTTATCCCAAGGATCGCCGCGACTCAACCGACGTGCTGATACTAGCGGAGCAGCGTATGCGTCATGACCGAGAACTGCATAAGACGACCGCGACACCCTAAGTCCCTATTCGGTAACTTCTTGCTCGCACACTGCGCCTTCCGTACTACAATGGTTCGCAGTAGATCAAATAGAGTGATCCCGATTTATGTCGACCGACAAGCCGGCATCCGCCACCGAACACGTTCACGGACCAGAATGCCGACACGATCATGAGCACACTCATGCATCGATTGCGCCCTATCGTCGCGAACTCCCGAAACTGGGACGCAACGATCCGTGTTTCTGCGGCAGCGGCAAGAAATTTAAACGCTGCCACGGAGCGCAAAGCGAGTGAGTAGTGCGGCAACGATGCATCGCGCATCCTGGCGCGACTACGTCGAGCTCGGTAAGCCGCGAGTCGTATTGTTGGAAGTGTTTACCGCTGTCGTGGGAATGTTGTTGGCCGTACCGGGTTTGCCGCCGTGGAATGCATTGATTTTCGGCACGCTCGGTATTGCGTTGGCCGCTTCGTCGGCCGCCGCAATCAATCACGTTTTAGATCGTCGCTTCGATGCGCAAATGGCACGCACGCAATCGCGACCCATTCCGACCGGTCACGTAAGCGGGCGTAACGCGGTGACCTACGCAATCTTGCTCTGTGCGATTGGCATGGCGTTGCTGGTTTGGAAAGTTAACGCACTTACGGCGGTGCTGACTTTTTGCACCTTTATCGGCTACGCAGTGATCTACACGGTGTGGCTGAAACATGCGACGCCGCAAAACATTGTGATCGGCGGTGCCGCCGGTGCGGCACCGCCGGTGCTGGGCTGGACGGCGGTGACCGGCAGCATCGATCCGAATGCACTGCTGCTGTTTCTGATCA
>JAYTQU010000218.1:0-12009 GCA_043746555.1 Pseudomonadota bacterium | reverse complement strand
GCATGGTTACACACGACTAGCCGACGATCACATTCCCGACGACGAAACGCAACTGCGCGCGCGATTGCGCAAGCACTTGAGCGAAGCAGATGTATTGATTTTGAGCGGCGGCGTGTCGATGGGTAAATTCGATTTCGTGCCCGCGATTCTCGCCGAGCTGGGCGTGCGACAAGTCTTTCACAAGATCGCGCAGCGCCCCGGCAAACCGATGTGGTTCGGCGTACACAGCGATAATAAGGCCGTGTATGCGCTGCCTGGCAATCCCGTGTCGACCTTGGCCTGCATGGCGCGCTATGTATTACCCGGATTGCGAATTGCGTTGGGCCTGCACCACGAACCGCAGATCGTGAAACTCGCAGAGCATTGCGCTGTGTTGCCAACGCTCGCGACCCTTTTGCCCGTACACATTGGCAACGATGCAAGCGGTGACTTGATCGCTCATCCGCAAACCACTCACGGTTCCGGCGATTTCACCGCGCTCATTGGCGCGCAAGGTTGCGTGGAGCTGCCGCCAGGCACAACCGCCATTCCGAGCGGCACAGCCGTTAAGTTTTATCGGTGGTAGCGCAAGATAGTGGAGAGGTTGTAGGCTGTCACCCGTAGGTCGCAGGTCAGTGTTCCATACTAGCCCTGCATTCCCTACGTCCAGGTCATAAGCTGTTAGGTCCAGAGAAGCTTAGCTCCGATGTCAGAGGTCGTTTCAATTCCAGTTGCTTCACGTCCGCGCGACACGCTCGGTCGGCCGCTGCATGATCTGCGCATTTCGGTGATGGATCGCTGTAATTTTCGCTGCCCCTATTGCATGCCAAAGGATCAGTTTCACGAACACTACAAGTTCTTGAAGCCGGCCGAACGATTGTCGTTCGAAGAAATTATTCGCCTCACGCAATTGATCGTGCCGCTCGGCGTGAAAAAAATTCGATTGACCGGCGGCGAACCGTTGCTGCGGCCGAATCTATCCGAACTCATCGGTGAACTGACGACGCAAGACGGAGTTGAAGACGTCGCACTGACTACCAACGGCGTGTTGCTCGCAAAGCAAGCAGCGGAATTGAAAGCGAGCGGACTCAATCGCGTAACGGTGAGTCTCGATACGCTCGACCCCGACGTATTCGCACAAATGAGCGGCGGCTTTCGCGGACTCGATCAAGTGCTCGAAGGCATCGACGCCGCGATCACGGCCGGCCTCGCACCGATCAAGATCAATTGCGTCGTACAACGCGGCGTCAACGATCACACGGTCATAAACCTAGTCGAACGCTTTCGCGGCACCGGCGTCATCGTGCGCTTCATCGAATACATGGACGTCGGCAATCGCAATTTATGGAGCCGCGATCGCGTGGTGACGTCGCAGGATTTGCTTACACAAATCAGCGAGCGCTGGCCGACGCGCGCCGCGCAGGAAAATTATCATGGCGAAGTCGCCGAGCGATATGTGTTCAAAGATGGCCAAGGTGAGATTGGATTTATTTCCTCGGTAAGCGAGCCGTTCTGCGGTTCATGCACGCGGGCGCGACTATCATCGGAAGGTGTTCTGTACACGTGTTTATTCGCAACCGAAGGCACGGACTTGCGCGCGCCTCTGCGGGCTGGCAAAACCGATGATGACATGCGCGAGATCATCAGCAATATCTGGCGAGCACGCGGCGACCGTTACAGCGAATTGCGGTCGGGCTTGAGAGCCAATGAGCAGCCGCTCAAGAAAATCGAGATGTACTACATCGGGGGATAACGCCGCCCAGTAATCTAGCCAGTAATCTCGTTAATGGCCAACTGGCTACTTGCCAACTGGTCAGATAGGGCCAGATGCTACAGATGCTAATGAAGCCGGTTCACTGTATTCTTTCTCGGGCCAGTAGCCAGCCGCCAGTTGACCAGTATGCCTTCCCTCTCTCACATCGACGCGCACGCCAATCCCACCATGGTGGATGTCGGCGACAAGACCGTTACCAAACGAACAGCCGTTGCGGAATCTCGCGTTCGATTTCCGCACGCGGTCGCCGAAACGTTGCGTTCCCAGGGATTCAGCACGGCGAAGGGTCCGGTATTTCACACGGCGATCATTGCCGGCACGATGGCCGCCAAATGCACGCACGAGTTAATTCCATTTTGTCACCCGCTCGGCATCGAGAACTGCAAACTCGTCATCGACATGCAAGGCGATGACGCGGTGATTCAAGCAACCGTGTCCGTACATCACAAGACCGGCGTGGAAATGGAAGCGTTGACTGCCGCTAGCGTTGCGGCACTCACCATTTACGATATGTGCAAAGCGTTGTCGCACGACATGGTGATCGGTGATACGCAACTGATCGAAAAGACCGGCGGCAAGTCGGATATCGTGAGCAATCGACGATGACCTCTCCTCCTTTATTCGGACTGGTACTCGCCGGCGGTCGCAGCCAACGCATGGGCAAAGACAAAGCAGCGCTGCACTTTCACGACAAACCGCAACTGCAGTGGACTTATGAATTGCTGAGCACTGTGTGCGAGCAAACTTTTATTTCGGTGCGTCCGGATCAACAATCCGAGTCGACGCGAGCAACGCTACCGCAGATCGTCGACCTACAACCCGGTATCGGTCCTATCGCCGGAATTAGTGCCGCGTTAGCGAAATATCCTCACGCCGCATGGTTAGTCCTCGCGTGCGATTTGCCGTTTCTATCTCGCGCAACGCTTGATCATCTAATCACCCATCGCAATCCGACACGCATCGCCACGGCGTATCGCAGTTCGCGCGATGGTTTGCCTGAACCACTGTGCGCGATTTGGGAGCCCGCCGCTTTGGAAGAGGTAACAAAGTGGATCGCGATGGATAAACAATGCCCGCGCAAGTTGCTGGTCAATTCCGACACGGCGTTACTCGATCAATTGGACGCTCGGGCATTGGACAACGTCAACACGCCGCAGGAACGCGAGACTGCTGCATCGATACTGTCATGAAGAAAATTCGAATTCGGTATTACGCCATCCTGCGCGAGCAAGCGGGCAAAAGTGAAGAAACGCTTGAAACTCAAGCGGCGACACCGGCGGCATTGTTGGCCGAATTGCAAAAGCGTTATCCGTTTACGCTAAACGAAACGCAACTCAAAGTCGCCATCGATGCAGAGTTTCGCGATTGGCAGACGCCGCTAAAGGATGGCGACAGCGTGGTCTTCATCCCTCCTGTAGCAGGAGGCTAACTAATGACGTCTTCGATATTTTCTTTTTCCGATAACGCGATTGACATCGATGCATTGCGCAAGACTCTATGCGATCCCGCCTGCGGCGGTTATTGCTCGTTCGAAGGCTGGGTGCGCAACAACAACGAAGGCCACGACGTCACGCGTCTTGAATACGAGGCATTTGTCGATCTCGCCATCAAAGAAGGCGAACGCATCGTGCAAGAAGCCATCAAACGCTTTGGCGTCGACAAGGCCGCGTGCATGCACCGCGTCGGTTCGCTCGCCATCGGCGACATCGCCGTCTGGGTCGGCGTGAGCTCCGGCCATCGCGACGAAGCATTCAAAGCGTGCCGCTACATCATCGACGAAATCAAACATCGTGTGCCGATTTGGAAAAAAGAACACTACGTCAACGGCGATTCAGGCTGGGTGAATTGCGAGCGCTGCGCGGAGCATGCAGGCGAACACGCGCATAGTCACGCACACCGGTAAACCCGCCTAATCACTTGTCCAGCGAGTAGTTGTGCGCCTAGGTAGAGAGAAACCATGACAGAAGCAAATCTTCCGAACAAAGGGCAATGTCGATGCGGGCAAATTCAATTTGAAGTGAATTCGAAACCACTGATCACCATGGTGTGCCACTGTACAGGGTGCCAGCGCATGACGGCCAGCGCCTATTCCTTGAGCGCACTCTATCCGCGCGATGAGTTCAAAATTACCGCGGGCGAACCCTCAATCGGAGGACTGCACGGCGCAACGCGCCATTATTTTTGTCCCATTGTATGCGCGCCCCAATCGTCACATTACGAGCTTGTGAGTTCCACCCCCAAATTACGCAGTACGCCGCCTGCTCCGAGGGTTTCGCCCTGGAGTCTCAACGATATATAAAGTGCTGGTCGCCTACCTCGTCAGGAACGAAGTCAGCGGGTCACCGCCGCTCAGCGATTTCCCTACGTCGCAACTGCCATAAAAGCGAGTCAAGTTCCCGACCGTCTCGCCGATAAACCCCTAGCAGCTCCTGGCATCTTCTCGAACCAACTTTGGTTGAACTCCGGGTGAATTCCTGCCGAGTATTGGGACTAGTCTGGGTAACTTCGCCGTCGGCTAACCTGTGATCAATAGCGCAAAAATACATCCGACCACGCAGGTGTTGATCGAGTACGGGTTCGTCCTGTTACCGGTCTGCGCGTTGTGGTGGGTCGGCCTCGACAACACGCAAGGCGAGAAACACAACTGGATTGTGGGGTGGGGATTGTTTAGTGTTTTGCTGGTTGCGCTTTCGGTGTGGTCGTCGCTGCGGCGAGTCAATGGCGCCTTGCATACCGCGATCGCCACGGCGCGACGAATTAGTTCCGGCGATCTACTCGCAAAATTCGACACCGACGCCGCCGGCGAACTCGGCGAACTCATGTTGGCGATGCAAGGCATGCACGAGCAAGCGCTCAAGGCGCTCGGAGAAGTTCGCAGCGGCGTCACGACGGTGGTCAGTACTTCGTCGCAAATCAGTCGCGACAATAACGCGCTGCAAACGCGCACCGACAATCAGGTCAAGGCACTGCGACAAACTTCCGCTGCAATGGAGGAATTGAATTCCACCGTTCAGCAAAACGCCGAGCATGCGCGGCAAGCCGATCGATTGGTCGCGTCCGCTTCGCAATTTGCGCAGGCCGGCGGCGACGCCATGGGAAAAGTCGTCAACACCATGGGCTCGATCAAGGAAAGTTCGGGCAAGATTGTCGACATCATCGGCTTGATCGACGCCATCGCATTTCAAACCAACATCCTCGCACTCAATGCCGCAGTCGAAGCCGCTCGCGCCGGTGAACACGGCAGAGGCTTCGCGGTGGTAGCCAGCGAAGTTCGCACGCTCGCGCAACGTTCGGCCAAAGCCGCCAAAGAAATTAAAGTGCTGATAAGCGAATCGGTGCGTACCGTCAACACCGGCAATACGCTCGTCGATGGCGCGGGAAAGACCATGGCCGAAATTGTGACGTCGGTGCAGTCGCTCGCGAGCATCGTGAAAAACATCGCGCGAAACAGCGAGCAACAACTCGGCGGCATCGGATCGCTGAACTCGAGAGTCATCGAGGTCGCACGCAAGAACGATTCGACCATGAAACTGTTTTCCGAAGTCATCGATACCTCCAATTTGCTAAACGCACAAGCCGTTGAGCTTTACAACTCGTTGTCGCAATTCAATCTCGGCACACGTGAGAACGGCACAACGGAAGAGGCTTTCGCGATAGTGGAGAGGGCCGTGGAATTCCTGAAGACCCATGGCAGGGAAGCGCTGCTTGCCGATGTCAATAAACTCGCCGAGGGACAGTTTGTCGAGCGCGATCTCTATTTGATGGTGCTAAACGTGAACACTTATAAATTCATCGGGCACGGACTCAACGCGCGGGTGTTAGGCGCCGACATCCGCGAGGCCAAGAACATGGACGGTCACTACTACATGCGCGATATGGTCGATCTCGCCAAACGCGAAGGCCAAGGCTGGTGCGAATATCGTTGGAATCATCCAGTGACCAACGAAGTATTGGTGAAGGCCACCTACGTGCAACGCGTCGGCGATTTGGCTCTCGCGTGCGGTGCGTATAAGCTGTAGACCTTCAGCGTCTGTTGAAAATAGATCTAATCCACTCGCTGCGGATTCACCGCAGTCACTCGCCCCGCTGCGCTCACTTCGATAGATAATTCAATCGGCTGACAACACACTTGGCAGTCCTCGATATACGAGAATGAGCCCGCCGTGAGATCGACTTGCGTCTCGTAACTCTCGGCGCAATACGGACATTGCAGTACGACGAAGGTGGTTGGCTCAGAACGATCGCCAACCGGATCATCGGGACGATAAACGGGCTCAAGGCCGTACAGCTCGTCAATCACGTGCTCGTCCAAATCACTGACCTTGCGGGTCAACGCTTCAAGGTGCTTATTCGATTTGGAAGTCATAACGCACTAGCTGACAAAAGTTGATTCGCGATTTCAGACAATTCCGTTATCGCTCTGCCGACACCACGTTGTCAGGAGCCCAAGTATACTCTGCGCGCTCATCTCGCAAGGAGGTCAAGAATGACCGCCACCGCTCTCGATAGACTTCCTGCGCTTCCGTGCGCGCAACTTCTCGACTGGCAATTGATCGACGCAAGGCCCGAAGAATTAGAGTCGGTTTGAGATGCTTGTGCGCCATGACGCGGATAAGTCAGGCACTTCCAGCGCTCGCGCATACACGGCTTTCGATTCCTTTGCGGTCGGATTGAAATACGCCAGAAATAGTTCTTTCACCGACACCTCACCTTTACCGCGTTCGATGGTCGTCACCTCATCACCCGCCGTGAGACGCCCTTCGCGCAAGACCTTCAAATAAAAACCCGTGCGCGCCGATTTGGTGAACAATCTCGGCATCTCTGAGTCGTCGAAACGAATACCGAGTTTAAAACACGGCTGCCGCGGTTGCGTAATCGCGAACACCGTCGTCCCAATCTGCAATTGATCGCCAATACAACTGCTCGCTTCGTCGAGTCCCGCGATCGTGAGGTTTTCGCCAAACTGACCGTACGGTAACGATTGCACCTTGAGCATCTCTTGCCAATACGCATAGTGATCGAGCGAATAGGCGTACACCGCTTTGTCCACACCGCCGTGAACCGTCAAATCCGCTTGACCGTCACCCGCTAGATTGAGCTTCGTTACCGAGACGGCACCTTGCACCGGCGATTTGAAAATTCCCGTTAGTATTTTCCTTCCGTCGTGCAATTTCTCGATCGGCGTGGCAACGTTGATGGATTCGATTTTCATTTCGGTGCGCCACGCTTGAGTCAGGTTGTCGCAAGTCTAACATCCGACCGGTTCAACCCTTAAATGTCTACACGATTGTCATCGCCTGAGCAGCGCGTCGCACTGCCATGTCGCGGTCCGCGCCGATTGCATTAAGCCTCTTCTGCACGGTAGCCAATATTTCTGGACGCGCCAATTCTGGGCGGCCAGCATTGAACGGTGGCGCTGGCGCGTACTCCATTGCAAGTTGCACGGTTTGCGCGTGGTCGTCGCCGGCGATCTCCGCCATCAGCGTCAACGCCATGTCGATTCCAGCGGTGACACCACCACCAGTTATGATGTTGCCGTCACGCACGACGCGCGCAGCATCGGGCGTCGCACCAAACTGCGTGAGCAACTCGCGCCACGCCCAGTGACATGCTGCACGTTTGCCGCTCAAGAGACCCGCCGCACCTAGCAACAGCGAACCGGTGCAGACGGACGTGACGTACTGAGCATTTTCAGCCAGACGTCGAATTTCGGCGAGGTACCTTCGATCCTCCAGTGCAGCAATGGTTCCGTAACCACCCGGTACACACAACAACGCCGCGCGCTCGATCGAATCAAGCGGTTTCACTTTTGTGAAAGTAATCCCGCCATCAGCTTCGATGTCGCTGCCGTTCGCGGACGCCAAAATACATTGTGCACCGGGCAAACGCGTAAAGACTTCGAAGGGCCCGGTAAAGTCGAGTTGCGTGATGCGCGGATAGAGCGCGAAGACGATAGGAAAGTGAGTTGCCATAGACCGATCTCCTGGCGGGTTTTGAAGTTTGACGCGCTCAGCATGATTCATTACGCTATGGCTTAAATGACAACTTTCCCACCTTTTAAGCCAAATTGATTTTTGCCGGGACTTTTTACTATGGCGCGGCGAATCACGTTCTTTATCTATCCCGACTTTCAACTGCTGGATATCGCGGGTCCCATCGCCGCGTTTGAAATTGCCGGCCGCATCCAGCGCGACTACTATTCTCTGCGCACGATCGCTGTAAAATCAGGTTCCGTATCTAGTTCATCCGGCTTTGCCATTCGGGCAAGCACACTACCCCGCCCCGACACAATCGACACGTTGGTGATTGCCGGGGGTGATGGCTCGCGTGAGGCAGCAACGTGCGCGACGACGCGGCGCTTCCTGCAAGCCTGCGCTGTAAAGGCACGGCGCGCGGCCAGCGTGTGCAGTGGTGCCTATTTGCTCGCGGCGGCTGGACTACTTGACGGCAAACGCGCCACCACGCATTGGAGCCGTTCGGCCGATTTGCAAAAACGATTTCCAAATGTGCTTGTTGAGACCGACCGAATTTTTGTCAAAGCTGGGAAATTCTGGACGTCTGCCGGCATTACAGCAGGAATCGATCTAGCTCTGGCATTGATTGCAGAAGATCACGGCGAAAAAGTGGCGCGCCACACTGCACAGCAGATGGTGGTGTACTACCGTCGTCCGGGCGGTCAATCACAATTTTCCACGCTCCTAGAATTGGAACGTGGTGATGGCCGATTCGGTGCATTGCTCGATCACATACGCGCCAATCTTCGCAAGCCGCTCATCGTCAGCGATCTCGCCGCGCGCGCGAACATGAGCCCGCGTCACTTCGCGCGCGCATTTCATACCGAGACCGGCGTGACGCCCGCTAAAGCCGTCGAACGGATACGTGCCGATGCGGCGCGTGCCGCACTCGACAGCGGCAATCGATCGATTCAAAAAATTGCGAGAGCCTGCGGCTTTGGCGAATCGGAAAGAATGCGTCGCACCTTCGTTCGCCTTTTCGGCGTATCGCCCGCGGCGCTGAAGCGCCGCGTTCACGCGCACGCCGGGTGAGCTAGGCACGCTCCGCCAAGAAAAATTGCTTCTGCATTTGTGACCTACATGGATGTAGGAAATGGTGGGAACGCAGGGGCAGTTCTCAGCGGACCTACATGGATGTAGGGAATGCCGACGTAGTATGGAACGTTCGCCGGCCTACGTCCATGTAGGTCACCACTTCAAATCGTCGGGGACGACGAACTCTTTGTAGGGATCGTTGTCGTCGACCGTCTTCGCTTCCGGCTCAAAGACCAGCACAGCATTCGAATCGATTGCGCGAATTTTGTCCGCTGCGTCCTTGGGCACGAGCGCAAAGAAGCCACGATAGCGCGCGACCACCAACTGGCCGCCGACAACTTTTTCGCGTGTATCGTCTTTGATCGCGATACGATAAATCTTGCCGCCATCGACGAAATTGTAGAACTCCGGATTTTCGTCTTCGACTCGCGCAATTCGATTTTGTTCGACTAACTGATTGATCGCCACTGCGCGCGCGCGTCGCGCGGCTTTTTCTTCTTTCTTGCGATTGAGTTCTTTATCGCGCGCGGCCTTTTGCTCTTGAGCGATTTGAGCGTAGGTCTTTTTCGGCGGCGGGTGTTGCTTACCGCTGGCTTTCTTCTCTTTGTGTTGTTGTTGCGACTGTTGCTTCTCGACTTGCGTCGCTTGTTTCTTGCTAACCAAGCCGGCGGCTAACAACTGTTCGCGTAATGACAGACTCATGCTCTTTCTCAATTATCGTTCAAGAAATAGGTGATGCGACAGATGCGGCCGTCGCTCAACTCGTAGACGCCCAAACTCGAACGCGATTGCATGCGCTCGCCTTCGTTCCATTCCGATCGTTCATTCACCGCCACGCGCCGATCGACAACTTGCGCGGACTCGATTGTCCATTGCGTACGCGAATGTTGTTGGAAAAATTGCGCCAGCGACTTATCGAGCGCTTCTCGACCTGTGAGCTCTAATATCCGCCGGCCGCCAACGACGGAATACCACGCCACATCCGGCGTGACGTAAGCCGTCAATGCCAAAAGATCCCGTCGATTGAGCGCAGCCAAATAACGTTCGACAATCGCTCGCGAACTGGTTGCCGTTGTCGCGTGGCCGCTTGTGGTCGCACAGCCACTAACGCAGACAATCAACGCAGCCAAAAAAATCGAGCAGCCGCGCGAGCGCATGCGCTTACTGCGACAACGCGGTGCCGATCTGCATCACCAAATCGATGCGTCGATTACGGGCTTTTCCTTCGGTATTTTGGTTGCTTGCCACCGGCCGAGATTCGCCGTAACCGATCGAACTAATCTTCTCTGCGTTAATACCCATATTCGACACCATGTATTGCTTTACGGCGTCGGCGCGATCTTGCGACAGAATCAGATTTGCCGAATCGGCGCCGTCGGAATCGGTGTGTCCCTCGACTATAAACGACGCATCGGGAAATAGTTTGATCGCGTCGTGCACCTTGGCCAACAATCCGAAGCTCGATGGCTCGATCGCGCTCTTGGCCACCGCAAACGTGACGCCGGTGAGCGAGATCACCAAATCGCTACCTTGACGAAAAACGCGCGCCTCGTCCGGCGTGAAGGAGTTTTCGATCTGCGCTATGTTGGCGCGCAGACGCGCTTGCGCATCGAGGCGACGCTGCAACGCCACGCGCTCTTCGGATACGCCGCCCAATTTCTCATCGAGGCGTTTCAACTCCGAAGTGAGAATGGCAATCTGTCCGTCCTTATCTTTGCTTTCTTGCTTTGCGGTACGCAAGTCGCGCTGCAGTTGTTGAATGCGTTCGAGAAACTCTTGCGTCGGTCGCAGATACCCTTCGTCGAATCGAGGATTCGTGCCCAACTCAGCCGCAATACGTTTGAGCGGCTCCTCCCAGCCGAGCAACAATTCCTCCAATGCGTATTCGCTTTTCTTTTTGTCTTGTAGCGGCCCAATTACTTCGGCCAAGAACAGCGCGTGCCGCGCTTCGTATAACGCCTGCGCGGCCAAACTCTTGGGCACGTCGGAATCGTAGCGACTTCGAGCGATTTCAAGTTCGCCTTGTTGTAGATATTTTTTTGCTGCTGCCAACGTGCGCGGCGCGAGATCCGCCACCTTGGCTGCGTCCGCTTTAGCGATCAATGCCTGCGCTTCGCCCAAAATACTTCCTTTGATGGCGGCTAATTCGACATCACGCAACAACACTTCCGCTTCGGCGCCGCGTTTTTGCGCGGCGGGGATTGCGCCTTTTTCGACTTGATTCGCCGCGTCGGCAAAACGCTCCGCCGCTCGTTTCCATGCGTCGGCAGCAAATGTTGCCGCTTGCGCCGCCACCGCATCGTCGCGCGCTTTCAGCGGTGTCGCCAACACCGTGCGTGCGTTTTGCGCAAGTTTGATCGCTTGCGCCAGCGATGCTTCGCTCTTGCCCAACTGTTCGCGAATCTTATCGATCTTGCGAGCCTTGTCGTAATCTTTTTCGGCGTCGCTCAATGCCTGTTTTGCCTGCGCGAATGTGGTCGGCGCAAGCACGTCCACTTGGTCTTTCCGCGCGGCGTCGAGCGCCGTATATTGAGCGGCGAACAAACTGTCCTTTGCCGGCAATGCTTCCTCCGCTACGACAGCGCCGGTCAAAAACAACAAGGCGGTCGAACCAAGGATAAATCGAAAAAACATAGACGGTTCCGATCGATTGAAATTCACGCTCGCACCTGCCCCGAACCGCGCACCAAGTATTTATAACTCGTCAATTGTTCAACGCCCACTGGACCGCGCGCGTGAAACTTATCGGTCGAGATGCCGATCTCGGCACCCATTCCGAATTCACCGCCGTCGGCGAATTGCGTGGAGGCGTTGTGTAACACAATTGCGCTGTCGACGCCGCTTAAGAAGCGCTCGGCCGTGACGAGATTCTCAGTAACAATCGACTCGGTATGCGCCGACCCGTACTTCGCGATGTGAGCAATCGCGCCTTCGACTCCATCGACGACTTTCGCTGCGATGATCGCGTCGAGATATTCGGTGGACCAATCCTCTTCCGTGGCCGCCTTGAGCGGGCCGAACTCGGCCATTAGGACCTCCTGAGCCGCGGCATCCAGCCTCAATTCCACTTTTTCTCCTAATAATATTCGCGCGATTCGCGGAAGAAACGTCCGGGCGATTCCCTGGTCAATCAGCAACGTCTCGATGGCGTTACAAACCCCGGGCCGCTGCACCTTCGCGTTCAGAATGATCTTTTCCGCCATCGCG
>JAYTQU010000217.1:0-5311 GCA_043746555.1 Pseudomonadota bacterium | reverse complement strand
CTGTTTGGTATCAATCGACGTTGCAGCCGGTTCCGGTTTGGTCGTTCCCGCATCTTGCGCAGCGGCAAGCGAAACGGACAGCCAAACAAACAACAAAATGACAATCTTCATGGCGACGCTGGCTCCGGTGCTTTAGTTTCGGCTTTAGTTTCTGGAGGCCGTTTGTTCTTCACGCGCGATTGCAATTCCTTAATCCAGGTCGCGACACGCGGATCGGGTTTCGCGGCAAGTGCGGAATAACGTTCATAGGCGGCCAGCGCACGATCGGGCTCCTGCAAATAAAGATCGCACAACACACCCAGATTCAAATGTGCCAGCGCGTAATTCGGATCGATGGCAAGCGCCTTGCTGTAGGCGACGTCGGCTTCTTTGAAGCGACCGAGTTTGCGATAGACGATGCCCAATTGATTAAACGCGATGGCGTTCTCGGGACCGCGCTCGGTCGCGGCGCGCAAGGTTTTTTCGGCCTCGGTAAGTTTGCCGGTCTTCAAATACAAAATGCCGAGATTCGCCAAAGCGCCGGAGTATTCGGGATAGGTATCCGCTAAGCGACGCAGCTCGGGTTCGGCGCGAGCGAAATCGCCGGCGCTCAATAGCGTCAACGCATTCTCGAAACGTTGCGTGGCTTCCTGCGGGATGGGCGGCGGACCGATCGGGGCGACGGCAGTGGCATCCACAGTTTCTTGCTTGCTCTTCGCTGTCTGTCCTTTTTGCGGCTTGCCCTTGGTCTGCGATGCCTCCACGGGTTTAGATTGGTCGTGAACCGGGCGCGACGCCGATGACGAACACGCAAATAGCGCGACCGAAATCGCAGCGACGAACAGAACTTTAACGAAGCGTAGGAACATAGTCTTCTCCTAGCTCGCCTTTCGCATAACGCGCCGGCATCATTTTGGCCAACACGTCGAAACTCTTTTGTACCCATTCATCGTAGACGCCGTCTGCGCCGTTATTGGTTGCCCGCTGTGTATTTGCCTGATGCAATTTGATCGCCTGCTCTTCGAACGGAAATGTCTGTTCTTCGAGTAACACGTCGTATTGCTCGAGCGCATCCTTATCGAGCTTCTTTGGACGTTCGGAAGCCATCACGTCCACCGCCAGTTGTCGATACAGTTCAGCCATCCCGTAGGTCGCTGCCGTCGTGACTTCCGCCACTTGATAGTCGAGCGCGCGCCCGTACGCTTTCAAAGCGTCGTCCATCGCTTTGCGTTTCGCCTTCAGCGACTTCGCCAAAGGTTGCACCAACTTCACCGACTTAAACTCAGCGACCGGCGCATCGACTTGAATCAGCGTCGCACGCGCAGCCAAATAGCGACTGCGATCGGTGCGATTCGATCCGGCCAACTGATCGGCGCGAATGATCTCCTGCAACCATTTCTGGCGCGTGACCGAATCGTGCGCGCTTTGCGCCATGTCGGCCAATTTCTGTCGCGCATCCATTGCAGCATTTAGCGGCGTTGGAAATTGCTCGACATAGCTTGCGTACGCTTGCGCGGCGCGCGTGGTGGCATTGACCTTCTCGAACAACACCGCCGCCTGCCACAGCGACGCGCGACGCACATCGAGAGGTTCCTCCTTGCGGGCGGCGATACGCTCGAATTCTTCGGCGGCCGACGCGCTGCGTCCCGTCTCTTGATACGCGACCGCTAATTTGCGCGCGACTTCCGGCAAGAGTTCGTGACCGGGATGCGCTTGCCGGAATTGTTCTAGCACGGGAATCGCGCGTTCCCATTGCGATTGATTAATCAATAACGTCGCGGCATCGAACTCGGCGTTCGCGCGCACTTTTGAGGTCGGCGCCAGCGTTACGACGCGCAGGTAATCCGACACGGCCCCATCTGCATTGCCACTCGCCTGCTTCGCTTCCGCTTGTTTATAAATCGACGCTGCAATGTGCTCGACAATTTCCGGACGCTCCGGGTCGTTCCCCGGCAATAAACTCTGCACTTGCAGGTACGCGGCTTCCGCTTCGGCAAAGCGCTTGCGTTCGAATAACGAATGCGCGAGCACCGTCGTCGCCACGCGTTGTCGTTGCGCGTTGACCGGCGGCTGATGTTGCAACGCCTGATTGGCGACTTCGATGGTGCGGTCGAAGTCTTTCAAATCGAACAGTTCTTCGGCGGCTTTGGTCAACACCGCGCCCGTTTCGGGATGATTCGGAAAACTGGTCGCGAACATCAAACTACTCTCGATGCCTTGCTTGTGCCACTTGGCGCGCGTGTCACCAGCGAGTAGTGGCTCTTGCTTGGCGTAAGCGAGCAACGCGGCATAACCCGCCTGCGAAGACTTCGCATGCGGCGGATACTCGTACGCAGTGCGTTCGTATTCCTGAGCCGCTTCGCCGAAATGGCCCGATTCGAATAACAAATCGGCTAACAAGAAACGAGTTTCCGGCGCGCTGGCGTCCTTCGGAAAAGAATCGAGCATTTGCCGATACCAGCGCGTCGCGGCGGCGTAGTCTTCCGATCTTTTATCTTTCTGCGCCTGTGCATGATAGTACTGCGCCAAGTCTTTCAAATTCGATTTCAATTGTGCGGCCACTTCGGGCGCGTCTTGCACCGTGCGCTTTGCCCAGAAAGCGGAGCCGAATGCATATCGTTCGACAAAGGCCTGTTTACCTTGCAACACGAGGCTGCCGAATCCGCCTTTCTCGTACGCTTCAATTGCGCGCGCTTGCAAAGACGGCGCATAGCGATCGTCCGGACGACGGTTGGCAAACGCTTCGAATGCTTTGGCGGCGTCTTGATAGCGCTCTTTTTCCAAATACAAATCGCCGAGCGAGTTGTACAGCAAATGCGCGTAGACCGGATCGCCGATCTTTTTCAGCAGCGCATCCAAACTGTCGGCGCCGTCCAAATCCAGGAAAGTGATCGAGATGGCGCGCATCGCATCGTCGGTGAGTTCGCGCTCCGGACGCGATAACTCATTGCGCGCTTTCACGGCGCCTTTTGGCGCCAGCACTCGATCCAGTACTTTGATAAACGCAGTCACGCTTTCGTCGGCACGCGCCAACTTGAACAGCGACCATCCATCCTTGTACAAAGCCTGATCGTAAAACGGCGTCGATGGACCGACACGAACTACCAGGCTGTAGGCTTGTTCCGCATCGTTGTAACGCATGCTACTGAATAGGATTTCGCCGCGCCGGAAATTCGCTTCCCCCGACCAATGACTATCGGGGTACTCGCGCACCAAACGCGTGAGCACGGCGAGCGCTTGATCCGGGCGACTGTCCGCTTCGTAAGCGCGCGCCAATTGATACAACACCGCATCGGCGCGCGCATAGTTTGGATAGGCCGATAACAAGCCTTCGTACAACTTGATTGCTTCGTGCAATTCGGTCGGCGTCATGGTCGTAACTTGATCGCCACTACTATCGCCACGGGCCGCGTCATCGCTCTCGACACTAAGGTCGCCGAGACGACGCATCGCTTCGATGCGCAATTTCGGATCGCCCGCCTTACGTTCCAAGAAGCGACGATATTCTTCCGCCGCTTGTCCAGGCGTCGCCTTCACCGGCTCTTCGGTCGGCACCGCCACTTCCTTGCCGATCAAGTCTTGCAGCGTTCCGGTCGGTTTCGGTTTGCGCGCGGCCAAGCTGCTGCTTGAAATCGCAATCGCCAACGAACAGCACAATAAGAACCGACGTGAGGGCATCATTGATTAGCGCTCCCGGATTTAGCGCCGTCTGGCGTAGCGCTGCCAGGTTTAGCTCCGCCGGTCGATTTCGGTACGACGCCGTCGGAAGCTTTGTCGAGTATCGAGGCGAGCGCAAACTGCGCTTGCAATCCGTACGACGCCAGGCGTTCCTTTTGTGCCGTCAGTTCTCTAATGGCGATGTTCGCCAAAAAGCGATTCTGCTCGGCAGCCACTGCATCAAGTCGCGCAGACAACGACGCGATCCGCGGTTGCAACTCGGCGACGCGAACCGCAAACATTTCAGTGTGTTTGGGAGCGTCTTGTCGCGCACGCTCGATCAACGTGCCGCGCCGACGCGCTTCTTTTACGGCGACTGCGAGTTCGCGCTGTTCCTTACGCGCATGCCAGAGCCGCGCTTTGTAACTCGCATTCATATTCCAATAAAGCACGCCGCGAATTAAACGCAGTTTTTCCCGCATCTCCTCGGTTGCAGGATCGTTGGCGTCCGCGCCGGCTAACGCCTGTTCAAGCTGTTGCACTCTGCTCCATTGTTCCGCTTCGTGAGCAGTCGCCAATCCGGTTACGTCCTCGTTGCGTTCGATTGCCGCCAAGCGTGTGCCGATTTCCAACTTGCGTGCCTCAAGCGCGTCGAGATCGACCTTGCTCAGCATTGCATCGATGACCGGCAAGCGCTGTGCATAGGCTGCGTGACGCGTATCGATCATGTCTTGGAACGCTTCCGCCGCCAATGCGGAACTGGCGAGACGCCGCTGCATGAGTTTGAGATCGCGATAATTCTTGAGGCCTTCCTGAAACTCGTGCGTCGCCATCAAGTGAAATAGATAGCAAGTTTCCGGCGCGTCGGGCAATTGCTTTAGCTGCCAGTACCAACCCACGTCATTCGCCGTGTCGTTGTTGAGAATTGCATCGAGCATGCGGCCGGAGCGGATGGCGACGATCGATTCGTCGATGCGGTTGGTCTCGGCGCTAAATGCAGTAATAGCCTGCGAATACTCCTCAACCGCTTTGCCGTTCGCCGACAATTGCGCGTATGCATACGGCACCGCGAGATACGATTCTTGAACGGCTGCATCGAGCATGTTGCGACCGTGCAATTCCAACCACGGCGCCAACGCCGCGTTAAATCGCTGTTCTTTCGCAGCGGCCCAACCGGCCCCCAACAATGCTTTGTTGGACTGCGGCCCTTGCAGGCGCACTCGACTCAACGCTTGCGCGGCATCGAGCGGTTTATCCGCCTTGAGCCACGCAAATCCCAAAGCAAGATTCGCTTTATCGCGCAATGCCGCGAGTTCTTCGGTCGGCGCATTCATGCGCCCAACCATGTCGAGCATCCGCACCGCATCGTCCATTCTTTGTTCTCGAACCAATGCGACGCCTAAATTGAAATCTGCATACGGCGCGTAAGGATCATCCTTCGGCAGCGCGTTGAGCACGGCGATGGCATCGTTGAACCGACCCTGCCCCATCAACACTTCGGCGTGCAACAACTGCCGCTCGGATTCCAATCCTTCCGCCAATTTTCCGGCAATAGAGCCAAGCGCTTGTTCCGCTTCGGCGTAATAACCACGCTGATACCAAACTTTCGCCAAATAGAACCAGGCGCGATTGCGCACAGCGTCCGGCACGTTTTCGTTGAGTAGTTCTTTGAAAA
>JAYTQU010000216.1:0-6586 GCA_043746555.1 Pseudomonadota bacterium | reverse complement strand
CTCCAGCGCATACGCGCCGCTCGCGCCGATGATATTGGCGCACAACAATGCGAACGTAAGATATCCGCCGGTAGCCGTCGGAACACCGCCAATCATCCAGGCAACGATCAAACAGGCGAATACAAATGCGTTGCACGCTAGCGCGGTTCGCAGCCGCATGCCCAGCATGAAGTAGCAAAAGAACGTAACCAAAATTAGGCGCGCTCCGACCAATGCCATTTGTTCGGGCGCCGAATTGACTGTCATGAGCACGGTCCCGATGCCGAATAACGGCAAGCCCACGGCAATTGCCGGTTCATACCAGCGCAAATAGAAACGACGGGAAGTGGCGAGCAAGCAAACAACCAGAATCGGCAATTGCAGTCCGAAGCGCACCAAGTTCGGCGTCTCATTCGCAGCGTGCACTAGCCAATAGTCGATGAGCGCAAAACCGGCCGACGTAATAAAAGCGACGATCACACTCATTCGCACCATGCGATGCGAATTGGCGCGATGGTCGTCTCGATATTGCTGTTCCAGCGGTTCTGGAAAGCGCAGCCAACGGTAACCGCGCCGCAAAACCTGCGGAGCTTGAGATTCGTCGGGCGATACTACGGTGTCCGAAGTCATCATGGCGCGTCGGCGACAAAAAGCGAATGGCGATGCATTGTCGTGCGTGGCGGTCCCATCGGCAACCTGTACCGATGGCCGAGGACCTTATGGGCAAATGATCGTGCTATTGGCAGCGATGCATTGCACGAATGCAAGGCAGAACACGCTAGAATGAAACACTCGTTAAACAGTCGGAGTTATTGTGTTATGCAAATCTGCGGATATGGCGTGACCGGACGGATTGCAACATGGAGTTTGCTCGCCATGGTTCTCGCTATGGCGTTCGCATCGGCGGACATTTCGGCGGCATCGATGGACGGATCGACGGTGTATGCACAACGGTGCGCGTCGTGCCACGATAATGCGGCCGATCGCACGCCGCTGCGAATCGCGCTGCGAGCGATGACGCCGGAATCGATTGTCGCCGCATTGACGAGCGGCCCGATGAAAACTCAAGCCGAAGGCTTGAGTCCCGACGAGATTCGCGGCGTCGCGGGATTTTTAAGTGCGCGCCCGTTCGGCGAGGCATCGAGCGCGATACCGAAGCCCAATCCATGCAGCAAACCCGATGCGTTCGATCCCAAACTTGCGGGAACCGGCGCATGGAACGGTTGGGGAGTCGACGTCGAGAACACCCGCTATCAGCCCCATCCCGGATTAACCGCCACCGATGTGCCGCGTCTCAAAGTGAAATGGGCCTACGCGTTTTATGGTGGAGCGACCGGACAACCAACCGTCGTCGGCAATCGCGTGTTCGTGACTCACTCGACCGGCCGCGTCGCCGCGCTCGATGCGAAAACCGGCTGCGAGATTTGGACTTTCGCCGCCAACGGCAGCGTTCGCACTGCCGTCAGTGTTGCGCCGCTCGCTTTGAAAAATTCCGCAAAAAAACGCTACGCCGCTTTTTTCGGCTCTTTTAACGCGATCGCGTATGCGGTTGACGCAGAAACAGGCGCAGAAATTTGGCACACAAAAACTGACGAGCATGTTGTTGCGCGTCTTACCGGCGCGCCCACCTATCGCGACGGCGTCGTCTATTTCCCTCTGTCGTCGCACGAGGAAGTGGCTTCTTCACGTGACAACTATTCGTGTTGTACATTTCGTGGCGCGATCGTCGCTCTTGATGCGGCCACCGGAAGAATCATCTGGAAAGGATTTGGAATTCCCACCGAACCGAAACCGACCAAAGTAAATTCCGCGGGTGTACAAATGTTTGGCCCAGCGGGCGGTGCGATTTGGTCGTCGCCGACCATCGATACCAAACGTGGGTTAATTTACGCCGCCACCGGCAATTCGTATACCGATGTCGACACACAAGGCGGCAACGACTCGATCGTCGCGTTCGATCTAAAAACCGGCAGGCGCGTATGGGCGAATCAAGTTACGCCGAAAGACAGCTTCATTCTCGGTTGCTCCAAGGGCAAAGAAGGCAAGGGCAACTGCCCCGAGGAAGGCGGTCCCGATTTCGATTTGGGCAGCTCGCCGGTTTTACGAACGTTGCCTAATGGCAAACAAATTATTTTGGCGGGACAAAAATCCGGAATGATGTACGGACTCGACCCGGACAATAAAGGCACCACCGTCTGGCAAACACGAGTAGGTAAGGGAAGTGCGCTCGGCGGCGTCGAGTGGGGATTTTCGGCCGATGCCGACAAAGCCTATGTTCCGGTTTCCGATGTGGGCGCGGGCCAAAACGGCACGCCGGGTCTGTATGCATTGGAACTCGCCACCGGAAAATTGCAATGGACAGTACCGACACCGACCGTCGCGTGTTCGTGGGCGGGTGGACGTTGCGTTCGCGCGCAAGCCTCGGCATCGAGCGTCATTCCTGGCGTCGTATTTTCCGGCGCGTTCGACGGTCATTTGCGCGCGTATGCAGCGAAAGACGGCGCAATCGTTTGGGATGTCGATACAGCGCCCGCTCGCGATACCGTGAACGGCGTGCGTGTCGAAGGCGGCACCATCGATGCAACCGGTCCGACGATTGCCGACGGAATGGTGTACATCGCATCGGGTTACGGCGCTTGGGGAAAATCGGGACGCTTGTTATTGGCGTTCAGCGTCGACGGGAAGTGAAAATATCAATGAATGATTGAGCCGGGAGTGATTGAGCCGCGAGACGATCGACATCCTTGCTCATCACTCATTGCCGTACATTCAATCTTCCGTCAATCTTTTTTCTTTTCTTCGTCTTCGCCTTTTACGGCCTTCTTAAATTCCTTTGCGCCGTCGCGGATGGCGTGACCGGTGGTCTGCGCCGCCTTCTTGACGCCATGGCCCACTTCTTTAGCGGCCTTCTTGGTTTCTTGACCAATTTTGTGCACGGCGGTGCCGACTTCATGGCCAACATCTTTCGCGGTTTCCTTTATTGTTTTTTCTTCCGTATGCGCTGTCACGGCCCAGCCAGCGACCAGAGCAATCGCTACCACAATCTTGAATCTAGTCATGTGACTCACCCATTACGCCAATAAGTACGCAAATAAACGCCTACCGAGGATCCTACTAGCAACCCGTTAGAGAGTCGATCCATACTACATCCGCAGATCTCGACTGCAAATGTAGCGCGTGTAGCTCACCAGGTCGAATCGTTAGTGACTGGCTGTCACCGCGAACCGACTAACTTTCGATATCGTCGACTTCCCTAGAATTCAGCATCAGCACTTGTGCGAGCGTATCGGTTTCAAACGCCAAGCATTCTTGAACAAACGCGTGTAATACCAACAACGTCGAGTCCGTCATCTCGCCGAATTCGAGGCCAAAAAACTGCACGTCGGGGTGACGTTGATCGGTGTACCCGAAGCTCGCGACAATTTGGCATCGTGCGGTGAGATCGAACTGGCGATGCAGCATGCGCGGACGCGCATGCAGTACCAAGTCGTTGCCGCGTTCCAACGAAGCGTGACCGTGCACGGCAACACGAGCGCCGCTCGTACTGATATCGACAATGACCGACTCGACTTCCGTTGTCGATTTAAGCGACGCACGCAAATTCGCCAACGCGCGGGGCACACCGCGCACTGTGCGTCGCTCGACGGTCGACGGCAATTCAATATGTAGCAGTGGCACCGGTTCGAACAAGATGCGAATCACTTTGGCGCGAAATCGAAACGCCGTCGTCGCGCCGAACCAACGACAGGTCAGTAGCTGGCCGCTATGCACGGCGACCAACGCACCGTCGTCGGTTACGGGTGCTGTGAGCACCAAAATCCGTTTCGGACGAATCACACCGATGGCGCTTACTGTGTAGGTGTCCGTGCTTTCGCCGGGCGTGATGCGCAATCCGATACGCGAACGCGCGCCGATATCGGCGTAATCGCGCATCAAATGCTCAAGGGCGACGCGGGTTTTTTCGGCCATAGCTCGATCGACGTACAGAGTTCTTCAAACCCCGTTATCGGCAGCAACAAACGGGACTTAAAGGCCGTCGGTGTGGAATGTGGCCTGTGTCGGACGCCGCTATTTTCCGCCTCTACGACGATAGCCTTGCGCGATAGCGAGTGCGATAAAGGTCGCGCCAATCATGGTGGCCGCCGAGATAGCGCCAAATCCTGCCAGTCCAACGCCCAGCATCGTCAAAACACTATAAATCCAGCTACCGACGACATCGCCACCGCGCGAGACCACGGTATCGATCACGTTTTTCGCTAAATATTTTTCTTGCGGCGTCGCCACTGTATAAAGCATGTCGCGCGCCGGCTTTCCCACGCCGAACTCCGCCGAGCGGCGTGCGATATTAGAGAGTCCTAACGTCATCAGCACCGGGGATAGCGCCAACGCGCCGTACGCAAAAAACGCGATGATCGCTAGTCCAACGAGCGGCGCAACGATGCCGAACCGTGTTGTCAGCGCGCCGACCACGCCCGCCTGTAGAATGAGCGCAATGACATTCGTCCAAAAATCCAAGCGCGCAAAAAACATCGTGCGCGCTTCCGGAGAATCGAAAGCTTCTTTAGCGAGTCGTGCGGTTTCGGCATAGGAAAATTGCGCGGTGACAACGCCGACTACCAACAACAGCGCGATGCCTAACAGGAACGGTGAACGCGCTACCAAAATAACGCCTTGCCAACTCGATCCCGAGAAAGCTTTCTCCGATTGAGTATTTTGCGCAGCGTTATTGGGTGCAATTTTCGCCAGCAAAAGCAAACAAACGACTGTGCCGCTCAACATCAGCGCCGCCAATAACGTCACTCCGCTCGCACCGATTCCTTTTGCAAACGATTGCGCAAGTGTTGGCCCGAGCAATCCGCCGACACTGCCGCCCGCCGCGATAAATCCGAACAGGCGCCGGCCTTGCTCCTCGCGCCAGATATCCGCCATGAAACTCCAAAACACCGACGCCACAAACATGTTGAACACCGTGACCCACACGTAGAACAAACGCGCGGGCCATGCACCCAAGCCCGGTGTTGCGAATGCGATAGCGAAAGCGATGAGGTTGAGTACGAAGAACGCGTAGATCGCGGGCAACAGTTTGCGTCGCGGCACATGTGCCATGAGAAAACCAAACAGCGGCGCAATCGCAAGCATGACGAAGAACACGGCGGCGACTAGATATTTTATTTCCGCAGTGCCGAGTCCGACGAGGAAGGCATCGCGCACCGGACGAATGGCGTAATAAGCGGCGAGCAGTAAAACAAAATACATAAACGACAACGCGACGGCGACGCGCTCTTCAGGTCGACCCAACAATTTCAATGCGAATTCTTTTGCGGATTGGACGTTCAAATAGAGCGCCGCGTTAGTGACCGTTTTAGAAAGTGACGATCCTGATTGTCTATGCCCGCAACGCCGTGGACGAAACCATGCGACTACGAAGCAATACATTGCGCGCTTCCCATTCGTGTTCCGGCGTGAAGCTCGTGAGAAATTGCGTTTGTCCGCCTATGAGTGTCGCCACCGCAACGCCATCGCGCAACAAGATTCGATTGCCGGTGAGCGCAGGCACGCGCGGACCCGGCAACAACGTGCCGATCAAATTCAAGGGATCGGCGGCGCTTAATGAAATCAACTGTTGATCCGAAGCGCGTTTTCGAATTGCGCGTAAGCTGCTTACCGCATCGGGTAGAGCGTATTGCTCGCCCGGAAATCCCGCAACGAAGCGTCCACCGCGAATATGTCCCTGCGCTTCCAAGCGACGCAATGCGCGCAGTAGCACATGCCACGGCGGCAACCAATCGGGTTCGCGTTCGAGCAGTCGACGGAATAGCACGCCATATCGACGCAGCAGAAGCCACGCGACTTGTTCAACGTCGGACGGCTCGAGTTCACTCGCGCCTCGATCTATCAAGCTCCAACGCCCGGCGTCTTCCAAACCGAACAACGCAATGCGTCGACCGCGCGCCGCCATGCGTCGCTTTTTATCTTGCGGAATAAGCAGCGCGCGAAGCCCGCTGAAACTATCTGAGGTGACGAGTCCTGCCGCCACCAATTCGGCAAGCGCGTCCTCTGCTTGCGCATTGAGCAGATTGCTACCGCTCGCGATTGCATCGAAGAACGATGCGCCATGCATCTTCAGATATTCCTTCATAGCAGATGCGGAATGCGAAAGTTCGATCGCATTCGACTCTGTTGAAGTCAGCGTTTGCAGCAACGGCCATTGCTTGCGAGTGACGATACCGATAGGCGTAGATCGCACCGGTCCCGCAGTTGTGGATTTCGGCGCTTGCAGTCGCGCCCACAGCGCACGACCCGATAAACACAGACTGTCGAGCCAGTTGGGATCGTATTCGTGCATGCGAGTCGGCAGAACATCCGTTTCCCACGCGGCCGCGGCCACTTCAAATCCTTCCAGTTGTTCGACGAGCGTTGCGAGCGCTTGCACACCTTCGGCTTTGTCGGCGCGAGTCACGCCCTGCCATTCGAGCAAGAAGCGCATGCAATCGGCGGCACTTGCGGGTTCGATCTCGGCGCGAAGCGATTGCAGCGTGTAGCGGTGAATGCGTGCGAGCAAACGGCGTTCACACCATTCAGTCGAGCCAAACAACTGGCTACCGGC
>JAYTQU010000215.1:0-6466 GCA_043746555.1 Pseudomonadota bacterium | reverse complement strand
ATCTATTCGATCGAAGATTTGGCCGAATTGATTCACGATTTGAAAAACAGCAATCGCGACGCACGTATCAGCGTGAAGTTGGTCGCGGAAGTCGGTGTCGGTACGATTGCAGCGGGCGTCGCTAAAGCGCACGCCGATGTTGTGCTCATCTCCGGTCACGACGGCGGCACGGGCGCATCGCCGCAAACATCGATCAAACATGCAGGATTGCCGTGGGAATTAGGACTTGCGGAAACACATCAAACACTGGTGCTCAACAATCTACGCAATCGTATTGTCGTTGAGACGGACGGGCAATTGAAAACCGGACGCGATGTAGTAATCGCCGCGTTACTCGGCGCGGAAGAATTTGGTTTCGCAACAGCCCCGTTGGTTGCAACCGGCTGCATCATGATGCGCGTGTGCAATTTGAATACTTGTCCAGTCGGTGTCGCGACGCAGGATCCGAAATTGCGCGCGAAGTTTGCCGGCAAGCCGGAACACGTAGTGAACTTCATGAACTTCATCGCGCAAGATATGCGTGAGTTGATGGCGCAACTGGGGTTCAGAACCGTCGAAGAAATGGTCGGCCGCGTCGATCGTTTGGAGCCGAAACAAGCTGTCGATCATTGGAAGGCCAAGGGTTTCGACTTCAGCAACATTCTCTATCAACCGGATGTCGGTCCCGAGATCGGTCGCTTCTGTCAGATACCGCAGGATCACGGACTAGACAAGTCACTCGACATCACGACATTGCTCGATCTGTGTAAGCCTGCGATCGAACGCGGCGAAAAAGTGGTCGCCGAGTTGCCGATCCGCAACGTCAATCGCGTGGTCGGTACGATTACCGGCAGCGAACTCACCAAGAAGTACGGTGCGAAAGGATTGCCGGAAGACACCATTCAAATCACATTCAAAGGTTCGGCGGGTCAGAGCTTCGGCGCGTTCATGCCGAAGGGCATGACGTTCACGTTGATTGGCGACGCCAACGACTATGTCGGCAAGGGATTGTCGGGCGGCAAGATCGTGATCACGCCGCCGAAGGAATCGACTTTCGTCTGTGCCGAAAACATCATCGTCGGCAACGTTGCGTTGTACGGCGCAACGGACGGTGAAGCCTATATTCACGGCATGGCGGGCGAACGATTCGGCGTTCGTAACAGCGGCGTGAACGCGGTGGTCGAAGCGGTCGGCGATCACGGCTGTGAGTACATGACCGGCGGTCGCGTCGTGATTCTCGGTGCAACCGGGCGCAATTTCGGCGCGGGCATGTCGGGCGGCGTCGCGTATGTGCTCGATGAAACGGGCGAGTTTCCTACCAACGTCAACAAACAAATGGTCGACCTCGAAGTGATCGACGAGCAAAAAGAGCAACAGGAGTTGCTGGCGCAGATCGAACGACACTTTAAATATACCGGCAGTCCACGCGCCAAGTTCGTGATGGAGAATTGGGATCGTCTACTCACGAAATTCGTCAAGGTGATGCCGCGCGATTACAAACGCATGCTCGCGTGCATTGCGCGCGCGCACGATCAAGGTCTTACCGGCGACGACGCGGTCATGGAGGCGTTTGAAGAAAACGCCCGCGATCTTTCGCGAGTCGGCGGCAACTAGAGCAAGAAGTGGCGAGTCGTCGGTTGTTAGGAGTTAGCCGGCAAAACGCAGGCTCTTTTCCGCCTCTGGCTAGCCACTAACGACTAACAACTAACGACTTCTTCTTCATCATGGGCAAGCCAACAGGATTTATCGAATACCTTCGCGAATTACCGGTGGACCGCACGCCGATAGAACGCATTAAAGACTGGAACGAATTTCATCATCACATGGAAGATAAGCGCCTGCGCAATCAAGGCGCGCGCTGCATGGATTGCGGCGTACCGTTTTGTCACACCGGCAAACTGATTAACGGCTCGGCATCCGGATGCCCGGTCAATAACCTGATTCCCGAGTGGAACGATTTGGTGTATCGCGGCTTGTGGCGCGATGCGCTCGATCGCTTGCACAAGACCAACAATTTTCCCGAATTTACCGGTCGTGTCTGTCCCGCGCCGTGCGAAGGTTCGTGCGTGCTCGGAATCAACGAGCCGCCGGTGACGATTAAAAATATCGAAAACCAAATTGTCGATCGCGGTTTCGAAGAAGGCTGGATATCGCCTGAACAACCGCAGACTCGCACCGGTAAAAAAGTTGCCGTGGTCGGCTCCGGTCCTTCGGGACTCGCGGCGGCCGCGCAACTAAACCGCGCAGGTCATTTAGTCACCGTGCTGGAGCGTGCCGATCGTCCCGGCGGATTGTTGATGTACGGCATTCCCAACATGAAGCTCGACAAGAAGGAAGTCGTGCTTCGTCGGATAAAATTGCTCGAAGACGAAGGCGTCAAGCTTGTTTGCAACGCCAATGTCGGCGACAACGTCGAAGCGCAATTGTTGCTGAAAGATTTCGATGCGGTCGTGCTTTGCACCGGCGCGACCAAGCCGCGCGACTTACCTGTCGAAGGTCGCGCACTTAACGGCGTGCATTTCGCAATGGAATATCTCACCGCCTCGACCAACGCGGTCATGTCCGGCAAACCGGATAGCACACCGATTCATGCCCACGGAAAAAACGTCGTCGTAATCGGCGGCGGCGACACCGGTACCGATTGCGTCGGCACGGCGATTCGTCAAGGCTGTAAAAGCGTTGTGCAATTGGAAATCATGGCAAAGCCGCCGATGGACCGTGCTGAAGACAATCCTTGGCCGGAGTGGCCCAAGGTGTATCGAATGGATTACGGTCAAGAAGAAGCCGCCGCGAAATTCGGTGCCGACCCGCGCGCTTATCTTGGTACGGTGAAAAAATTCATTGCCGACGCGCAAGGCAACGTCAAAGAACTCGCGACTGTGCAAGTCAAGTGGGAACGCAATGTCAATGGACAATTCGTGCCGGTCGATCAACCGGGCACGGAAAAAACACAGCCGGCGCAGCTCGTGTTGCTGGCAATGGGTTTTTTAGGCCCCGAGCCGGAATTGCTTACGGAATTGAAACTCGACACCGATGCGCGTGGCAACGCCAAAGCAGAACACGAACAATACGTCACGAATGTCAAAGGCATATTCGCTGCCGGCGATTGCCGGCGCGGACAAAGTTTAGTGGTGTGGGCGATAAACGAAGGTCGTGGCGTCGCACGCGAAGTCGATCGTTACTTGATGGGCAAGACCGATCTGCCGTAACGATCGACTCACGGTTATTTGTCCAGATAATCGCTACTTGTCACAAAGAACTCATCGGCCAAATACTTAAGTTCATAACTGCGCACGTCCATGTGTATCCATGTTGGCGCGATGCTGGACGGCTCCAGCGATTTGCGATTGCCGGCGTCCCAGCCGATTTGGAAATTGGATTTTTCCACCAGAATGCCGCGACCTTGATCGCAACGCGCCACGTCGTCGCGCTTACCTTCGTTCGGCAACAACGTGAAATCGATATCGAGCGCCTTGCCCATGTGATTGGTCGATTCGCGGCCGTTTTGTTGGTTATCGACCCAACAGCGATAGCCGCTGGTGATTTGCATGGATGGAAAGCCGGCTTGCGCGCAATAAAAGTTGGCGGCGCGCATGCTGTGCAATATACCTTTGTGAACGCCCGGATATTCGCGTCGATGATAGGCTTCGGTTTTCGGCATGCCCGGTTTGTACTTGCCGTTGAAGCGGCCTTGACCGAAGCCGGCGCACTCACCGCACTTGCAACGAATGGCGGTGAAGTCGATTGGAAACTCTGCTGCGAATTGATCCAGCGCGGCGAATGTTTTTGCCGCGACAACTCCAGTAGGCTTTTGCATCTTCATATAGTCGCGTTGAAAGGCGATCACTTGCAGCTCCGTTCCCGGTCCGAAGTCACCGTCCCAAAGCGTGCCTCGAAATCCCGCCAAACGCAGTTGTAGCTCAACGACATCCGTGTCTTTGCTTTTTCGTTGTAGGTCTTTGTCGCCGAATGCCATTGCATTGATCTCCAGAAAATTTGGGAATACGTCGCTGCATGTTATGCAATGTTAGCGGTCTTGGCCGAAAAAGAATCGACTCAACCTTCGTCAGCGAATAGAATCGCGTCGCGAAACGTATTGACCCACCCCGGTCGCTGCATCCTCACCGCAAGTTCGTCGCCCGCCGTGTGCACAGCGGGTCGGACCGATGTTGTCCGCGTTCATTGTCTTTATCGATTTGGCTTGGAAAGAAATGCTCTCTACTTCAAACGTCGCCATTCAGTTTGGCGCGAAACCGCTGTTCGAAAATGTCACCGTCAAATTCGACGGCGGCAACTGCTATGGCCTGATCGGCGCGAACGGCAGCGGCAAATCCACCTTCATGAAAATTCTCGGCGGTGAATTGGAGCAAAGCGCCGGCGAAGTGATGCTGGTTAACGGCCTTCGCCTCGGCAAGCTCAATCAAAATCAATTTGCTTACGAAGACGAACGCGTGCTCGATGTGGTGATGCAAGGTCACGTGGAAATGTGGAAGGCGATGAAAGAGCGCGATGCGATCTACGCCAATCCCAACGCGACCGACAACGACTACATGCGCGCCGCGGATCTAGAAGGGAAATTCGCCGAATACGGCGGTTACAACGCCGAAGCGCGCGCCGCGAGCATCTTGACCGACGCCGGTATCGATCCCGCGCTTCATAACGGGCCGATGCGTGAAGTGGCGCCGGGTTGGAAGCTGCGCGTGTTGTTGGCGCAGGCGTTGTTTTCCAAACCGGATGTGCTGCTGCTTGACGAACCGACCAATAACCTCGATATCAATTCAATTCGTTGGCTCGAAGGCGTGCTCAATAACTATGACGCCACCATGGTCATCATCAGTCACGATCGTCACTTCCTAAACAAAGTTTGCACGCACATGGCCGATCTCGATTTTGGGCAAATCAAGATTTGGCCAGGCAACTACGACGACTTCATGCTTGCGTCCGCACAGGCGCGGGAAATGGTGCTCGCGTCGAATGCTAAAGCGAAAGAGCGCATCGCCGAGTTACACGAATTCGTCGCGCGATTTTCCGCGAATGCCTCCAAGGCGCGCCAAGCCACGTCGCGCAAACGCCAATTGGAAAAAATCAAGATCGAGGAAATGAAACCGTCGTCGCGGCAGAATCCCTTTATTCGCTTCGATCAAAGCAAGAAGCTCTACCGTTCCGCTGTGAACGTTGCGAAGTTGCACTTCACTTATCCGGGCTCCGATGTTGAAGTACTCAAGAACATTAATCTCACCATCGAAGCCGGCGAGCGCATTGCCATCATCGGCGCGAACGGCATTGGCAAGACGACGCTGCTACGTTGCCTCGCCGGAGATCTTCAACCGACTAAGGGTGAGATCAAGTGGGTCGAAAACGCGCAGCTTGGCTACATGCCGCAAGACACGAATACGCTGTTCGAGAAGAAAATAGATTTGTTCACGTGGATGAGCGAATGGCGCGCGCCGAGCGAGGGCGACGAAGCCGTGCGTGCGACGCTCGGTCGATTGCTGTTCTCCGGCGAGGAAATTCGCAAGTCTGTCAAAGTTCTGTCCGGTGGCGAGAAAGGCCGCATGATCTACGGTAAGCTCATGCTCACCAAACCGAATGTATTGCTCCTCGACGAACCAACCAATCACATGGACATGGAGACTATCGAGTCGCTGCAAATCGGCGTGGAAAAATATCCCGGCACGCTCATCTTCGTCTCGCACGACCGTCAATTGGTCGACGGCTTAGCAACGCGCATTATCGAAGTGAAGCCGGGCGGTGTGATCGTCGACTACAAGGGTGCCTACGACGAGTATCTGAGGTCGCAAGGCATCGAGTCGTAGTTAAGACTTGAATTTGTTCATGCTCGAAACGCATTCGTCTTGATCAGCGTTCGCGCACGCATGATGAACTGCTGAGGATCGTGCGGCGTAATCACCATCGTGCGCTTCGGATACCGCAGTATTACCGCGCGAGACGGGTCGGTGGCAAAGGCTCGATAGAACTTCAATTGCCGATTCCAAAACAATCCGGTGTAAGCAAACATTCCACCATTACCGAAGATGCGAATGGATTTCCGCATCGCATCGGCTTTTCCTTCCACGGCATTCAATGTTGCGAGAGGCAACGATGTTCGCCAACCTAATCGCTTGATTTGGATTTCGTCCTGCGTGAGCGAATAACCCAGCACGACAAACGGAAGAGCGCCGAGCAGTATCAATATAGGCAGTCCGATGATCGCGGCCTTCGCGACAATTTCGCGGTCGGTCAAGACGAACACCCCAAAGATCGCGATTAGACCAAGCAACACCGACGTCGCGACGGTCGCGATCTTCAGCGAGCGCGACCACGGAGCTTTGAATTCAATCGGTGACATAGGCGTTTTCCAATGCGACTCGCTTCCTAATTCTACTTTGTCAGGTTGCGCTGAAGCGCGCGTTGCGGCGTTGCACCGGCCTGAAAAATACTCACGTACTGCCGTGTACGCTGCGCTTTTTCAGGCCGTTGCGCCTTG
>JAYTQU010000214.1:0-3305 GCA_043746555.1 Pseudomonadota bacterium | reverse complement strand
GTCTTCATCGCGATGGCCCATCGCCACGCCTAGCATTAAATCTTTGAGCGGCACGTTGGGTTTCTTTTCCAGCGGTCGGCTTTCGGTCTTGCAGGATTTTTCCACGCCCACCGCATCGATCAACACAAAGCGCGTCTTGGCGCTATCCGCACTGTTCGAGACTTTACGCAAATTATCGAAGTCCAGGCTCCGCACGCCGCGGCCTTTCATTTGTTCGTAGTAGCCGCGACTGCGCACATCGCGCATGAACAACAACACTTCGAGCGGTTTCACGTCCGTGCCGGTCGCAATCATGTCCACAGTGACGGCCATGCGTGGGTAGTAATCGTTGCGAAAGCTACTCAAGATGCTGTCCGGGTCTTCGTCCGTCTTGTACGTGACCTTCTTGCAAAACGCATTGCCCTGGCCGTAGATCTCACGCACCAGTTGCACGATGTCGTCCGCGTGGCTGTCGGTCTTGGCAAAAATAAGTGTCTTGGGTGTTTCTTTGCGGCTGGGGAAGATCTGCGTTTCCACCGCTTTCTTCATCGCCAAAATGACTTGACGAATCTGACTCACATTGACAACAGAACGATCCAGCTCCTTGGCGGTGTAGTGCACATCGTCTTCCGTTTCCGCCCAGCGCTTCTTGCGCGTTTGCCGATCGCGATGATCTACCCATTCCTTCGCTTTGACTTCCGCACCTTTCTTGGTGATTTCCGTTTCGATCTCGAACACGTCGTAGCCCACGTTAACGCCGTCGGCCACGGAATCCTCGTAACTGTATTGCGCGACGATGTTCTCGTTAAAGAATCCAAACGTGCGTTTGTCGGGTGTGGCAGTGAGACCAATGAGAAATGCATCGAAGTAATCCAGCACCTGCTTCCATAGGTTGTAGATGCTGCGATGACATTCGTCGATGACGATGAAATCGAATTGCTCGATCGGCACCGCAGCGTTGTAGCGAACCAACTTGGCTTGCTTTTCTGTCTGCTGCACTTCATTAAGCGACGTGTCCTCGGCGGATTCATCGATAGGCTCGCCCGACAGAATGGAGTACATGCGTTGAATGGTGCTGATACACACCTGCGCATGCGGATCGATGTTGCTGCTGGCCAAACGCTGTACGTTGTACAACTCGGTGAACTTGCGACCATCGTCCGGCGGTGTGTACGCCATAAACTCCTGATGCGCTTGCTTGCCTAAGTTGCGCGTATCCACCAAAAACAGAATGCGTTTAGCGCCGGCGAACTTAAGCAGGCGATATACCGAGGTGATGGCGGTAAAAGTTTTGCCTGCACCCGTGGCCATGTGAATCAACGCACGGGGACGATTCTCTGCCAACGATTTTTCCAAACCCGTGACCGCAACGATTTGGCAATCGCGCAAATTGCGCGTGGGCAGCGGCGGCATCTTCTCAATCAGTCGACGACGCAAGGTATCTTGCTCGACATGCCACTCGGCTAAATGCTCGGGCGTGAAGAAATGAAACAACTCACGCGAACGCGGATACGGATCGCGGCTATCGGTAAAGCGAATGATTTGGCCGGTGCTCTCGTACAAAAATACGAGCGGAGTATTGTCTTTGCGCCACTTCAACGTCGAATGCGCATAACGCTCGGTTTGCTCTTCGACTCTGGTGATGTTCTCGGCCACTTCATCGCGCTTGGCTTCGATCACGCCTATAGGTTGTCGATTGACGAACAACACGTAATCGGCAGGACCGGTGTCGGTTGGATACTCGCGTACAGCAACACCAACCGCAGCGCCGAGATTGAGCTGCTTAACGTCTTGCACAGCCCAGCCCGCTTGTTCTAGCTTTTTATCGATGATTCCCCGAGCTTTAGCTTCCGGCGTCATTGACTATTGTTCTTGCGGATTACACCGCACTTGTATCTCTTGAATGCGTGTCCCTCAAAGGTATCCCGATTCTATTCGCACTCTATGAGTATCGTCGAGCAGTCAGCAGCGATGAAACCTGACAACTGAAACAACGAGAGGACGCGACCCTTCTCAATGGAACCGTCGCGCCTCATCACCCACTCGCCGCCGGCTGCGAAATCACACCTTCACATTCTTAAACTGCCACGGATCGGATTTATCCAAGTCTTCTGCGAACAATCGTTCGCGATCGAAGAGTGGAGTCCAATCGGTGTATTGCCCGACCACGGGGCCGAGATACGGCATGCAGATCTCAAGGTTGCGACGGAAATCAATTTCGTCGGGCTCGACGATGCCACGGTTGGGGTTCTCCATCGCCCATACCATGCCGGAGAGCACGGCAACGGTCACTTGCAAACTGGTGGCGTTGTTATGCGGCGCGAGTTTGCGCGCCTCTTGAATCGAGAGCTGCGAGCCGTACCAATAGGCGTTCTTCTTATGCCCCGCGAGCAGCATGCCGAGTTCGTCTATGCCTGTAGTGATCTCATTCATCAAGATGCGTTGCTTGGGCTGCACGCGCCAATTGCGACCGGCGAATTCGTGCACCGACACCACGGCGCTATCGCAAGGATGATACGAGTAGTGAACGGTCGGACGATAAATTGCTTTGCCGTCCTGACGAACAGTGAGGAAATCGGATAACGAAATCGATTCGCCATGCGTAATCAAAAAACCATGAAAATGCCCAGCGATCGGCGTCCAGGTGCGAACTCGCGTACTGGCGCCGGGTTGCAACAAATAGATGGCGCTATCGCAACCGAACTCATGACGATGGCCATTCGACGGCAATTGTTTTTCGTGCGTACCCCAACCGAGTTCGGCAGGTTGCATGCCTTCGCCGACAAAACCATCGACCGACCAGGTATTCACAAATTCACCGGATTCTTTCGGCACATTGCTCGCTTGCGTATCGCGCTCGGCCACGTGCATCGCTTTCACGCCCAATTTATGCGCGAGTGCGGCCCATTGCTCGCGAGCGGTCGGCGTGCTCACGTCGATGTTCGTGTCTTTGGCGACATTGAGCAGCGCTTGCTTCACGAAGTGCGAGACCAAACCGGGGTTCGCGCCGTGCGTAATCACGGCGGTCGGTGCTTTGTTGTCTTTTTGGTTGAGCTTTTTGCGCAACGCCAAAGCCGATTCGCGTAGCGCGTAGTTGGTTCGACGCGACGGAGAAAGATTCGGATCGGTGTAGCCGCCCGGCCACGGCTCGATGCAAGTATCTAAATAGGCTGCGCCAAGTTCGTTCGCTAATTCGATCAGCGCCAGACTCGATACGTCCACGGAAAGATTCAACAGAAAATCCCCGCGCGCCAACAGCGGAGAAAGCACGTTGCGAAAGTTTTCTTTGGTCAGCGGCTGTTTGACGAAACGAACGCCGTATTCCG
>JAYTQU010000213.1:0-6244 GCA_043746555.1 Pseudomonadota bacterium | reverse complement strand
CTTTTTCGTTGCTGGAACTTGCGGCGCGGCTCAAAGCGTTGACTCGCCGCGCGCCGCAATCGCCCGCGCACTCGTTAACAGTCGCCGATTTGCATTTCGATGTGGATACCTTAGACGCGACACGTGCTGGACAGCCGATCAAGCTCAATCCAACTACCAGGCGTATCTTAATGCTGTTGATGCAGAACACGCATCGCGTGGTGACTCGCGAAGAATTGGAAAATGCGCTGTGGGGCGCACCCGCTCCAAGTTCCGACGTGCTGCGCGCGCACATGCACGCCTTGCGCAACGCGCTCGATCGAAACTTCGCAACAAAGTTGTTGCACACGGTACACGGCACAGGCTATCGCCTCGCGCTGCCCGATGAAAGTTCCCTTTAGTCGCCGCTTTAAGGGTCGCTTAAGCTTGCGCTCGCGCATCGCCGGCGCGATGCTAGCGCTGGTGGCAGTGACCGCGACGTTAGTCGCCGTGCTCGCGCACTTCACCTTGCAGCGCATGGAAGAAGACGCAAACTACGCATTGCTGGCCGAAGAACTCGCGCACTACGAACAGCGACTGCGCGCCAACCCAACTTCCGAACCCTTGCATTCGGCATCGTTGCACATTTATCGATCCAGCGATCTATCGGAACTGCCGCGCGACATCGCGCGTTTAAAACCCGGCATCTACCGCAGCGTACGTCGCGACGGCCGTTCATGGCGAGTGTTGGTGCGCGATAGCGAGTTCGGTCGTTTCTATATCACGTACGATGTAACCGATCTTGAAGCGGCGCAACGCATCGCGTTACTGGTGCTGATCGCCGGAGTGTTGAGCGCACTCGCATTGACAACGTGGGCCGCCTTTCGTTTTTCGCGACAGTTGGTCGATCCGATACATCGCTTCGCAAATCGACTTTCACATATCGACCCGAGCGAACGAAAAATTCGAATCGCGAACGAATTCACCGGCAACGAATTGGAACCGATTGCGCGTTCGGTCGATGGCTTTTTGGAACGCATGGACGGCTTTGTCGAACGAGAACAAGCGTTCACCGCCACGGCGAGCCACGAACTGCGCACGCCGCTGGCCGTCATTCAAGGCGCAATGGAATTATTGACCGAACAACAACGCGATAGGCAACACCATCAACCCAGTGCTCAGGCGCCGTTAGAGCGCATCGATCGAGCGGTACGCGACATGAGCGAATTCACTACGGCGTTGCTGACGCTGGCGCGCGAGCCCGAAGGACTCACATCCGACGATCATCATTGCGATATCGTGTCCGTACTGAACCGCTCGATTGAAGATCAGCGCACTGCATATCCTAGCAAACGTGTTGTGCTCGACTGCATTGTCGACATACTCCCGCTCGCCGCGCATGCCAGCATGGCGGCAATGGTTATCGGCAATGTATTGCGTAACGCTCTACAGCATGGCTCAGGTAACGAAGTGAAGTGCACGTTGCGCGAGCGCACTTTGATCGTGGCTAATGCCGGCGAAATCCCAACTCGCGATCTGCCTCATATCTTCGAGCCACGCTTTACGCGCGGTGGCGGTCACGGCATGGGGCTGTATATCGCGCGACGAATTTGCGAACGGTACGGCTGGTCGCTACGCATCGACAGCAATTCAGAGCGCACTTGCGCGACTTGTAATTTCTGACCTGCCAACAGAAAAGCCCCTGCGACCAATGGCACTCGGATAAGAGCGTCATACAGCAAATCCATCTCTTTCCGTCATTCCCGCGCAGGCGGGAATGACGAACCTTAACCGAGTGCCATTGGCCCCATAATTTCATTCGCATCCCCGTGCGCCGACAACATTTCCAAATTGTGGACCTCGGCGCGAACCGGTAGATATTGGCCAGGAATCTTGATTTGTTCCGCGCCACCCACCAATGCAGCGCCTCGGGTACCGCAACTCCCGCAAGCATCAGACAACTCACGAGAACAAATACCCATCGCTAGTTCAGTTCGCCGCTTGCGTTCGTGACATCAGTCGATGTGCGCGTGGCGTAGTCGTAAAGCGTTAGCGATTACGGAAACAGAGCTTAAACTCATCGCCAGCGCGGCGATCATCGGACTCAGCAACCAACCGGTCAATGCGTAAAAGGCGCCGGCGGCTAATGGAATCCCGAGCGAGTTGTAAATGAAAGCAAACAATAGGTTCTGCTTCATATTGCGAATGGTCGCCATGGAGAGTGCGCGTGCGGTTGCGATCCCGCGTAGATCGCCTTTCACCAATGTGACCGGCGCGCTGTTCATCGCGACATCCGTACCGGTGCCCATCGCGATGCCGACGTTTGCTTTCGCGAGCGCCGGCGCGTCGTTGATGCCGTCGCCCGCCATCGCGACGATACGACCTTCGCGTTGCAGTCGCTCGACCAACGCCAGTTTGTCGGCGGGTTTGACTTCGCCGTACACTTCATCGATGCCAAGTTTTTTGCCGACGGCTTTGGCGGTCACGATTCCATCGCCCGTTGCCATGACAATACGCATACCGCTACGCGTTAATGTTTGCAGCGCTTCCGCAGTGGTGTCCTTAATGGCGTCGGACACGGCGAGCAACCCAGCTAATTTTCCATCGACGGCCAGATAGATCACGCTTGCGCCTTCGCTACGCAATGCATCGCCTTGCGCATCCAAACTATCGACAGGAATTCCATCTGCCGTCATCAACGCAGCATTACCCAATGCCACTTGCTTTCCGCCGACACGCCCACGCACGCCAATGCCACTGCTCGATTCGAACGCCTCCAGTTTATCGAGCGACAACTTGCGCGCTCGCGCCGCATGTACGATCGCATCGGCCAATGGATGCTCGCTCCCTTGATCAAGACTTGCAGCGATTCGCAGCACTTCGTCATCCGAATAGCCCTCCGCCGCAATCGCGCGCTCAAACGACGGTTTGCCCTGCGTCAAGGTGCCGGTCTTATCGACAATCAGCGTGTCTACCTTGCGGAAATTTTCGATCGCGGCGGCGTCGCGAAATAGTACACCGTGAGTGGCGCCTTTACCTGTCGCGACCATGATCGACATGGGTGTCGCCAACCCCAGCGCGCAGGGACACGCGATGATGAGCACCGCTACGGCATTGATGAGCGCCCACGACAAATTTCCGGCCCAGCTCGGCTGCGGACCAAAAAATCCCCACAACAAAAAAGTGGCGATGGCCGCGCTGACGACCGCCATTACAAAATACGCGGCGACGCTATCGGCCATGCGCTGCATCGGCGCGCGCGAGCGCTGCGCTTGCGCAACCAACTGCACAATCTGTGCAAGGACAGTTTGCGAACCGACTTTTTCCGACCGCATGACTAGCGCACCGTGACTGTTGAGCGTCGCACCGATCAGTTTGTCGCCGACTCGTTTATGGATCGGAATAGGCTCACCCGTGAGCATCGACTCGTCGACCGCACTTTGACCTTCGGTAACCACACCGTCGACCGGCACTTTCTCTCCCGGCCGAACGCGCAACAAATCGCCGACGTGTACGTGAGTGAGCGGAATTTCTTCTTCGCTGCCGTCGGAGTTAATTCGGCGCGCTGTTTTGGGCGATAAGCCGAGCAGTGATTTGATTGCGAGCGACGTTCGCGAACGCGCTTGTAGTTCCAACATCTGCCCGAACAACGTCAATGAAATAATGACCGCTGCTGCTTCAAAGTAAACACCGATGCGGCCCATCGACTTGAACGTCTCGGGAAAAATATTGGGCGCGACCGTCGCCACGATGCTGTAAAGAAACGCCGCGCTCGTTCCAAGCCCGATCAATGTCCACATGTTCGGACTTCGATGAATGACGGATTGCACACCGCGCACAAAGAAAGGCGCACCCGCCCACAATACGATGGGCGCGGATAACAGCATTTCCACCCAGCTTTGCGTTTGTACGGGCATCAACCGCAGACCATGACCGAACATCGCGAGCCAAGTGACGACAATCGTCAGTGGGAGCGTCCACCAAAAGCGTTGACGGAAATCCTTGAGCTCGGGATTTTCTTCGGCGACATCCAGACTCGGCAACTTGGGCTCGAGCGCCATACCGCACTTCGGACAGGTACCCGGCGTATCGCTCACTACTTCCGGATGCATCGGACAAGTCCACTCGGCAGGTTGCGGCGCACTCGATTCGATCATTGGCTCCAACGCCATGCCGCACTTAGGACAACTCGCCGATTTGTCGCTGACGATCTCCGGATGCATCGGGCAGGTCCATTTCTCCGAAGGCGATTCGACGGGAGCGGCTTGCGAAGCATGCGCGTGACAGCAGCTATGCTCCGTCTTTGCGGGGGCGGGTGTGCGATCTGCTTCAGTGTTCATACATTTATTTATCGAGACTGCGACCGCGCAAAACAAAATACGCCGCCGGCACTACGAACATCGACAAAAGCGGCGCAGTGATCATGCCGCCGATCATCGGCGCGGCGATCCGTTGCATGACATCCGAGCCGGTGGCGCTGCCGATCATAATCGGAATGAGGCCTGCGACAATCACCGCCACTGTCATGGCTTTCGGCCGCACGCGCAACACCGCGCCTTCTACAATAGCATCGTGCAAATTTTGCAATGTCGAGCGACCGTCGGCGATACGTGCTTCCCACGCATGCTTGAGGTAGATTAACATCACTACACCGAATTCGGCTGAGACTCCAGCCAGCGCCAAAAATCCAACGACGCTCGCCACGGAAACATTGTGGCCAAGTATCCAGAGCAACCACACACCGCCCGCGAGCGCGAACGGCAATGTCGACATGATGAGTCCCGCTTCATCCCAGCGACGGAACGTGAGATAGAGTAGTAGAAGAATAACGGCCAGAGTAATAGGCACCACAATTTTCAAACGTGCGGTGGCGCGCTCAAGATATTCAAACTGGCCCGACCACGACAGCGCGTAACCCGGCGGCAACTGCACTTGCGCGCGCACCGCTCGCTGCATGTCATGCACCGCGGAACGCAAGTCGCGATCGCGAATATCCACGTACACCCAACCCGACAGACGCGCGTTCTCGCTTTTAAGCATCGTCGGTCCATCGACGAATTTCAGTTGTGCGACATCGCCGAGGCGAATCTGTGCGCCGCGATCGGTGAGAATCGGTAATTCGCTTAGCTTGTCGATCGAGTCGCGCAACTCCCGTGGATAGCGCACGTTGATCGGAAAGCGTTGTAGCCCTTCCACCGTTTCGCCAATATTTTCACCACCAATCGCGTAAGCGACGATGCTATGCACGTCCGCAACGCTCATCCCATAGCGCGCCGCGCCGGCGCGATCCACGTCGATGTCGATATAGCGCCCTCCCGATAGTCGTTCCGCAAATGCCGACGACACGCCCGCAACGCTCTTGACCGCGCGCTCGATCGCCATCGTGAGACGATCGATTTCTTGGAGATCCGCGCCCGCTACTTTAATGCCGACTGGGCTCTTGATGCCGGTCGTCAGCATGTCGATGCGATTGCGAATTGGCGGCACCCACACGTTCGCCAAACCAGGCACCTGCACAATACGATCCATCTCGGCGATGAGTTTGTCCGTGGTCATACCCTGTCGCCATTGGTCGCGCGGTTTAAATTGAATCGTTGTTTCGAACATTTCAAGCGGCGCCGGATCGGTCGCGGTTTCTGCGCGCCCCGCCTTGCCGAATACGCTCGCGACTTCGGGAACCGTTTTGATCAGCGCGTCGGTTAGCTGTAACAACTGCGACGCCTTCCCGACCGACATTCCCGGCAATGCAGTCGGCATATACAACAGATCGCCTTCGTCGAGCGGCGGCATGAACTCGCCGCCAAGTTTCGACAATGGCCACGCCGTCATCAACACCAATGCGCCGGCGATGATTAAGGTGGTTCGCGGATGATCGAGCACTATGCGCAACAGCGGCCGATAAGCGTTAATGAGCAGTCTATTGAGCGGGTTGTCTTGTTCATGCGGAATCTTGCCGCGAATGAAAATCACCATCAACACCGGAATCAGCGTGACGGACATGCCCGCGGCCGCCGCCATCGCATAGGTTTTGGTAAACGCAAGCGGCGAGAATAGTCGACCTTCTTGCGCCTCCAACGCAAAAATGGGGACGAACGACAGCGTGATGATGAGCAAACTGAAGAACAATGCGGGCCCGACTTCTATGCAAGCGTCGGTGATGGCGCGAATGCGAAGACCCTCACCCGCGCTACGCGCGACCTCTCCCGTAACCGGGAGAGGTGATTCACTCCCTCTCCCGGTTACGGGAGAGGGTTGGGGTGAGGGCTCTTCCTTCTGGCTAACAACT
>JAYTQU010000212.1:0-6013 GCA_043746555.1 Pseudomonadota bacterium | reverse complement strand
GAGATAGCCGGCTTCATGCAGCAATTGCTCGAGCAGCGTGACGTTGCTATCCTGATCGTCGACGATCAGAATCTTGGCGTTCAAAATTTCGGACTCGGCATTTTTCATGCGTGCTCTATGGTCGTTAGTTGGTCGGATCGCGATTGCGTTTGCGAAAACGCCAGTGCTAAGTCCAGCGCTTCCATGAATTGACTGACCTTGATGGGTTTGGTGATGTAGTTGAAAAATCCGGCCTCCATGCCTTTCTCGATATCGCGAGGCACCGCATTGGCGCTGAGTGCGATGATCGGGATGTGCGCCGTTGACGTGTCCGTGCGCAAGATTCTCAAGGCTTCGATGCCGCTGAGGCCGGGGAGATTGATATCCATCAAAATCACTTCGGGCAGATAGGCGCGCGCAAGTTCGACACCGAGATTGCCATCTGCGGCGCTTAGCAGTCGCAGATCCGGGCGGCGGGCGATGAGTTGTTCAACCAATTCCAGGTTGGCTGAGTTGTCTTCCACATAGAGAAGAGTGCGTGGCGACGTTCTGCCCGGCACGGATGAGCGCAATGGCGTCTCATGATCGGATTCTAGAGTTGCGAGTTGCGATGCGGTAGTCAAACGCAGCTCGATCGAAAACACGCTGCCCACTCCGACGGTGCTCTCCGCAGCGATGCTGCCTCCCATCCGATCGACTAACCGTTTGGCCACCACGAGACCGATTCCGGTGCCTTCTTCCGCGTCGCTTTCTCTGCCGAGTCGGTTGAACGGCTGAAAAAGTTGTGCAAGTTGATCCGGCGCAAGACCCGCTCCGGTGTCTCGGATCCCGACGCGAATCGAATCCGGAGGATTCGGCGTGTACTCGACGACTACCGAACCGCCAGGCTTGTTGTACTTGATTGCATTGAACAGTAGGTTGATCAAAACCTGCTTGACGCGGGTTCGATCGGCATGGACGAGGTAGGGAACTTCGGAATTCGGAAACGTCATGCGAATACCGCGTTTCTGTGCCTGTGGCTCGATCATGTTGCGACACTCGAGCATGACGTCGGCAAGCAAGACGGCTTCCAACGAGAGCGTCAACTTGCCTGATTCGATTAGCGCGAGATCGAGAATCTCGTTGATCAGTTCCAGTAGGTACCATCCTGCCGTGAGAATCTGATCGATGTTGCGTTTTTGCGCGGGCGTCGGGTGCGGCGACGAGCCGGACTCCAGGAGTTGCGCGAAACCGAGAATTGCATTCAGCGGAGTGCGTAGTTCATGACTCATGCTGGACAGAAAATCGGATTTCGCGACATTGGCTTTCTCCGCGGCGGCCGTCGCGGCCTTCAAGGCCAATTCGACCCGCTTGCGCACGGAGTTATCCGTGCCGATCAATAGATAGCCGATGAGGTCGCCATAGTCGTCGCGCAACGCGGTGATCGACACGACAGCCGGAAAGCGGCTGCCATCCTTGCGGATATAAGTTAGTTCGTAACTGTCCTCCAAGCCGCGCGAAGCTTTGAAGGCGAGCGCCTCGAATCCGGGCGTAATGTTCGTCGAGAGCTCCAGGCTCAACGCGCGCGCGCGTGCCATCACTTCATCCGGATCGTGGATATCGGTCGGACGCACTTTGTTGACGACTTCGGCGGCGGTATATCCCAACATGCGTTCGGCGCCAACATTAAAAAGTTGGATGATGCCGTTCTCGTCGGTGGCAATGATTGAGAAATTGGCGCTCGTGAGAATTGCATTCTGCAACGCTCCGGCCTTAATGAGCGCAGTGTGACGCTGTTGATCGGCAGCATTGCTCACCTCATCGGCAACGTCGGTAAGTACGCGGCTCAACTCTTTTTTCAACATGGACGATTTTCCTGATTGGCGTAGAAAGCGCCGGCGCAGCTATGCTTTTTGGAAGACGCAGCAGCCCGCAGCCTTGCATAGTCAAAAAATACGCGCCTTCTTTGGCGAGCGTGAAGGAATACCGTGCTTAAGAATCTGCGTCTGTTCGCTGCCGCACATAGCGCGAAACGATGATTGCTTGGTCGCAACGAGATCCATCGCGTCGAGTATTCTTAACGTTGCAACGATTCAAATTCGACGATTGATTTTTGCTGTCGAGTTAACCTATTGTAAACGAGGATCTTCGGGTGGCGCGTGGTCGGCGGCTCCTCAGGCAATCCCAGGCACTTAGTTCCGTTAATTCGGAAACGGCGATTGTGGATGCGATAGAACTCGGCGTGTCGCGTTTGGCGACATCGACTGAGTTCGATATATCGGCCATCCGATGCGGGAGCTCGCTAACTGCTTTGAGTACGTGGTTGGCCGCGAGCGGACTCGCTAGCAGGAACCCCTGGACATCGACCTCTTCGCATAGTTCGAGAAACCGCAATTGCTCGATGCGCTCGACGCCTTCTGCGGTCACCTGCAGATTGAGCGACCGGCATAGCGCAATCATCGAGCGCGCAATCGACCCCGAACGAGGATTCCGATCTACGTTTTCCATCAGACTGTGATCGATCTTGACACGCGACAACTGCAATTTTTCGAGCGATGCAAGCGAGGAATAGCCGGCGCCAAAGTCGTCTAGTGCGATACGCACGCCAAGATCACGCAGCTCTTGAAGTGTTGTTACGGTTGCGGCCCCACTTTGTAAGACGGTCTCGGTGAGTTCCAATTCCAAATTCGATGGCGGAACTTTGTACGATTGAAGCAGCGCCTGCAATCGGCTGACGAACGTGCGGTCGATAAATTGCTGCGACGAAATGTTCACCGCAACTCGAGCTTGCGGCCACGATCCGTGATGCCATTCGGCTAACGCTTCGATGGATCGCGTGAGCACCCAATCGGTAATTTCCGCGATGAGTCCCGATTGTTCCGCCAGCGGCAAAAAGTCCAGCGGCAACACATAGACGCCGTCGCGCTTCCAGCGCAGTAACGCTTCAACCGCGGTGACTTCGCGATTGCTCAGGCGAACCTGAGGTTGATAGAGAATTTCCAATTCGTTGCATTGAATCGCTCGACGTAGTGCTTGCTCGGTCTTGAACTGCAAAGTGATTTGTTCGACCAATTCCGGACTGGAGATACAGGTCTGATTACGACCGAGCGCTTTCGCCTTGAACAGCGCGCCGTCGGCCGCGCGCAGCAACGACTCCGCATCCTGCGCATGATCCGGGTACACACCGGCGCCGACGCTTAGACCGACAATGATTTCGCGATCGCCCACGGACAACGGCTGCTGAAATCTCGCCAGTAGCCGTTCGGTTTGCGTTGCGATGCCTTCGCTGGAAGGACGCAATTCGCGAACGATGGTGAATTCGTCGCCACCCAATCGTGCGGCAAAGCCATCGTGCTCAACCACTTCGAGCAAGCGCTGGCTCACCGCCTTCAATACACGATCGCCGAATAGGTGGCCCAAACTATCGTTCAGTGTTTTGAAGTTATCGAGGTCGAGGAGCAGTAAGACGACCGATCGGCCTTCGCTGCGAGCCTGTTCGAGTGTCGTGTTTAGATGCTTGAATAGATAGCGTCGATTCGGCAAATGTGTGAGTGCGTCGTGATACGCCAGATGGTGCAATTGATGCGTGCGTTCGGTGACGCGTTCTTCAAGTTTCGTTTGCTGTTCGCGAACACCGCGGTTCGCCTCGGCCAGCCGCTCGACCATTGCGTTGAAGGCGGCCGCTAATTGATCCAGTTCGCGCATCCCGCCGCGTTCGACTTGCGCAACGTCGTCGCCCAAACCAAGTCGATAAGTCGCTTGGATGAGGCGCGAGATCGGGACAGTCACGCTTTTCGCGGTGAGCAGCGATATGATGAGAATCACCGCTAGACTCCCGATACTTAAGAACGAGAAGTTGCGTTGCTCGCGCTGTGCGATTTCGCCCGCCAATTTGGCGGAATCCAAAAGCGCCTTGGTGGCGGGCTCGCCGATGTCGGCGCGTATCGTCTTCAATAGGTTGTCGATATCCGTCGAGATCGCGGCGAATTCCAATTGCACGTTGTCGCGCGTGGCGCGCGCATCGCGCTGCAGTCGCCGCAGCTGGTCGAATTCGCCTCGTATCGTCGTTAACCATGCGTCGCCTTTTGCGGCAGCGAGCGCTTTAGAATTCCTGGCCAGTGCGATCAAAAAGTTCTCTTCGTACAAGTCGATGAGTGCCGCACGTTGCGCGCTTGGCGATGCAAGATTAGCGGCCACGGCGTTACGCACGACCAACAGAGCGTCGGCGGTCGTGGTTGCCGAACGACGCGATAGCGCGCGATCGCCAATGCGCCACATATTCTGTTCCGTGTCGGCGAGTCGCTGCTGTAGGCGATCAAGGCCGCTCCAGTAGCGAGCGAGGAGTTCGTCGCGTCGTTTTGTCGATTGGAGAAGTGCGGTGGCTCTGGTTTGCAGCGACTGCACGGTGCCGGCCAACTTGTCGGCAGGCAAGGTGCCGTGGACTTGGCTGTCGAGATTCGCATAGTCATCGACAGCCGTACTCAGCGCTGCGTCCGCGGCGGCGTAGAGGTGTCGCGTTTCACCGAGATTATCCAAAGCAATACGCTCGCGTAGAGAGCGATGAAATGCGGTCAAGTGCTCGGCTAGCGACCGTCCTGTGCGATCGAGGTTGCGATTGACGCGATTGCTTATTTCGCTTTGCGTGGTGACGGATGCGGCATTCCGCTGACTGACGTAATTGGCGACCAAAAAAAGCGCGGCGATCAATCCAAAGCCAAACGCTAATCGCGTACCGATGCTAAGACCGTGTAGCCATGGAAATCGACTCGCGTTGCCGCGCTCCGACGGAGGACCGGTCGAATGCAATATCATTGGATTTATCCCCTATGCGTCCGTAGCTTAAGGAAGCTCGTAGGCACTCATTCACTTTGACAAGAGTCCGGCGAAAAAGCCATAGATGCTGCGACGCACCTCGATGAGGGTGTGCGTCACTTCTCGGATTGCAGGATTTAAGCGTTGAGCGGCGAGAGTTTGTCGGTTTCGGGTGAACTTTGGAATCGTTCGATGATGGTCGCAATGTCGTTAAGAGGTCGCCAATTTTTTTTTGCGCAAAGCTAGTCAGCATCTCTGTTGCCGTGTCGCGTAGCGACTCTTTCCTAAATAATATGTGAATCCAGTTTGCGTGCCGTCGAGCGAATGGCCGTTGAACTTCGTTGCTTAAGACGGCCGCTCTGGTGAGTATCTTTCGCCAAAGAGTCCTTTGCGGCGGGAGTTGCAATTTGGCGCCGCAATGTACGCAGGGCTCGTCCTGCGAGTAGGTGCCGTAGGGATTGCCGGCCAGATTCATCAGCAGCGAGGCCAGCGAGTTCGTTCCGGCTTCGGCTTGGCCGACAAAGGAAATCTTCTCAACCGCGCATTGAGGGAACAGGTCTTGCAATTGGTACTCATCGAAGCGATTGACATGCCCCCAGGGCGGATTTGTTCGGCCGCACGCGTAACAAGTTGTGCGACCTAGTCGTGTGTCTTGACGATAGGGAACGCCGATCAATATGTATTCTTTTGCGACGCGGACCAATTCATCGCATGCGGTGGTGAGTAGGTCGGAAGGAATATGTTCAAGCACCTCGCTGCACAAGACCAAATCGAAGGTTTTATCGCCAAAGCGCAGGTTGGTGGCATCGCCCCTAACGCAGCGAATATTCTCTTGGTCGATCGATGGCGCATCGAGGTCGAGCGCAGTGACGAATGTGAAGTAACGGGTCAATTGCCTAGAAATAAAGCCATCTCTGGCTCCGACGTCCAATGCGGAGGCGAGGTCGCGCGGTACCAGACACATTAAATCGGCGATGCGCAAATGCTCACGCTGCGAATTCCGATATTCGGTCATGTCTATGGACAAAGCCTTCCCCTGTCTGGACTCCAGACGTCATTGCTGGCGGCAGGCTGATTTGGGTCGGCGATTCTCGTCTGTGCGGTAACGAACATAGACCATTTTGTTGTGTATCTCACGGGTTTCTTAGTTCTACTTTGTCAGGTTGCGCTGAAGCGCGCGGTGCGGCGTTGCACCGGCCTGAAAAATACTCACGTACTGCCGTGTACGCTGCGCTTTTTCAGG
>JAYTQU010000211.1:0-8510 GCA_043746555.1 Pseudomonadota bacterium | reverse complement strand
CCGGCCGGCCGGTGCCGTTGTTGGTTGAATACTTGTTAGGGCGCAAAGCGTAGCTCAATGTCGCAGGTCGATTTCCCACACGTAGATTTCTATGTGATTGCCGACGCCGCGCCCGATGCGCATCTGCGTCACGCCTGTCGCATCGCCGAACAGGCGGTCGATCAAGGGCACCGCGTGTTCGTGCGCGCAACCGATCTTAGCGATGCGAAACGCATCGACGATTTGTTGTGGACGTTCGGCGATCGTAGTTTCCTGCCGCATGAACTCGCGACGCCCACCTCGCCCACGCATCCGAGTATTCGCATTCTCGTTGGCTGTACGCCACCGCTGGAGTTTCGCGATGTGTTGATCAACTTAAGTATCGATGTTCCGTCGAACAGCGATTCCCTGCCGCGAATCGCGGAATTTGTACCGGTGGATGCCGAGCACAAGCGATTAGCGCGCGAGCGATTCAAGCAGTATCGCGACCTCGGTGTTGAGCCGGTTACGCACAACGTCTGACTGACACGAAACACGTTACGATCTTGTCAAGAATTAAGGAGTGCACTCATGTCGCGTCTTATCGTCGAAGCGGTCTCGGGAGAATCGAAGTTCACCGACATCGTGTTTCATCTTGAACTGTTTGTTTCCGTGTCCGACGCAAACAGCGGCGCGCCGATATCCGGTTTGTTGCCGGACCATTTTCGCCTGTGTTCGCCGAGCGGCAAGGTGTTCGACACCAGCATATCCGCCGGCGTCGAAGCGGCGTGGTCACGCAGCGGCGGCGAGCAATCGGGTTGTTACGCGCTCGGCATCACCATCGCCAAAGACGGCGGTAAACAAAATCTCGAATGGATGGAGGGCGAGTACTACCCTTTCGGCATTCAAGTTCGCTACACCGACGATCACAACGAAGTTCACGCCGGACAAACGGTGGTGCGCGTGCAAAGTCTGGGCAAGTGAGCCGTCCTGGAAGTAAGTCGTCCTGGGCGGCTATAATTTTCGTCTATCCCTCAGCTACTTTCGACAATGGATAAGACCTACTCCCCTCGCGACATCGAATCACGCCTATATCAACGCTGGGAATCCGCCGACTACTTTGCGCCAAGCGGTCACGGCGCGCCCTATTGCATCATGATTCCGCCGCCCAATGTCACGGGCACGTTGCACATGGGTCATGCGTTTCAACATACGTTGATGGATACGTTGACACGCTTGCATCGCATGCAAGGCGACAACACGCTATGGCAGCCGGGCACCGATCATGCGGGCATCGCAACGCAAATAGTGGTCGAACGGCAGCTCAACGCCGAAGGCAAACATCGTCGCGATTTGGGGCGCGAGAAATTTGTCGAACGCGTGTGGAATTGGAAAGCGCAATCGGGCGGAACCATCTCCCAACAAATGCGCCGTCTCGGCAATTCGGTCGACTGGTCGCGCGATCGTTTCACAATGGATGAAGGATTATCGCAAGCGGTCACGCAAGTTTTCGTTTCGCTGCATCGGGAAGGTTTGATTTACCGTGGTAAACGCCTGGTGAATTGGGATCCGGTGCTGCACACGGCGCTGTCCGATTTGGAAGTTCAGTCGGAGCCCGAGAAAGGCTCGCTGTGGCACTTTAAATATCCGCTCGCCGACGGCAGTGGACATTTAGTTGTTGCAACCACTCGACCCGAAACAATGCTCGGCGATACGGCCGTCGCCGTACATCCAGAAGACGAGCGCTACACCCATCTCGTCGGCAAACAAGTTCGCCTACCGCTCACCGAGCGATTGATTCCGATCATTGCCGACGAATACGTGGATCGCGAATTCGGTAGTGGTTGCGTCAAAATTACACCGGGACACGACTTCAACGATTACGAAATCGGCAAGCGACACAAGTTGCCGCTGATCAATGTGTTCGATTCCAACGCTGCGCTCAACGACGAAGTGCCGCATGCCTATCGCGGCCTGGATAGATTCGTGGCGCGCAAAAAGATTGTTGTCGATTTGGAATCGCTTGGACTCGTCGACAAAATCGAACCGCACACGTTGAATACTCCAAAAGGCGATCGCAGTAACGCGGTGCTCGAACCATGGCTCACCGATCAATGGTATGTGCGCATCGCTCCGTTGGCCGAGCCCGCTATCAAAGCGGTGGAAGACGGTCGCATCAAATTTGTGCCGGAGAATTGGTCCAAACTTTATTTTCAATGGATGCACAACATTCAAGACTGGTGCATCAGCCGACAACTGTGGTGGGGCCATCGCATCCCCGCGTGGTATGACGATCAAGGCAATTTCTTTGTTGCAACATCGGAAGCGCAAGCACAACAACAAGCCACGGCGAAACACGGCAAGCCGGTTGTACTCAAACAAGACGAAGACGTGCTCGACACATGGTTCTCATCCGCACTTTGGCCGTTCTCGACGCTGGGCTGGCCGGAACAAACTTCGGCGCTAAAGACTTTTTATCCCACCAACGTCCTCGTGACCGGCTTCGATATTATTTTCTTCTGGGTCGCGCGGATGATCATGATGGGACTCAAGTTCACTGGCGATGTGCCTTTCAAAGAAGTCTACATCACCGGTTTGATTCTCGACGAGCACGGTCAAAAGCAAAGTAAATCGAAAGGTAACATCATCGATCCGCTCGATTTGATCGACGGCATCGATTTGGAATCGTTGGTCAAGAAGCGCACCGCCGGATTGATGAAGCCGCAAGATGCGCCGAAGATTGAGAAGAACACTCGAAAGCAGTTTCCAGACGGCATCCCCGCCTTCGGCACCGATGCATTGCGCTTCACGTTCGCCGCGCTGGCGACGATGGGCCGCGAAATCCGCTTTGAGTTAGGTCGCATCGAAGGTTACCGCAATTTCTGCAACAAGCTGTTCAATGTTGGTCAGTTCGTGTTGATGAATGTGACCGCCATGGACGGCGGAAATACTGGGAACGCAGGAGCAGTTCTCAGTACCCAAACGCAAGATTGCGGCGTCACCGATCACTGTGAATTTTCCGTTGCCGATCGTTGGATTCGCTCACGGCTCGGTGTGGCGATTGGCGAAGTGCAGAGCAAACTCACGGACTATCGCTTCGACCTCGCTGCGCAAGCGCTGTATGGATTTGCGTGGTACGAATACTGCGATTGGTACATAGAACTTACTAAACCGATACTGAGATCGGAGACCGCCAGCGCGGAACAAAAACGCGGCACTCGCCAAACATTGGTGCAAGTGCTCGAAACTTACTTGCGACTCCTGCATCCATTGATGCCATTTATTACCGAAGAAGTCTGGCAGGCCGTGGCGCCGTTAGCAGGCAAGCAAGGTGACACGATCATGTTGCAAGCTTATCCAACCGTTGCCGATTTCCCCGTCGATGCAGCGGCTGAAAGAGAATTGGCTTTAGTTAAAGCCGCGATCTTGGGTCCGCGTCAAATCCGCGGTCAGCTCGACGTGCCGCAATCGCGCAAGATTCCGATCTTCGTCAAGACGAGCAACGATTCAGATTGGCTGGCTATCGAACGCAACGCCGAACTGATTAGAGGCGTCGCAAGCGTCGAATCGCTACAACGTATTACCGACGAGGCCAGTCTGCCACCGACCGCATTGCAAGTCGTCGACGGCCATTCTATTTACGCACCGCTCAAGAGTTTGATCGACGATGTCGATGCTGAACTTGCGCGTATCGAAAAACGTCGCGCCAAGGTCGCGCAAGACTTGGCGAAGTGCGAGACCAAATTGTCGAATGGCAACTTTGTCGCGAATGCTCCTGCCGAAGTTGTTGAACAGGAACGCGCGCGCATCACTGCAATGAACGCCGAAATCGACCAGTTAGCGGAACAGGCGAAGCGTGTCGCGACGTTAAAGTAATCGTTGCAAAACGGCGAGCCCACCTATCGCTTAAAGGCTAACGATACGCCGTCGAACCAACTCAACGATTTCGGCCGGCGCAACCACCAGGGCCAAACGCGCGGAAAGTGCCTGGCGATCCACCAAGCCCGCCTGAACAAGACCCGCAACGAATTCCAGATCTTTTTCGCGACCCGCACAGAGTTTTGCAATCGCCAGATCGTGACGCTCCATGCACAAACCAATCGCGCCATTGGTCGCGGGAGTCGAAAATCGAATGGCGCGCGACTGCCATCCTTGCGGAGCGTAACTGACCGTAGCAAACTCAACGCCATCGGCGTGGTAACCGAACGTGCCATCAAACGTGGAGCTCTGCCCTAACGCACCGTCGATCAGGTCAATCGAGCGTGACGAGTCGCTCGCGGGAATCAAGTCGGCTTCGCGCGAACGAATCAATACATCGGGTACCAGCGCATCGTCCGTAAGCGATGCGATAAGCGCTGCTGTACCTACCACGTAAAAGGATTGTTCGCCGGTGATTGCCGCCGCCGCACGCAATAAGTGCTCCAGCGCAGACCGATTCACGATCGACTCCCCGCGTCGATCTCTTCCGCCACACGGCGATAGACAGCCGCGCGCTCCGGCTGGGTCATCAGATCGACAAAGGGATTCTCTTGTCGCAACGCACAGCTTTCCTGAGAAGCGCTCGTCATTGCCAGCATCAAAACCTCAATCGGCCCGTCTAACAAACGATCCCACTGCTTGTAGTAGAACAATCCCGCCGGATTCCGTTGCCGATACCATCGTAGTCGATCGCGCGCCACTGTGAGCAAGGTTGGATCGTCCCGCAGTTTCTTTGCGACTACTTGGTGATACGCCAAAGACTTTTGCTCGCCGCGAGTAAGGGAGTGCATGGGTCAATTCTACAGATCGAACGCATGGCCGCAATACTTTAATGCACTCGAATTCGATATGATCGGGGCGGTGCAAGCGACTTTCCGAACAACCGGCTGTTTATGAACTGGCTCGCCCACTTGGTTCTCTCCGACTCCGACGCAGCCTTTCGCGTCGGTAATGTGCTGGCGGATATTTTGCCAATTACCGAATTGCGTGCATTACCCGAGTCGTTTCAAGCGGGCATCGTCCGACACCGTGCCATCGATTCATTTACGGATAGGCATCCGACGTTCAAGCAAAGTATTGCGCGTCTCGATCCGCGCTTTCGACGTTATGGCGGCGTGATCATGGATATTTTTTACGATCACTTTCTCACTACACAATGGCGCGATCACAGCGACATCGACATCGAGACGTTTGTCGCGCAATTTCATACCGATGTGGAATTGTGTCGATTGGAGATTCCCACGACCGGCTACGCCGTCATGCAGCGGATGCGTACCGGCGAGTGGTTGACTTCCTATCGTGATGTCGCCGGCGTGCGTCTCACATTGAAGCGTATCGGCACGCGGCTGCGTCGCCCTTTCGATTTAGGCGGCGCAGCTGCGGAACTTCAAACCCATCACGATGCGCTGGCACAGGACTTCAACGAATTCTTTCCGCAGATTCGAGCACACTTCTCAAGCTAAAAGCCATCTTCTGCGCGAGCGACGAACCAACACATTCATCTTTCGCCGTAGCCTTCGAGCGAACGGCTGACAAAGTAGGCGCACATCTGCTAAAAGAACGCTTCTGGTTTTATTAGCGGCAAAGAATGCGGCCCATGAGCTCTCCCACACCAACCCCTACCCCCATTGTCGATGCGCCGAAACTGATCGGCGGCGCCGTCGCGCAACTCAGTCAAATCATTTTGGGCAAAGAGCGACAGATAAAATTGTCGCTTGCTTGCTTGTTGGCGCGTGGACATTTATTGATCGAGGACATTCCCGGTGTTGGCAAGACCACGCTGGCGCATGCATTGGCACAATCGTTGGGACTCTCGTATCAGCGCATTCAATTCACCAGCGATTTATTGCCTGCCGATATCATTGGCGTGTCGATATTCGATCGCGATTCGAGTTCGTTCCGCTTTCACAAAGGTCCGATCTTTTCACATTTGGTGTTGGCCGACGAAGTCAATCGGGCCTCGCCCAAAGCGCAAAGCGCCTTACTCGAAGCAATGGAAGAGCATCAAGTGACGGCCGACGGACAAACGTATCCGCTCGCGTCGCCGTTCTTTGTGATCGCCACACAAAATCCGGTGTATCAGATCGGCACATTTCCGCTGCCGGAATCGCAACTCGACCGTTTCTTGATGCGCATCGACTTGGGTTACCCCGATGCCGCAATCGAGCGACAACTTTTAATGGGCCGCGATCGTCGCGATCTACTGTCCACGCTGTCTGCCGCGCTGACGCCGCAACAATTGCTGTTGTTGCAAACAAAAGTCCCGAGCGTCCACGCCTCCGACGCATTGCTCGACTACGTACAAGCGGCCGTGAAATTTACGCGCGAGTCGCCGCTATTTACAGCGGGCCTATCGCCGCGCGCAGCGATTGGTTTGTTGCGAGCCGCGCAAGCCTGGGCGTTGATGCACGGTCACGTCGGCGTCCTGCCGGAAGACGTGCAAGCGGTACTACCGTCGGTAGTCGGTCATCGTCTCGCACCTCGCGACGATAATTCATTCAAGAACGCCAATGAAATCGGCGCGAAAGTGTTGAAGTCGGTGGCGATTCCTTAGGGTGTCGACTGTAGGCTTTGGACTGTAGCTAGAAGAGAAATCGCGACTCCAGCCTCCAGCCTACAGTTTAGCGCCTACCACCCAGTCATGTCTCTCGCTGCTCGTCTACGCAAACGCACTCGTGCATGGGCACGACGGCGTCATGGCGTCGATCTCGACCCCTTCACGATTCCGACGCGTCGCGTTTACATAGTGCCCACTCGACTCGGACTCTTTTACGCCGGCATGGTGTTTCTGATGTTCTTGGGATCGATGAACTACGCGAACAATTTGGCGCTCGGACTCACGTTCATCCTCGCCTCCGTCGGACTCGTCGCGATGCATCACTGCCAACGAAATCTCGCCGGCGTTCGGATCGGTTCTGCTGCAACCGACCCGGTATTCGTCGGACAAACCGCGCGCTTTGCTGTCGCGTTGGAAAGCGAAGTCGCCATCCCGAGGTACGACATCGTCGTCGCGTCCGACGATTCAGTCAGCGATCCGGCAAAGATTACTGCGAGCGATCGCGCTGTCGTCAATGCTTTAGTCCATACAAAACGTCGCGGTCGTTTGGCAATCGACCACTTACAGGTGAGCAGCAACTATCCGTTTGGTTTGTTTCGTTCGTGGACACACGTGCATGTACCGATGAGTTGCATCGTCTACCCAAAGCCGACCGAGCGAGGCCTCGTGCCGCCACCGACGCAAACCGACACCGGCGGCCCACAAGATTCGCAACGCGGCGATGAAGACTTCGCCGGCTTGCGCAAATTTAATGTGGGCGATTCGCCGCGACGGGTGGCGTGGAAGGCGTACGCACGCGGACAAGAACTACAAATCAAGCAATACGCCGGAACCTCGGTAACGTCGCATTTACTCGACTGGGAAAGTTTGCCGGGCCTCGAAGTCGAAGCGCGCTTATCGCAACTGACGCGCTGGATCGAAGATGCGCATTCCGCCGAGCGTGCGTATGGACTTCGAATTCCCGGCGTCGATATTCGCGAGAACATTGGTCGCGCTCACCGGCAGAAATGCTTGACCGCATTGGCTTTGTTCGATGTCACTGCAACCCGGATAAGTGGCTAGCGCGATGTCATTGCGTTCACTCATTGCCGTTGTTCGTTATCCGCTATCGGGCGCGCCCGAAGCGCAGCGTTTGTATTGGGCGATGAGCGCGCTCGCCATTGCGTTGCTACCTCATCTGCTACCAGCGCCACCGTGGATTCCGCTGTTGATCGTCACCGCCGCACTGTGGCGCATCGTGATCGAAATGCGCGGCTGGCGATTGCCGCCACGCTGGTTGCGCATTGCAATCGCGTTCGCGGTGATGAGCGCTGTTGCTATTACGTTTCGAACATTGAACGGCTTGGAAGCCGGCTCCGCGTTGCTGGCCGCGATGGCGGGCATCAAGCTGTTGGAAACGCGCGGCGCGCGCGACTGCACGATGCTGATCTTTATCGGCTACGTGCTGTTGTTCGCCGCGCTGCTGTACGACCAATCGCTCACACGATTGCCGTATATCCTGGTTGCTGCTTGGTTGTTGACTGCTGCGCTACTGCGCCTGCATCAAACTGCCGATCCGATGCGCACACGTGCCGCATTACGCACAACGGGAACGATGGTGTTGCAGGCATTACCCGTGGCCGTGCTGTTTTTTCTATTTTTTCCGCGCTTGCCGGGACAGTTTTGGGCGCTGCCGACACGTAGCAACGCCGCGACGGGACTCAGCGACGAAATGACACCCGGCGACATTTCCGAACTCACGGTCTCCGGTGCGCCGGCGTTTCGTGTGAAATTTGCGGGCGCCATACCGTCGCCTGCTGAGCGTTACTGGCGCGGTCCGGTGCTGCATGAATTCGACGGACGACGCTGGCGTCGTGAATTCAATCGCGCCCTTCCACAGCAAGAAGTTATCGCGAAAGGTGCGGCAACGAGCTATCGCGTCACACTTGAACCGACACAGCGACCGTGGGTGTTTGCGCTCGACGTGCCGACCCAATGGCCCGGCACTGTCATGCGTGCCTTCGACCTACAGCTAATC
>JAYTQU010000210.1:0-5001 GCA_043746555.1 Pseudomonadota bacterium | reverse complement strand
TTGGATCATTGCGACTGGCTCGGCAACGATTTGGATTCCATCGCGCGATGGAAGGCGGGGATTTTCCGCGCGGATCGTCCGGCCATCTTTGGTTCGCGGACAATGCCCAAGGCAATTACCGAAGAAGCGCAGCGAATTGGCGCGAACTTGCAGCGGCTCGGCGCGCAATTTTATTTCACTCGCAGAGACGACCGCTGGAATTGGCGCGGACGCATCGAAGTGCACGGGTTGCCTTTACCTGGATTACCCGGCGATACTCAGTTGGACAATGCCTCGACGGTGCTAGCCGCACTCGATTGTCTGCGCGAACGTTTACCGATAGCGCGCGAATCGATCGACGCCGGGCTACGCAACGTAAAACTTGCGGGGCGGTTTCAGGTGGTCGCGGCTGTCACGCCAACGCCGCGCGAATGGGTGCTCGATGTCGCTCACAATCCGGCCGCCGCGGAAATTCTGTCGCGCAATCTCGGCGCATCCGAGTTTGCCGGTGGCACGATCGCCGTCTGCGGCATGTTTGGCGATAAAGATGTAGATGGCGTCATCGCGGCAGTCGCCGCTCAAATCGATGTTTGGGTGACGGCGGGAGTCAGTGGAGGACGCGCGCTCGCGTCCGGCGAGCTTGCTGCAAAGATTTCTGCCCACGGTGGCAGCGTGGCTTTCGTCGCGGGCGATGTAGTCTCAGCGTGTCGTCATGCACAACGCATTTCGGGAGCAGCCGATCGCATTGTCGTGTTCGGTTCGTTTCACACGGTGGGCCCCGCACTGGAGTGGTTGTCCGCTCAGCAGTCCACCTAACGTAACAACGGAGGATGCGAAAGAGACGCGTCTGCCTACGAGCTGTCGCACCCGCTATACTTCGTAGCCGTGGATAGACAGCTCAAAGAACGATTGGTAGGCGCGGCGGTCCTTTTGGCGACGGCGGTTATTTTGATTCCCGAAATGTTATCGGGGTCAGCTTCCAAAAAGGATCAAGCACCCAATTCAACATCCGGCGATACAACCGTGAGCAGCGGCGACGGCGCGAAACTCAAAACCTACACCATCGATTTGTCAAAACCTGCGGCATCGACTCCCGCCATCACCGTTCCGCAAGTAACGTCGGAGCCACAATCCGGAAAGACGATAAAGGTGGAATCGGTAGTGACAACGCCAGCGCCGCACGCCGAGGAATCGCCGACCACCGCAGCTGGAAAATCGCCTAAGTCAGAGCCAGCGCGCCCACCGACCGATTCAGCGTCGATGCGAGCGACGATGGTCGAAAAGGATGATGGAAAAAGGTCGGGGCCATCGGCCTCCGCGATAGAGCGCGCTGAACGAGTCGCGCCTACCCCTGGCGGATGGACGGTGCAAGTGGGTAGCTTCGGCGTGCGTGCAACTTCAGATCGACTTGCTGCCGATTTGAAGCGCGAAGGTTTCACTGCGTTCATAGTGGCGTTTCAATCGAGCGGTAACACGTTGTACCGTGTGCGTGTCGGTCCGGCTCGCGATCGCGCGACCGCCGAAGTTTTGTTGCGCAGAGTAAAGGCGCTACATCCAGCCGCAACGTTGGTCGCTCCATCGTGACTTTGTCGCGGACCGCGGCAGTGGATACACCTGCGTTGTGTGACGCTCTTGGCAGTGGCGACGCGACTATTCTTCGCTCGAATGTGGAAGACACATTGTAGCGGTGGATAGAGCTGGCGGCATGCTAAACTGCACGCTGTCGTTCGGACGATTCATTCCTTTCCGGCCCTTCTGGCACTTCTGTCGCTTCGCACTGTTACCCGCATGAACGCAGCCGATATTTTGGTGCTCATTGTTCTAGCGATATCGCTGGTAGTGGGAACGATCCGCGGATTCATGCGCGAAGCACTCGCGCTACTCGCTTGGTTGGGCGGAATATGGTTGGCGTGGCGTTATTCCTCGCTCGTCGGTCCGTATCTTGGCGGGATGATCGGCGGCGAGCCGCAGCGCACGTGGATCGGACGCGGCGCCATCTTAGGCGCGGTGATGCTGTTTGGTTGGATTGTCGGCGGCATGCTGTCGTACTTCATTCATCAGTCGGGATTAAGCGTGTCGGTCGATCGCTTTCTGGGTGGCGTTTTTGGTACCTTGCGCGGCGTAACGTTGATCGCGCTCGCGGTGATGCTGGCAATGGTCGTACAGCTCAACCAAGTTCATTGGTGGAAACAATCGAAACTACTTCCGTATGCGGAAACCGTTTCGAATTGGATTGGCACATTCGCCGAATCCGCCGATAAGAGTAGCGACAAAGGTTAAGACAGTATGTGCGGCATCGTCGGCATCGCAGGCAATACCCCGGTCAATCAACAGATCTACGATGCGTTGACGGGATTGCAACATCGCGGTCAAGACGCCGCGGGCATGATGACTTGCAACGACGGCGAAGTCTTGTTGCGAAAGAATATCGGTCTGGTGCGCGACGTCTTTCAACAACGTCACATGCTGCGATTGAAGGGGACGATCGGCATCGGTCATGTGCGCTATCCCACTGCCGGGGCGGATAGTCTTTCAGAGGCGCAGCCGTTCTTCGTCAATTCGCCGTTCGGTATCGGCTTGGGGCACAACGGCAATCTGACCAACGCGGTCGAACTCGCAGAAGTATTGATTCGCGAGGATCGTCGACACCTCAATACGACTTCCGATTCTGAAGTGCTTCTCAATGTGTTGGCCAGCGAGTTATCGCGTATCGGTCGTTCACGCGCGTCGGCGGGCGATATTTTTTCGGCAACCACGGCGCTATATCGTCGCTGTCGCGGTGGCTTCGCGGTGGTCGCCGTAATTGTCGGTCACGGTCTATTGGGTTTTCGCGATCCGCACGGCATTCGGCCACTGGTTTTGGGCCGGCGCGAAAACGCCCATGGCACCGAATACATGTTGGCGTCCGAAAGCGTTTCTCTCGACATGCTCGGGTATCGATTAGTGCGCGACGTCGCGCCGGGCGAAGCGGTGTTCATCGACGAACGTGGTCGTTTGTTTGCGCAGCAATGCGTGCCGATTACCAAACACACGCCGTGTATTTTCGAATATGTGTATTTTGCGCGGCCGGATTCGATCATCGACAATATCTCGGTTCACAAAGCTCGCTTGCGTATGGGCGATTTACTCGCGGAAAAATTGCTGCGCGTGCATCCCAATCACGATATCGACATCGTCATTCCTATTCCCGACACGAGTCGTACAGCGGCGGTACAAGTTGCGCAACTGCTCGGCGTGAAATATCGCGAAGGGTTCGTCAAGAATCGATATGTCGGTCGCACCTTCATTATGCCCGGTCAAGAACAACGCGCGAAGTCGGTGCGCACTAAACTCAATGCCATCGATTTAGAATTTCGCGGTAAGAATGTGTTGTTGATCGACGACTCCATTGTGCGCGGCACCACGTCCGCGCAGATCATCGAACTTGCGCGAGAAGCGGGCGCTCGAAAAGTTTATTTCGCGTCTGCCGCGCCGCCGGTACGTTATCCGAATGTTTATGGCATCGATATGCCGGCGACTTCCGAGTTAGTTGCGGCCGGCAAAACCGAGGAAGAAGTCGCGACTATCATCGGCGCCGATTGGTTGTTGTATCAGGATTTGGCCGATTTAAAGCGCGCTTGCCAACATTACGATTCGCAAATACAGGAGTTCGACACATCCTGTTTCTCCGGCGAGTATGTTACCGGCGATATCACGCCGGATTATTTAGAGCGGTTGCAGAGCGAACGAAGTGACGGCGCCAAGGCGCGACGGCGCGTAGCGCGCAAAGGTTCACTGCAAGCCGTGCGCGCGTTGTAGTGTTGTAAAAGGTTGTGGCATCCGCGAGCGCGCCGCGCATCCTTATCGTCACCGATCAATACAACTACGGGCGTCTGCTCGAGCAACACTTGACCACAGTGTGGTCCGACGTTGAAACCAAGGTCCATGAACCGACTCATTCGGGTCGCTTCCATCCGGGATTTACGGCCGCAGGTTTCGACTGTGTGCTCCTCGACCACGAAGTCGACGGCGCGCGTGGGATGGAGTGGCTCGCCGATTTGAAGCAACGTAGCGGATTTCCCCCGGTGATGTACTTCGCGCCCGGTCATGACATCAAGATCGGACAACAGGCCGTCGTCAACGGTGCGGCGGAATGGTTTATGCGCGAGCGTATTCATAATCGCCGTTTCGCGAGCGTCGTCAGTGACTATGTTTCGAAACGCCGCGATAGCGTGACGTTGTTGCGCGCGCGTGCCGACACGGACAAAGTGTATCGCTTCGGCCCGGTCACAATTCGCGGGCAACGGCACGTTGCCGATTTGGCCGTCGGCGGCAGCTCGATGGTGTATTTAGCCGAAAGCGAAAAGGCCGGCGAGTTGGTCGTGCTGAAAGTGCTCGGCGACAATGACGATCCACACGTCGATCCGCATCAAGACTTTCGGCGATTCCTACAAGAATATGAGTTGCTACTGCGTATTCGTCATCCCAATGTTGTGCGCATTCACGAGATGGGCATCGCCGACGATCACGCCTATATTGCGATGGAATATTTTTCGGCCGGCGACTTGCGAGCGCGAATGCGCAATCCGATTTCGCCCGAGCAGGCGCTCGAATACACGGTACAAATTGCACGAGCGCTGAGCGCCGTACACGAAGTCGGTATCCTGCATCGCGATCTCAAACCCGGCAACATCATGCTGCGCAACGATGGCTCGTTAGCATTGATTGACTTTGGCTTGGCCAAACACGTGCTGCGCTCGTCCGACATCACCGCCGCCGGCACCATATTCGGTACACCGTACTACATCAGTCCCGAGCAAGGTCACGGCGACGATGTCGATGCGCGCAGCGATCTTTATAGTCTCGGTGTCATCTTCTACGAACTGCTGATGCAAAAGCGGCCGTACACGGCGTCCACGCCAATGGCCATTATCTATCTGCATCGCAATGCGCCGACCCCTGAATTATCGGAAGAAGTAAAGGACTATGAGCCGCTGCTGCATAAAATGTTGGCCAAGAGTCCAGCGGATCGTTACCAATCCG
>JAYTQU010000209.1:0-7782 GCA_043746555.1 Pseudomonadota bacterium | reverse complement strand
GGCGAGGTTCGTTGAACAAGCGGCGCGTCGGCGTCGAGTGTAGATACACGTTGTAGGGGTTTGGCAGCATTAGTTTCACCAGACCCAGTGCGTTATCGGGACCGGGCCGCTGCCGGAGGCGCATGACGCCGGTTGCGAGTTGCGCAATCGCTTCAGGCGAAGGCGAAACCGGCGTCGCATTGCTGTCGACGCTACTCACAATCTCCAAATTGTTTTTAGCGAGATAGTCGAGATTGGCTCGAATCGCCGGCAGCATTTCTTTAGCGATGATGCTCGCCGGCACGTCCCAATATGGGCGAAATACCACGTATTTAATATCGGCCGTGAATACCGGCGTGCGAGTAGCGGGATAGGTTTTGCCGACTATCACATCCATTTGCAGAATATCCGCAGCCCGATCCTCGGTAGAGCGAAACGCAAATAGGCGAAACTGCGGGATGTTGACGATGATGGGCGGCGCGTTGAATTCAGGCAGCCAGCGCCAGCGCTCCAGCGTCAACGCCAATTGCTCCGCGCGCATCGACAGCCGAGTTGTCAACGCAGAAAACGTTTTGTGCCCCAAGGCACCATCCACACCGAGCCCGTGACGTTGTTGAAAGTGCTTAATTCCCGATGCAAGCCCGTCGTCGAGCAGCGTGTCGCTGGTGATTGCATCGGCGGGCAGATCGCCCAAGGCGATCAACAATCGCCGTAGCGCAGGAATGCCCTCATAGGATTCGCCGGGCTTGATGGACCGCGGCTTGAAATCGGGCAAATCGGTGAGTTCGCGGTCCACCGCAAGCTTTCGGTAGCGATGCATCGCACGTTTGAGCAACTGATAGTGCAAGAAATGAGGTTCGACGCCGGCGATAGATTGTGCAAAGTCCTCGCTCGTCGCCAACCGCTCGATCATCGTGGCGACATCAAACGGCGCACGCGGCGCAGTCAAATTGAAACCCGCGCTGCGCGGATCGATGCGGCCGAAGTGCAGATGGCAAACGAAGCGTGCTGCCGCAACGGACAGGCCTAAATCGAGTTCCGCGCGCACAGTTGGCGATGCGCTGCGATTCGAAATAAGATCGATTGCTTGATAGACGAGCGTGGTTCCGTCGTAATCGTCGAGTCGTAAGCCATAGTCATCCGCGGCGCGCAGAGTTTGCAGTAGTAGCACGCCTTGACGAGTCAGGTCGTCGCCTTGAAACCAAACTAGGGCGTCGTTGCGTCGAGCATAAAGTTGCTGCAGCGGCTCACGATCGCGAACAAAATTGCGATCGCGCAAAAGCGCAAGCCGGCCGGACGCGAGTATTGTTTCAAGAGACGTGGCGATGTCATTCGGCTCTGCGGCAAGCGTCGAGACGCACGCAGCGGCTGCGCACAGGGCAATAACGGAACGATGCAGAATATGACGCATAGTGCATGGTAGCCGCCCATTGGCTACGCTTGTCGTGAGTGTTGTTACGTATGCATATAGAAGTATCGGATTACGTCGTCGGCGCGCAAGGCGCGCGCGGTATTGCCGTAGTGATCGATGTCTTTCGCGCATTTTCGCTTGAAGCCTATGCGTTTGCGCGCGGCGCCACGCTCAGCATTCCGGTCGCCGACGTCGAAGTCGCACGACAGCTCAAGGCCGACAATCCGAATGCGATTCTAGTGGGCGAACGTCACGCCAAACCGCTGCCCGGATTCGATTGCGGCAATTCGCCGACCGAACTCGAACGTATCGACGTATCGGGTCGCACGCTCATTCACACCACGCATTCCGGAACCCAAGGTCTCTGCAATGCGCTCCAGGCTGACGAAGTTATTACGGGGGCGCTGGTCAACTGCGCCGCGATCGTGCGTTACCTCAAGTCGCGCAAGCCGGCGTTTGTCTCGTTGATTCGCATGGGTCACGAAGCGCGCGAGCGCTGCGACGAAGACGATCTTTGCGCCGAACTCATTGCCGCACGATTGCATGGCGGAGACCTCGATACGTCGACAATTCGCGAACGCCTACGTCGCGCGAAAAGCGCCGAGAAGTTTTTCGATGCGACTTGTGATTGGGCGCCCCAGCGCGACTTCGAATTGTGTACGGCCGTCGATATCCACGACTTTGTATTGCGCGTCGATCGCGGCGTGTCGCCTCACGTATTACGTCGCGTGGCCGCCTGAGGCGCGAGATGGGTAGGGGCGAGATAGCCAGTTCGAGTGAAGGTAAGACTTGAGTTTGACTCGAGTTTCTGCTTCCATCTCACGCCCTCACGCCCTCACGCCCTCACGCCCGACCCCAGCCATGCCTCGCCTGCACATCAAGACTTTCGGCTGTCAGATGAACGAATACGATTCCGCCAAAATGGCGGACGTGCTCGGCGCGGCCAATGGCTTCGAACTCACCGACGATCCCGCGCAGGCCGATGTGTTGTTGCTCAACACCTGCTCGATTCGCGAGAAGTCGCAAGAGAAGGTTTTTTCGCAGTTGGGACGCTGGCGTCCGCTCAAACAAGCGAATCCGAATGTGATCATCGGTGTTGGCGGTTGCGTTGCGAGCCAAGAAGGCGCGGGCATTACCGCGCGCGCGCCGTTCGTCGATCTAGTGTTCGGTCCGCAAACGTTGCATCGCTTGCCGGCGATGATTCAAGAGCTTCGACAGTCGGGCAAGTCGGTAGTCGATGTGAGCTTTCCGGAAGTTGAAAAATTCGATCATTTGCCCGAGCCGAAAGTTGACGGCGCCACTGCATTTGTTTCAATTATCGAAGGCTGTAGCAAGTTTTGCACCTTCTGCGTCGTGCCGTATACGCGCGGCGAAGAAGTGAGTCGCCGCTTCGAGCAAGTGATGGATGAGGTCCGATCGTTGGCCGCGCAAGGCGTGAAGGAAATCAACTTGCTCGGTCAAACCGTCAACTCGTATGTGGGCGAAATGGACGACGGCAGCGAGTGCGATTTGGCGACGCTCATTCGTCACGTTGCCGAATTGCCGGGCGTCGAGCGTATTCGCTTTACCACGTCGCATCCGGTCGAATTCACCGATGCGTTGATCGCGACATATCGCGACGTGCCGAAGCTCGCGAACTTTTTACATCTACCGGTGCAAAGCGGTTCGGATCGCGTGCTCGCTGCGATGGGGCGTAGACACACCACGCTCGAATACAAACAGAAGATTCGCAAGTTGCGTGAAGTGCGACCGGATATCTGCATTTCGTCGGATTTCATCGTGGGCTTTCCCGGTGAGACCGACAAAGACTTTCAACACACGATGAACTTGATCGCGAGCATCGGCTTCGATCAGTCTTTCAGTTTCATTTACAGTCGTCGTCCCGGCACGCCCGCTGCGTCGTTACACGACGGTCTTACTTACGACGACAAGTTGAAGCGCTTGGATACCTTGCAAGCGCACATCAATGCGCATGCGTTATCGATCAGCGAAAAAATGATCGGGTCGGTGCAACGCGTGTTAGTGTTGAAACCGTCGAAGAAAAATCCGCGACAACTCGCCGGACAAACCGAAAATATGCGTTGGGTGAATTTCGACGGATCGGAATCGTTACTCAATACTTTCGTGGAGGTAGTAATCACGGAAGCATTGCCGAATTCGTTGCGCGGACGATTAGTCGAGGGCGCTGGCGGACAAGAGTTTAATCGCGCCGCGCGCGTTGCGTCGTTCACGGCGTGAACCGATAACTCGCCCACATGAGCAGTACTCGAGAACTGGCTTTCGAGCCCATCGACAATGTGCGTTTGGCGAATCTCGTTGGACCGATGGATGAAAATTTACATCAAGTCGAGCAGCGTCTCGGCGTGCGCGTTTATCGACGCGGCGGTCAACTCGTTATTAGCGGCGAGAGTATCGTCGTTGCCAAAGCGGAGCAGGTGATTCGTCATTTGTTTGAGCTCTCAGGCGAAGAAGCGCTCACGCCAGATCGAGTGCATCTATGTCTGCAGGAAGTTGGCATGACCGAAGCACCGAGCGACGAAGCGCTGGCAGACGTGGTTGTGCATACGCAGCGCGGCGGCGTGCGTGGTCGCGGACCGAATCAAAAACAATATCTCGCGCAGATTCGCAACAACGATCTCACGTTCGGCATCGGGCCCGCAGGCACGGGCAAAACCTATTTGGCGGTGGCGTGTGCAGTCGACGCGCTACAAACGGATCGTGTACGCCGCATCGTGTTGGTTCGTCCCGCTGTCGAAGCGGGCGAGCGTTTAGGATTTCTACCCGGCGATCTTGCGCAGAAAGTCGATCCCTATTTACGACCGATGTACGACGCACTGTACGACATGATGGGCTTTGATCGCGTCGCTCGCGCTATCGAACGAAATGTTATCGAAGTCGCGCCACTCGCGTTTATGCGTGGCCGCTCGCTCAACGATTCATTTGTCATTCTCGACGAAGCGCAAAACACCTCGGTCGAACAAATGAAAATGTTCCTGACACGCCTGGGCTTTGGCTCTAAAGCGGTGGTCACCGGCGACATCACGCAAACCGATTTGCCGCGGCATCAATTGTCGGGGCTCAAGAACGCCATTGACATTCTGCCGGGTGTCGAAGGCGTGGCTTTTACGATGTTCACCTCGAAAGATGTTGTGCGTCATCCGCTCGTGCGACGCATCGTGCAAGCGTACGAAAGTAGAGCCGGCACCGATCGCGGCACGAATGCGCCGAATGAATAAGTTACGAGTTGCGCGGATCGAAATACAGATCGCAACCACACGAAGCGGTGTACCGCACGCAAGCAAACTGCGGGCATGGGCTAGCGCCGCGTTGCCGGCCGGATCGGGCGTCGTCTGCGTCCGTGTCGTCGGTAGTGCCGAAAGTCGCAAGCTGAACCGCCGCTGGCGTGGCAAAGACAAACCGACCAACGTTTTGTCGTTTCCGTATTCCGGCGCTTACGCTCTCGCGCCCTCACGCTCTCCCGACTTTGAATTGGGAGATATTGTTATCTGCGCTCCTGTCGTCGCACGCGAGGCGCGCGAACAAGGCAAACCCCTAAATGCGCATTGGGCGCATATGTTGGTGCACGGCGTTTTGCATTTGTGCGGGTACGATCATGTCAAATCTCGCGATGCAAAACGCATGGAAGCGCTTGAAGTGAAAATTTTGTCGCGTTTCGGGTATCAAGACCCTTATAGTTCGCCGTATATCTCGCAATGAGGCGCGCTCGCGCACTGTATGAATAGATCGGAACTGATCTTAAGGAAGAAAGCCTGTGGCTGACGATGATAAGGATTTGGGCGCTACGGGCAAATGGATTCGCCGCATCACCGATTCGCTGAGCGGCGAACCGCGCGATCTCGCCGAGCTTGGCGAAACACTAGAAGCTGCCGAGGAACGCGGCATCATCGATAACAACGCGCTCGAAATGATCGAAGGCGTACTTGAAACCGCCGAGCTGCAAGTGCGCGACATCATGGTGCCGCGCTCGCAAATGGTGATCGTCGAGCGCGACGCTACTCCGGAAGAAATCCTGCCCATCGTTATCGAGTCCGGTCACTCGCGCTTTCCGGTGATCGGCGACGACCGCGACAAGATCGTCGGCGTGCTGCTTGCAAAGGATCTGTTGCGTTACTTTGTCGAAGAGCGAACCAGCGAATCGGACGACGACTTCGATATCAAAGAATGTTTGCGTCCGGCCGTTTTCATTCCCGGGAGCAAACGCCTCAACGTGCTGCTCAAAGAATTTCGCGCCAATCACAATCACATGGCGTTTGTGGTCGACGAATACGGCGGCGTGGCGGGGCTGGTCACCATCGAAGATGTGTTGGAACAAATTGTCGGCGATATCGGCGACGAGTACGACGTCGACGATGACTTGGACATTCGCAAAGACGCCGAGCGCCAATTCACCGTCAAAGCGCAAACGCGAATCGGCGACTTCAACGAATACTTCGGCACCAAGTTCAGCGACGAAGAGTTCGACACCATCGGCGGTCTCGTGATGAGTAACTTAGGTCGATTGCCGCGTCGTGGTGAAGCATTCGCTTTCGGCGGATTGGATTTCAAAGTGCTGCGCGGCGATCGCCGCAAACTTGATCTGCTGCGAGTCGCTCCACCGCAGGACATCGAGTCGCCGGAGGCATGACGTCCGCTAGTCCGGGAGACGTCGCAAAAATGAGTGGAATAGCGAGTGTTTCCGCTTCCGCCAGATTGAGGAAATGGGGAAGCTCCGCAAGTCTCGCGTTTCCAATCGGCGCGGCGTTATCCTTGGCGTTCGCGCCATTCAATGTCTGGCCATTGGCGATTGCCTGTCCGGCGTGGCTATTTTTCGCGTGGTCCGATGCGACCGCGAAGCGTGCGGCCCGACTTGGATTTCTTTTTTCGGCGGGCACTTTTCTTGCGGGTACGTACTGGCTTTACAACAGTATTTACGTCATCGGTAAAGCTCCATTGCCGGTAACAGTGCTCTTGATGCTGGGCTTGATCGCAATCATGGGTGCCTACAGCGCTCTACTCGGGTTCATTCAAGCGAGATGGTTTCCCGCGCACGGTTACGCGCGTTACTGCATCGCTTTGCCGGCCGCATGGGTCATGCTTGAATGGCTGCGCGGTTGGTTGTTCAGCGGTTTTCCGTGGTTATCGATCGGCTATGCCGCGATCGATACGCCGCTTGCGGCTTTCGCCCCGTTGACGGGCGAGTATGGCGTGAGTTTTTTGCTGGCGTTGACGTCAGGTGCGTTGGCGTTTTTGTCACTACGCCATCGGCAGGTCGCCGGTTACGTTGTGATTCTGGTTCCCTGGTTGCTCGCGTACCCATTATGGTATCGCGAGTGGACGACGCCCATTGGTCAACCGATCACGGTGGCTATCGTGCAAGGCTCGGTGCCGCAGGAAATGAAATGGACGCAAGCACAACACGATGCAACGCTTAAGCTCTATCGCGATCTCACCGTCAAGCATTTCGGCGCGCAGTTGATTGTCTGGCCGGAGTCGACATTGCCGGACTGGGCGGAATTGTTAAACGGCTACTTGAACACTATGTGGCGCGATGCGAGCGAACACGGGTCCAGCCTCATTATCGGTTCGCAACATTACGATGCCAAAAAAGACAAGGCATACAACAGCGTGATGGTGTTGGGCGAGAATTTTCAGTGGTACAACAAACGTCATCTGGTTCCGTTCGGCGAATATTTTCCGGTGCCGAGCATTGTTCGGGAATGGATGCGTTTGAAGAGTTTGCCGCATTCGGATTTTGCTAGCGGCGATGCGGATCAACCGCCGCTGAGAGTAGCGGGCCAAAAAATAGGCGTAACAATTTGCTACGAAGATGCATACGGTTCCTCGCAACTAGCCGCGCTCGACGAGGCGACTTTACTCATTAACGTCACCAACGATGCGTGGTTTGGCCACTCCACAGCGCGCTATCAACACTTGCAAATCAGTCGAATGCGAGCGTTGGAAGTGGGGCGAGGGCTGATTCGCGCCGCGAACGACGGTATTTCGGCCATCATCGACGCACAAGGTCGGCTTGTCAGACAGTTGCCTTCGTTCAAGTCCGAAGTGTTGACTGGACTTGTTCAACCGCGCTCAGGATTGACCTTCTATGCGCGCGTGGGAAATTGGCCGGTCATCTCTTTGTGTGCGATTTTGCTATTGTTCGCCATCGTTAGACAAAAAGAATCCGTGTAGTCGCGAGTACAACCATGCTGCAACTCCGCCCCAATTGCGAGTGCTGTAACGCCGAACTGCCGCCGGCTTCCGCCGAGGCGACGATCTGTTCGTTCGAATGCACATTTTGTCGCACCTGTACAGAGTCAAAGTTACAAGGTACGTGTCCCAATTGCGACGGCGAGTTAGTGCGGCGGCCGATTCGGCCCGCGAGTAAACTATTA
>JAYTQU010000208.1:0-6083 GCA_043746555.1 Pseudomonadota bacterium | reverse complement strand
GCGCCACTTAGAGAAAGGTCGGGTTACCATTTTTGCGGCGGGTACGGGTAATCCCTTCTTCACCACCGATACGGCCGCCAGTCTGCGCGCCATTGAGATCAATGCCGATTTGTTGCTCAAAGCCACCAAGGTCAACGGCGTCTACAACGACGATCCGATGAAGAATCCGAAAGCCGAGCGCTATTCGAAACTCACATTTGAAAAAGTACTGACCGATCGCCTCAACGTCATGGACGCCACGGCCATCGTCATGTGCCGCGATAACGACTTGCCGCTGCGCGTCTTCGATCTCACCAAACCGGGTGAACTGCTGCGCATTGTGCGCGGCGAGGACGTTGGGACATTGGTGACCAACGGCTAAGTCAACTTGCGAATCGTGACGACTCTAAACCGCCCCTAATACGCCATGAATCGTCATGAACCTTAATCTGCAATTCAATCTTTAACGGAGCGTTCACATGCTCGAAGAATCCAAGAAAGACGCCGCCGATCGCATGCAAAAATGCGTCGTCGCGTTTCGCAACGAATTAAAGAAATTACGCACCGGCCGTGCGCACACCAGTTTGGTCGAGCATATCAAGGTCGATTACTACGGCACGGATACGCCGCTACAACAGGTGGCGCGCATCACCGTGGAAGACGCGCGTACGTTGGTGGTTACTCCGTTCGACAAAGGAGTGGTACAGGCAGTCGAAAAAGCAATCATGAAATCGGATTTGGGATTGATGCCGAATACCGCTGGCACGGTGATTCGCATTCCGATGCCGGCGATGACCGAAGAGCGCCGTCGCGAAATGACTAAGGTCGTGAAGCACGAAGCCGAGAACGCGCGCGTTGCGGTTCGTAACGTACGGCGCGATGTCATGACCACGCTAAAAGAAATGCTGAAAGAGAAGCTGGTTTCGCAAGACGACGATCACCGCGCCCAGGACGACATCCAAAAGCTTACCGATAAACATGTGGCCGAGATCGATCAAGTGTTGGCCGAAAAAGAAAAAGAACTGATGCAGGTGTAGCCAAAAAGGCCGTAGGCCGTAGGCTGTGAGCTGTAGGCGGAAAAGACGCTCTTTTCGACCTCTGACCTACAGCCCACATCCCACAGCCCACAGTCTTATGAATCTTCCTCACCACATCGCCATCATCATGGACGGCAACGGACGCTGGGCCGAGCAACGCGGTTTACCGCGCGCGGCGGGCCATCGCGCCGGCGTGAAGGCGGTACGCGCCACTATCGAGTCGTGCGCGCGTCGCGGCATTGAGGCGTTGACGGTTTTCGCTTTTTCGAGTGAGAACTGGCAGCGACCCAAGGAAGAAGTCGGCTTGCTGATGAGTTTGTTTTTGGAAGCGCTCGATCGCGAGATCGCATCGCTGCACAAAAACAATGTGCGACTGCGCTTCATTGGAGATCGCTTGCAATTGGCCGATGAGATTCAAGCGCGTATGCAAAGCGCCGAACAGCGCACGGCCGCAAATTCCGGCTTAACTGTCGTGGTCGCTTTTGCTTACGGAGGTCGGTGGGACATCGCTCAGGCGGCGCGCGCGTTAGCGGCCGAGTGCGTCGCGGGCAAACTTGCCGTCGACGACATCGACGAGGCAAAACTTGGCGAGCGCATCGCGCTTTACGATTTACCGGAGCCGGATTTATTTATTCGTACCGGCGGCGAGCAACGCATTAGTAATTTTCTGTTGTGGAATCTCGCGTACACCGAGTTATGTTTTTTGCCCGAATTATGGCCGGAATTCGGCGAGCAACAGTTGGACGCCGCGCTTTTGCAATTTGCGAATCGCGAGCGACGCTTCGGATTAACGTCGGCGCAAGCGTCGACGAGTCAACCACTTTCGCAGCAGTCGAGACAGCGCTGATGTTGCGCCAGCGAGTGCTTACTGCAGTGATTCTAGGGCCGCTACTTTTGTGGGTGGTGGTGTGGGCGCCGTCATCGGTCACTGTGCCGGTGATCGCAGCGGTCATGTTGCTTGGCGCATGGGAATGGGCGCAGTTCTGCGTTAAGAACACGGCAGCGCGCTTGGTATACGTCGCGTTCATTGCGCTCGTCATGTTCGTTGCATTGAATGTTGGGGCGAGCGCTGCGGGATTGTCGAACTTATTCGTAATCGCTTTGCTCTGGTGGGGCGTCGCCTTTGCATGGTTGACCCTCGCGCCGCTGCGAGCGAATAAATTGTTAGCGGCATGTGCGGGCGCTCTTGTGCTCGCGCCGACCTGGCTTGCGCTGAGTCGTTTGCATCGCGTACCCGCGAGCGGGCATGTGAGCGGTTCGATGCTATTGCTGTTTTTTCTCGTGCTCGTGTTCGCTGCCGATGTCGGCGCTTATTTTGCGGGCAAAACGTTTGGTCGATTGAAACTAGCGGTGCGTGTGAGTCCGGGAAAAACCTGGGAGGGCGTGCTCGGCGGCTTCGCCGCAGCGGCCGTCGTTGCATTGATCGGCGCGCAGTGGTTTGCATTACCCTGGCTCCCGTTCTTGGGATTGAGCGCCGCCGTAGTTGCCGCGTCGATTGTCGGCGATCTCACCGAAAGCATGTTCAAGCGGCATGTTGGGCTCAAAGACAGCAGCAATTTGTTGCCGGGGCATGGTGGAATTCTCGATCGCATCGATAGCATCACCGCCGCGGCACCGGTGTTCGCGCTCGGGATGATCTGGATGGGCGTGTTGTGAACTCGCCGTCGAAACCCATCGGAGTCGCGATTCTCGGCTCGACCGGCAGTATCGGCGCGAGTACGCTCAATGTATTGGCGCTGCATCGCGACCGCTTCAAAGTAATCGCGCTCGCGGCGCAAAACAACATCGATGTATTGGCCGAGCAGTGTCGCGTCCATCGTCCCGAATACGCGGTGCTTGCGGACACTGCCGCTGCGGCGAAGCTTAAAACATTGTTATCGGCGGGGAGGTCGAGCGGTGCGGTCGCAACAAAAGTATTGAGCGGTGCTCAAGCGATCAACGAGATAGCTGCTCACCACGACGTCGAGTATGTGATGGCCGCGATTGTCGGCGCGGCGGGCTTGCCGTCGACGCTCGCCGCCGCACGAGCTGGAAAGCGAGTCTTGCTGGCGAACAAAGAAGCGCTGGTCATGTCGGGGCCGCTTTTTATGGAGGCCGTTCGGCAGGGCGGCGCCGAATTGATTCCCATCGATAGTGAACACAATGCCATATTCCAGTGTCTACCTTCCGGTACGGCCGCAGGACAGCGCCCACGAGGTGTGCGCAAAATCGTGTTGACGGCGTCGGGCGGGCCATTTTTACGGCTGTCGGCTGCAGCGATGGCCAATGCGACGCCTGCTCAGGCGTGCGCACATCCGCGCTGGGCGATGGGACGGAAAATTTCGGTGGATTCGGCTACGTTGATGAACAAGGGCCTGGAGCTGATTGAAGCGAGTTTGCTGTTCGATCTACCGCCCGAGCGCATCGATGTGGTGGTGCACCCGCAGAGCATTGTGCATTCATTGGTCGAATATCTCGATGGCTCCGTGCTTGCGCAGTTGGGCAATCCAGACATGCGAACGCCGATCGCGCATGCGTTAGGGTGTCCTGAGCGCTTGGCCTCCGGTGTAGAATCGCTCGATTTGACTGCCATCGGCCAACTAGAATTCGAGCAACCGGACACGACGCGCTTTCCAAGTTTGACGCTGGCGCGCGATGCAATCGCCGCCGGCGGAACGATGCCTGCCGTGTTGAACGCCGCTAACGAGGTGGCGGTGCGAGCATTCCTCGAAGGGCATCTCGGGTTTTGCGAGATTGCGACGGTGATCGATCGGACGATGCAGGCTCATAGTGCGAGTCCGGTAGTGATGCTGGACGATGTGCTTGCCGCGAATCAATGGGCGCGAACGCGCGCGAGCGAAGCGTTGACCGCGGCGGCACGCTGACAAATGATCGTTGCCCGGCTATGGTTGACGAATTACGGGAACGAATTAGATAGTGAGTTAGAGCGAATGGATCATTTAAGCAAACGAATGTTGACAACCTGTTATTTGGCGGTCGATACACAGTGATTACCTTTCTCTTTAATGCGATTGTGTATCTCGTGGCGATTAGCGTGCTGGTGTCAGTGCACGAGTTCGGACATTTTTGGGTCGCGCGCCGCGTAGGCATCAAAGTACTGCGCTTCTCGATCGGCTTTGGCCGCGTGTTGTGGCGGCGAAATCTGAAGGACGGTACCGAGTTCGCGATCTCGGCGATTCCCGTTGGCGGCTACGTCAGCATGCTCGGCGAACGCGACGACAATGTTCCGGCGAGTGAAGCGCATCGTGCGTTTAAGAGCCAACCGCCGAGTAAGCGCATTGCCGTGATGGCGGCCGGACCCATCGCAAATTTTTTGTTCGCGATCGTCGCTTATTGGCTGCTGTTTTCGATTAGCGCGCCGGGACTCAAACCGATCATCGGCGAAGTCGCGCCGCATTCCATTGCCGAACAAGCAGGCCTGCGTAGCAACGATCTCGTGCTGGCAGTCGACGGTAAAACAACGTCGACACGCGAAGCGGTGGAAATTGCCGCGCTGCAAGGCGTAATCGACGACGGCGAAGTCACATTGCGCGTTGTCGATCGGGACAGCAGCCCGCGCGATGTGCGTCTGAACGTGGGCGATCGCACTCACGAACTAACTGAACCAAACGCATTACTCAGCGGTTTAGGATTCGATTTTTGGTATCCACCGATTCCTGCAAAAATCGGCACAGTCGTTGCAGGCGATCCAGCCGACCGAGCGGGCTTAAAGGTTGGCGATGAAGTGATGCGAATTGACGGCGTTCAAACGCAGGATTTTCGCGAGCTGCGCAAGCTGATCGAAACGCGGCCCAATCGCGAGGCGCTGATCGAAGTGCGACGCGGCGGTGACAATGTTGCCGTGTCGGTTGCGGTCGCTACAAAACGCGAAAACGGGCGCACCGTTGGTCGCATCGGCATCGGCTCGGTGCAATCGCGCGAACCCGTGCCTGCGGAAATGATGTTGCCGCGCGATTCCATCGTTGGCGCATTCGGTCGAGCGCTCAATGAGACCTGGGATCAAACAGTGTTTGTTTTTCACGCTATGGGCTACCTGGTGACCGGCAAGTTGTCATTGCAAACTATGTCAGGTCCTGTCGGCATCGCCACCATCACAGGAGAAGCGGCTCGCATCGGTTTCATTCCATTCCTCAGTTTGCTCGCGCTACTCAGCATTAGCATCGGCGCGCTGAATCTCTTGCCGATTCCGGTGCTCGACGGCGGGCAAATCGTTTTTCAATTGGCGGAACTGCTGAAGGGCGGTCCGGTCTCAGAGCGAGCGCAGTTGGTCGCGCAACAAGTAGGGATCGCGTTGCTGATACTACTGACCGTGCTGGCCTTTTATAACGACATTGCTCGTCTAAGTTGATCCGACTAGGTTTATCCGACCTACGTTCATCCGACCAAAGTTAATCTGATCCGAGTCGACGCAAAATTTTAGCAACCGATAATAAACAATGATACGAAGAACTCTTGTCCATGCGGTCCACGCGACGCTGGCGTTGGCCGCGAGCGGTGCTGCGTTTTCGCAAGTCGCTACTCCAAGTGCTACTCAGAGCCCTGCGACGGTTGTCGTCCCAAGCGCCAATCCAGTAACAATTCCGAGCGCCGACAATTTTACCGTTAGCGATATTCGCATCGAAGGCTTGCAACGAATATCCGAAGGCACGGTGTACAACTATCTGCCGGTGAATATCGGCGATCGCTTGGACCAGCGCCGAATTCAAGAGGCGCTGCGCGCGATTTATGCGACCGGATTTTTCCGCGATGTCGAAGCGCGGCGCGACGGTACTACGCTGGTCATCGCGGTATTGGAGCGGCCGTCGATCGAGAGCTTCGAACTGAAAGGCAACAAGGACATCAAGACCGAAGATCTGCAAAAATCGCTGAAGAACGTGGGGCTTGCGACCGGCAAGACGTTCGACCAATCGACGCTCGACGAGGTGAAGCAATATCTCACCGATCAGTATTTTTCGCGCGGCAAGTATGCGGTGCGAGTCGACGCGAAAGTTGAAGAAGTGCCCGGCAACAAAGTTAAGGTGACGATCGACATCAAGGAAGGCAAGCGCGCCAAGATTCGACAGATCA
>JAYTQU010000207.1:0-14810 GCA_043746555.1 Pseudomonadota bacterium | reverse complement strand
ATCCGGTAGCTGCCTTTGCGGGTCCGTCACTTACAGTGGCGTCGCTGAACCTGTGATGGCGGGCAACTGCCATTGCATTGATTGCAAGAAAGCATCTGGTAGCGGTTACGCGCCGACTCTATTCTTTCAAGAGAGCGCCCTTACTATTAACGGCGATGTTAAATATTTTGCAAAGGCTGGCGATAGCGGCAAAGCGGTCAAACGAGGGTTTTGTCCCAATTGCGGATCGCAACTTTTTGGCAAACCCGATGCACTACCCGGACTTATAGCCGTGCGTGCGGGCTCTCTTTCCGAGCTTTCTCAATTTAAGCCGCAAATCGATCTCTACGCCGGCCGCGCACCGGCGTGGGACGCTATGGATCCCGCGCTACCGAAATTCGTCGAAGCGCCGCCCATGGCTTGATAACTCCCACTCGTGTTGTCTGTCTATTCTTCGGATACAGGTATTGAATGTATGAGTAACGATTCTCGTCACTATCGAGTCGATTTCATCGAGTTCGGTGTGACTGACGTTGAAGCGCTGCAATGCGCCAAGAAGTTTTACCAATCCGTATTCGGTTGGAACTATCAATCATGGGGCGAGGACTATGTGGATACTAAAGACAGCGGTGTCGGGACGGGAATCAATGCCGACCCGCGTCATCGAGTGAAACAACCACTAGTAGTGATCTATGCAACCGATCTCGAAGCCGCGCGCGTTAACGTTCTGGCAAACTCCGGAACAGTTACGCGAGCGATTGTATGCGCCGCGTCAGCTTATCCTCGACACTGCGCGAACCACGCCCGGAGTCGGCGATATTGAAGAATCGCTGAAATGGAATGAACCCGCCTATCTCACCTCGAAGTCGAAAAGCGGCAGCACGATTCGCATCAATCGCAAAGCGGGCAGCGACACTAAATACGCGATGTATTTCAACTGCAACACCAACTTGATTGATACCTTTCGCACGTTGTTTCCCGAAACGCTTAGATTCCACGGCGAACCGAGAAATCGAGTTCGACATCGCCGATAAAATTCCGGTCAAGGAATTGACGATGTGCGTTTCGATGGCGCTCACCTATCATTTGAGTTCAAGCAAACAACTAAAGAAGTAACGATCGATGATCACACTACACACCTTCGGTCCAATGTTCGGGTTGCCGGATCCCCGTCCGTTGGTCACTAAAGCAGAAGTATTATTGAAGATGTCCGGCGTTTCCTATGCGGCCAAGATCGGCAGCTTGAGTGGCGCGCCCAAGAGTAAACTTCCGTACATAGAAGATGGTGGCAAAAAGATCGGTGATTCGACCTTCATCCGTTTTCATTTGGAAAAGACTTATCACATCGATTTCGACAAGCATCTTTTTACCGGCGACAAAGGGATCGCATGGGCGATCAAATTTGCGGGGCTGATGCGACGGGGTTTGCATTTGTCGTCGGCATCTTGTGTCCGCTGTTCGATGCGCCGATTCGCACGGACGCGGAGCAGCACAAGAATCTCGTGGCCTACTGCGAACGGATGCGCAAAGAGTTTTATCCCTGAATGAAGAAGACCGCGAAACAAACGTCCTTGACGATTTTCGATCTTCGGAATAGGGGGCTCAAATCCAAAACGTTTGAGCATCGATATCCCGAATCGAATAGAGCGACGAAAAGCGAGTTGGCGCAACTGCGCAACATCGGCAAAGCCATGGTTCAAGACTTTGAGCTACTGGGCATCAAGTCGATTAAGCAATTGGCCAAGTGCAAAGCGGATCGACTCTATACACGAATTCAAGCGCTCACCAATACACGACATGATCCCTGCGTGTGGGATACGTATGCGGCAGCGATTCATCAAGCCAAAACCGGCGAAGTATTGGCCTGGTGGGAATTCACCAAGTTGAGAAAGAAGCGGGAAGCCAACGGCGAATTCGTGAAGCGGTATGATTCCGCTTCATGACTCCTCGCAGCGAGCTTCGCTTCCATGCGCCGTGCCGATCGCCTATTTGAAATCGTTCATCACCTTCGTGGCCGACGTCTCACCACCGCCGCGCAGCTCGCCAAGTGGTTGGAAGTTTCGGAACGAACGGTCTATCGCGATATTGCCGATCTTCTCAAGTCCGGAATTCCCATCGACGGCGAAGCGGGCGTGGGCTATCGCCTGCATCCCGATTTCGATCTGCCACCGCTCATGTTCAATCACAACGAAATCGAAGCGCTAACGATTGGCGCACGGATGGTCGAGTCGTGGGGCGGGCCAACGCTGGCACAAGGCGCGCGTTCCGCGTTAGCTAAGATTGCAACCGCTCTGCCCAATGAAAAACGCGCGACGCTTGAGTCGTCTCGCTTATTTTCGCCGGGTTTTTTCATCAATCCGCAAATGAGCGCGCAGATGGATGTGTTGCGAACCGCTATCGATGGTCATCGCTATGTGCAGCTCGACTATAGCGATGTCGAAGGCAAGAACTCGCAGCGACAAGTGAGATCGTTGGGGCTGTTCTTTTGGGGCGGTGCCTGGACGCTCGGTGCTTGGTGCGAACTGCGCAACGACTTTCGCAACTTTCGACTCGATCGAATCGCGAACTCTGCTGTGCGCGATGAGCGATTTTCCGACGAAACGGGAAAGCGCTTGGCTGATTATTTGCGTGCGATGTCGTGCGACGCGAGCATTGCCCAATCGTAAGCGTAGAATGCGTGCATGGTGCAAGCGCCTTCCGCTCCGACAAAGAACGCAGTGAGCCTGCGCGGCGACTATGCTTCCGCGAAGACTGACTACAGCGTCGAGCAGGACTACTCGCTTTATACGGCAGAAGATCAAAATATCTGGCGAGAGTTATTCGCACGCCAGCGGCCTCTAATCGAGAAGTATGCCGCGCCGGAAGTACTGCATGGAATTCAAACGCTCGGTGCAAGCGCGGAATCTATTCCCCGATTCGATGAACCAAGTCGCACCCTGGAACGACTCACGGGCTGGCGAATCGTTGCCGTGCCGGGATTGATTCCAGAAGAGCACTTCTATAATCATCTTGCAAACAAGCGATTTCCAGTATCGGTCTGGATGCGTAATCGTAGCGAACTCGACTACTTGCAAGAACCGGATCTCTTCCATGATTTCTTCGGTCATGTTCCGTTGCTGACGAATCCGCTGTTTGCGCGCTTCATGCAGGCTTATGGCGAAGCAGGACCCAAAGCAAATTCGCATCACGCGATCAAGATGCTCGCGCGTCTTTACTGGTACACCGTGGAGTTCGGCTTGGTGCAAACGTCGCTAGGACTGCGTGCCTTCGGCGCGGGAATTCTGTCGTCGAAAGGCGAAACGGTTTTCAGCGTCGAAAGTCGCGCGCCCAATCGCATCGGCTTCGATCTCGTGCGCGTAATGCGCACCAACTATCTCATCGACGATTTTCAAAAAACTTACTTTGTCCTCGATAGCTTCGATCGGCTCTTCCACGCCGGCTATGACACCGACTTTGCGCCCATCTACGAACGCTATGCGCGTGAACCTGGGTTTACGCCGGATCAAGTGTTGTCGACTGATAAAGTGATTACCAAAGGAACTCAAAGCGACGACTAACGGAATGCAACAAGGTCAAATCGATTTGCATCAGTGCAGCGGTTCTTCCGGTCCGCGTTTGAATTGTTCAGTTAACGCCGCTAAATCTTCCGGGGTATCCAAATCGATGGCTGCGTTCGGCATTTGCACATGCGCGAGCCGGGTTGCGTGTCGTTCGAGAATCACCCGGGCGCCGCGATCGCCGCGCAACTCGCGTAGCTCGGAAAAACACCAACGCGGAAAAATCGCCGGCACGCCGACGTGGCCTTGATACACGCTCGCGGCGATCACGGTGTCGTGACCATTCCATGCGTTCACCAATCGTTTGAGATCGTTGTCGGTCACGGTGACTTGATCGCCCAATAAAACCAGCACCGCAGAACAGGTTGCCGGCAACGCTGCGATGCCGTGACGTAGCGACGACGCCATCCCTTCCTCCCAGTGTCGATTCACGATGACCGATGCGGGCGAGTGCGCAAGCAGTCGCGTGAGATCCTGAGCGTGCGCGCCCAGCACAACGGTGACCGCGTGACCGGCGACGGCCACCGCGTTGCTCACTACCGCATGCAGCACGGGCCGTCCACCCAGTTTGACAAGTTGTTTGGGTTGACCGAGGCGCGAGGATGAGCCGGCAGCCAGTACGATCACATGCAAGTTGTGAGTGGGTTGGTCCATTCGCGTTGCCGCTTCAGCTCATTCAAGAAGTAGTGTCATCGTCATCTTCGGGCGAGGTCATTACAGCGGCCCTACTCAATATATTCGATGACCGAACCAAGGATTTGTGGATAGAGCCAATCGTGTTGGCGCGCTTAATACTGCGGAAAACGGGCCATGCAAACGGCGTTCGCGATGCTAGCATCGAATTCGCACCAACCGCGCGCAACGAATTGAGTATCTCGCGCCAATTCGGTGCGCAACAGGCTACAATCATCCGCGTATGACCGATAGACAGTGCCTTCGAGGCGTACGAGACTGCGGCATGAAAGCTGCATAATCAGCAGTGGAAAATTGGTCCGGTGAATTCGCGGCACATGGCGCGATTGCCAAGACCGAACTTAAAAACGCAACTTACAATTAGTCCGGCAGTTCGAGAGGAGCCACCTGGCATGAAACTCATTAGTGCGATTATTAAGCCGTTCAAACTCGACGACGTGCGCGCTGCGCTTTCCGAAATCGGCGTGTCGGGCATGACGGTCACAGAAGTCAAAGGCTTCGGCCGCCAACGCGGCCACACCGAGCTGTACCGCGGTGCGGAGTATGTGGTCGATTTCGTTCCCAAGACGCGTATCGAAGTGGCGGTAAAAGAAGGCCTCGTCGATCAAGTCGTGGAAGCGATCATCGCCGCAGCGAAGACCGGCAAAGTCGGCGACGGCAAGATCTTCATCACCAACCTGGAACGCGTATTGCGCATCCGCACCGGTGAAGCGGACGATCAAGCGCTGTAACAAAAAACGCCGTGCGGTTTGTTAACACCGCACGGCGTCATCAGATATCGAACCACATCCCGTGCACAATTCTATGTGCGCCGAGATATGTTCGTTGGATCCCTCTAGAACTTGTAGGTGGCCCGCACTCCGAACTGGCGAGGTGCGCCGTAAAGCTTGCCTCCTGCGGCGCTGCTGGCATCCTGCACCTGTACCGCGATGTAAGTCTTATCCAGCAAATTGCTAATAAATCCTTCCAGCTTGAGGTTGTCGGTCGCGTCAAAGGTCGCGCGCAAGTCCGTTACCAGATGAGATGGAACGATCGTGTTTACGGTGGGGAAAGGCGTGGCGAGTTGTTCAGCCAAATATGAAGCCTGCAAGCGCGGCGTAAGCGTCTTGCCACCTAAATGAAATTGATACTGGATTCCTCCATTGAATGTAACCTCCGGTGAGAACGGTAACGTTTGACCATCGGGCACATCTTGATTCAATCCGGTTTCGCTGTTCGTGAAATTTTGCGCTCCATCGAATGCTGCGTGCAAATAGGCAAGTCCGAGATTGAATCCAAACTGATCTAATTGTCCTAACATTTCCAATTCGGCGCCGTAGCTCTTGGCTTTGCCGTTCAACGTATTGGGAAGCAGAGGACCGCTGCCAACCGGCGTGAGCGCCGACAACTGAATGCCATCGTAATTCGAATAGAAGACATCGCCGTTGACACGCAGATGACCATCGGCGACGGTCGACTTGAATCCGACCTCGGCAACTTTGTTGGTCTCGGGCGCAAAGTTGGGGCCTCCCGGAGTTAAGTTCACGCCACCGGCTTTGTAGCCCTTTGAGAGCGTTGAGTAGAACATGACGTCTTCGGCCGCAAAGTATTTGACGCCCACGCGGCCGGTCGTCTGACTCGATTCCGCCGAAGACAAATACGGGAAGCCACCCGGGGGCGGCGGGCCTGGTACGACATAGCGTGTGTAATCTTGTTCGTCCTTCGAGTAGCGAGCACCGAGATCGAACGCGAATGCGTCGGTGAAACGAATATCGAGCTGACCGAATCCGGACGAAGATTTGTTATGGGCACTCGCGACGATATCGGAGTTGGAGGCAACGAAATCGGTCGTATGATAATTGTCGCGCAGTACTTTGACTGGAGTCGTCTCAGTCATATAGAAACCACCGACCACCCACTGCACCATGCGTTTGTCGGTCGAAAGCAAATTGACCTCGGTGACCTTGGTGTCGAAAGATTGCTGCGTCAAACCTACCCGTCCGGGAAATTTTTTCGTATTCGCCGGACTTGCCGGTAAGCCGGCTGGCACCGGCAATGCAGTTGCTGTCCGATCGCCGTCCGCTAGATCTTCGTTGTCGGCATTTAGACGAGACGTTAGTGCGCGCAGTTGAATGGCCGAGGTGATGTCGAGCCTTGCCTCGATAGACGCACGGTAACCGTCTTGATTGAGATACGAAAGCGCATCTTCCTCAATCGTGAACGGATCGCTCGAAACAACGTCGTTGCGATTCTTGATTGCGTTGTAACCGCTCTTCAAATTGAAGTGTTCGTAGCGAAGATCGAAACTCAAAACATCCAACGGCTGTAAGCGCACGGCCGCTCGCACGCTCTTCAAGTCATGACTGCCCGGCTGACTTGGACTTGGGCCAATGTTGGTCGTATAGCTGTCCGTCTTATCGTAAACGGCAGCGACGCGCATCGCCGCTTTGTCGCCCATCGGCACGTTGACGGCACCGACGGTCCGATACCACGAATAATTCGCGGCCGTTTGATCGACGTAACCGGAAAATTCACCGAACTGCGGTTCAGGGGTACGCATATAGATGGCGCCGCCCGTCGAGTTCTGTCCCGTCAATGTTCCCTGCGGGCCACGCAGCACTTCGACAGATGACATGTCGTAGAACGATTGCGCGATAAAGGTTTCGTGCGGGATATAAACCCCGTCGATGTAAGTCGCAACGCCCGGTACCGACGTCGGCACCGATTGCGCGATACCGACACCGCGAATGTTGATAAACGTACCGCGATTGTAAGTATTGATCGCTACACTTGGCGCCACTTGCTGAATGTCGAGAATGTTCTTGACGCCTTGCTTGGCTAGCGAGTCGGCCGTCAACACGGTCGCCGCGGTCGGAATATCCTGTAGATTTTGCGGACGGCGTTCGGCCGTGACCACGATTTCCTCAAGCGTAGTCGTTTGTTGCGCATGGGCCGCGCTGCCGAGCACGCTAGCGATCGCCAGCGCCAGGGCGGCGGAGCGCGCCGGTTTGGTCATGAGTTTCATAATCAGATTCCCCTTTGTCAATTGGTGGTCGCATCGAGCTCAACAGTGCCGAGCAACGGTCCGTCTGCTGGATTTGATTTGGTCGCCTACGCCAATGTTGTGACCGCCTGGGGCGAGTCTCGGTTTTAGCCGATTAGCCAGGTCGACACATAGTTAGCGTTGCTAACTAATTATTAGCACGAACCGAGTAAAAGGTCGAGTCGCGGGTGAATTGACGAATGTCAGCGCCGCCAGAACGTGGGGGTGACCAGCACGAGCAAGGGATAGATTTCCAAGCGGCCCAGCAGCATGGCGAGAATCGCGATCCATTTGCCGGCGTCGCTGATTCCGATGAAGTTACTGGTCACGCGGCCCAACCCGGGGCCGACGTTGTTGATACAGATTGCGATAGCCGAAAACGCAGTCACCTGATCGACGCCGGTCGCCATCAGCGCCACCATTAAAACCGCAAAGCTCACGACATAAATTGCGAAGAATCCCCAGACGGCGTCGATGATTCGTAGTTGCACAGGCTTGTCGCCAAGTTTGACCGGCAGCAACGCGCTCGGATGCACCAGCCGTACGATCTCGCGCGTCGCTTGTCGCCACATAAGCAGCCAACGAATGACTTTCATGCCGCCCGCGGTCGAACCCGCGCAACCGCCAATGAAAGTAGTTAAGATCAAAATCAACGGCAATGCGCCGGGCCACTGAGAAAAGTTTGCGGTGGTATAGCCGGTGCTGGTCATCATCGACACCGCCTGTAAAACCCCGTAACGCACGGCCGTGAAACCCTCGGCGACATGCGAAAACATGAGTGTTGCGACACAGAGCGTCGAGACTACAACTAAGATCGATGTGTACAGGCGAAATTCAGGATCGCGAAAATAATCGATTAATCGCAAACCGCGCCAAGCAAGAAAATGCAACGCGAAATTGATGCCGCCCAAATACATAAATACGATCGCGACGACTTCCACGCCCTCGTTATTGAAGTAAGCGAGACTGTTGTCGTGCGTTGAAAATCCGCCGGTCGACACCGTGCTGAAAGCATGACCAACGGCGTCGAATGGCGTCATTCCCGCGAACCAATAGCCGATTGCGCATGCCGCGGTGATGGCGACGTACACAATCCACAAAGCTTTTGCCGTCTGCGCAATTCGCGGCGTGATCTTCGAGTCCTTGACCGGCCCCGGTGTCTCCGCTTTCAACAACTGCATACCGCCGACGCCCAACATCGGTAGCAGCGCGACCGCTAGCACGACCATTCCCATGCCGCCGAACCACTGAATTTGCTGCCGGTAGTACAACAACGACCTTGGAATCGCGTCCAAACCTCTTAAGACTGTCGCCCCTGTTGTTGTGAATCCGGACACCGCTTCGAACACCGCATCGGTCGCGGTCATCCCAAGTTGTTGCGACAGCATGAGAGGCGCGGCGCCCGCGATACCGAGCACGACCCAAAACAACGCCACCACCAAGAAGCCATCGCGCAATCTCAGATCGCGCGCATGCTTGCGCACCGGCCACCAAATAATTCCACCGGCCAATAGCAAAAACGCAAACGCGTCGATAAACGGTCCTTGATTACCATCGCCATAAAACAGCGACACGGCAATAGGAGGCAACATGGTGAAGCTAAACAACACCAACAACAGCCCCAATATTCGCTGAACGGCAAAAAGGTTCATAACAAAAAAGGCGGTCGATGTTGACTATCAGCGCGGAACTGCACGCCGTGCGGCGACACGATCCCGCTCATCTTTTGCTTACGCGACATTGAAGTTGGACACATTCATCATCGACTTCTCGTTGGCGCGTCGAACAGTCGTTCCACGGCGTTGATGTGGCGGCGATCGGTGAGAAAAATAATGACGTGATCGTCGCGCTGAATTACCGTGTCGTGGTGCGCGATAATTACTTCGTCGCCGCGAACCACTGCGCCAATCGTGGCGCCTTCCGGCAGCGGCAAGTCACCGACTCGTCGACCGGTTACACGACCATCGCCTTGGACTCCATGTGCAACCGCTTCGATGGCTTCCGCTGCACCACGCCGCAACGAGTGCACGCGCACCACGTCGCCGCGACGAACGTGAGCCAACAAAGAACCGATGGTGGCCGTTTGCGGCGATAACGCTACGTCAATCGCGCCGCTCTCCATCAATTCCGCATACGCGGGTCGATTGATCAACGCCATCACCTTGCGACAGCCTAATCGCTTTGCGAGCAACGCCGACAAAATGTTGGCTTCCTCCGCATTCGTCACGGCGACAAACACATCCGCGGTGTCGATGTTTTCCTCAAGCAACAACTCCTCATCCGCCGCATCGCCTTGTAGCACAATCGTATTCGCCAATTGCTCCGCGATCCGCCGCGCTCGACGCGGGTCGCGTTCAATGAGCCTCACTTGATGCTCCCGCTCGATCTTCTGCGCTAGTCGAAAGCCGATATTGCCGCCTCCCGCAATCACCACGCGCCGCGCGGGACCTTCGAATTTTTGCATCTCGTTCATCACGACGCGAATATCGCGCCGCGCGGCGATAAAGAACACTTCGTCGCCGTGTTCAATGATCGTTTCGCCTTCAGGCTTAATGCTCTTGCCGTCGCGGTAAATCGCCGCCACGCGCGCATCGCGACCCGGCATGTGTTCTCGCAGTGTCTTCAACTGTTGTCCGACCAACAAGCCGCCGCTCAACGCGCGCACGCCGACCAGCCGAACGCGTTCGTCGGCAAAGTCGAGAACTTGCAATGCACCGGGGTAGCGAATCAATCGAGCGATGTGATCGGTGACGATTTGTTCCGGACTAATCGCGACATCAACGGCGAAGGCGCGATCCTCGCCTGACAGCAATTTCGGGTAGCGCGCATAGTCGCCGCTGCGAATGCGCGCGATGCGTGTCGCCTCGCGATTAAATAACGCGTACACCGTTTGACACGCCGCCATGTTCACTTCGTCGCTGTTGGTCAACGCGATGAAGACATCGACCGATCTGGCACCCGCCGCTTCCAAGATCGAGGGGTAAGCACCGTTGCCGACCACTGCGCGAATATCGAGTCGATCTTGCAGATCGTGCAATAGCTCGTCGTTGGTATCGACCACCGTTACATCGTTGGCCTGATCGCGCGTCAAATGAGTGGCGGCGGTTTTACCGACTTGGCCGGCACCGAGAATAATGATTTTCACGAGAGCGGGTGTTTGTTGTTCGCCTAAATGCAGGCACGCGATTGTAGCTCAACTTGCACGGGGATAGCGCGCCTTAGACAACCCACTCGCTTTACAGCCTTAGTTTCACCGTCTACTGCGCCTTCTCTTGCTCGATACGTTTATCAAGCTTATCGCGGCTTGCTTCCGCATACGCTCGGCAAGCGTTGGTGTCGATGAATGGGTTTTGGGCCGCCCCCTGCTCGCGCTTAGCCAGTTTGCCAGATACATCGACCAGCTCCGGATGCGGTGTCAGCAAGATATCGCAGGGTAAGCGGCTCACTACTTCGAAACTCTCTCTAAGTTGCTTTGCGCCATTAGGATCGCGTTTCGGATCGGAATATTTGTAGTTGCCACTGGCGATAGGATTCAGGCTATCCGCATACACCATGTGTAGGCACTTGTCGTCAACGCACGATTCCCAAGTCCAACTCGTGCCGCCGGGCGTGTGACCCGGCGTGAGATGCGCCGTAACAGCAAGTTTACCGACCGTGAGCGTTTCGCCATTCTTGAAAACGCTCACGTTGGCGATCGGTGCAATCGGCGGCAAGGTCGCAAACTGCGGATCGTCAGCTCCAACCTTACCGGATCGCATTACTTCAGCGGTAGCGGCGCTCGCCGCAACATGCGCGCCACTGAGCTTTTGCAATTGCGCTATTCCCCCGGCGTGATCGTAATGCACGTGCGTGTTGAGAATCAGCTTCACGTCTTCAATGCGAAAACCCAGCGCGCGAACGTTGTCGACGATTTGCGGCGCCGAAGTCGATAACGTGCCGTCGATCAATATGTGACCGTTCTTAGAGGTAATCAAAATCGACGCCAGCCCTTGTGTGCCGACGTAATACGTATTGCCGTAAACTTGAAATGGCTTTTGTGGCGTGTTCCAATTATTAGTGACTGTTTGCGTAAACCCGATTGCTGAAATGGACATCAGTCCAGCAGCGAATACGATACCGATATTCCTCATCATCATGGTTGCTCACTCGCGATAAGAAAGTTCACGACCAAGTTTACAACTCAAACACCATCATGCGCGCGAATAATGTCGAACCGGCACGTAATGGAGTGAGTTCATCCGTCGGCCGAAAGCCCGCTCGCTGATACAAACTCACCGCGGCTTGATTGCCTTCCGTCACCTGCAGCACAACGCGCCGAGCTTTGCGTTCACGCGACCAGTCCAAAACCGCCTCGACAAGCCTACGACCGATTCCCAAGCCGCGTACCACGGGATCAACCCACATTGAGTAAAGATGCGCGACGTTTTCAGTATCAGCTACGCAGTGTGCGAACGACAGTCCAATAGCCTTGTCACCCAAAGTCGCAATCAAACAAAGCCACGACGGTGACGTTGCCGATTCCATGAGACGACGCGACCACTCATCGGGAGTGCGATCCTTCTCCTCCGCATGGGTTTTGGCGAAAGCGTTTGGCGAATCCGTCAGCGCACGCAAGCGCAAATCGCGATACAACGCCCATTCGTCCGGCTCGAACGGTCGAATAAGCACTGCATCACTCATATCCAAACGTCATTCCGAGCGGTAAGCGCACCGCCCGCAGCGCCTGTGTTAACGACGCCACGTGGTTCGATGATTAACGCATGGCATTCGCTCTTCGCGCGTGTGATGTGCTCAACGCCCTTTGGCACAACAAACATCTCGCCTTCGCGCACCGTCACGTCGCGATCGCGAAAACCGATTTGCATTTCGCCTTCGATGACCAAAAACACTTCGTCGGTGTCGGGATGATCGTGCCAGACAAACTCTCCCTGAAACTTCACTAACTTGAATTGGTAGTCGTTCATCTCGGCGATTACGCGCGGCGACCAATGTTCGTTAAAGTTCGAGAGTTTTTCGGCGAGATTGATGACTTCGCTTCGCATATCGATTCGTCCGTTGCCTACCTAAATGCTGCCAGTATCCGCTCGGTCGTAGTGACGGTGCAATACTCGCCATCAAAATTGGCGAGCGACATGGCATGCACTTCGTCAGCGGTTCGCAGTCGGCCGCCGAAGCAGAGAAATCATGCCGCTACAAAGCAGTTTGGGTCAGGCAGGTGGCGGAAGATGAAAAGGATCGTGGATGTGCGTTTGGTAAATGGCAGCATCCGCAGAGCGGAGATACATTGGTATGAAGCACACGGTATCGGGCACGGCAAATTGAAGATCAAGCGCTTTGTGGTACGATTACTATGGCACGCGTTCAATCAAAGGTCGGATTTTCTCTGCGCATCGACAATGCCGACTGCGAAGACTTGGAAAGGGGCAAGGTGTACGTTCTACGCTCCGATGCCGCAACGAAGCGCGATGGATAGGTACGTGTTGTCGATGAATCTGGAGCGGATTACCTATACCAGGAATTCGATTTTGTCGCGGTTGATCTCCCGGATAAAGCGAAAAACGCGTTGCTCGCAGCAAGTTAGTGCAACGTCCAATTAGTACTTTGTCGGATGATTAAGATTCGAGATTGAATGCCGCGATTCGGATTGATACGGCACCACAACCATTTCCGACATCATATCAATGACCTTCCACGTAAACAGCGAAAGCAGCCAAACACTGTTTGCGAGCCCGCTGGTTCGCATCGAAGTCGTGCGCTGCGAGCGCGCACGCCGAGGCTTGAGTTGCGAGGAGTGCAAGAGCGAACATCAAATCGCAGTGCCGTTATCGGGCGTGAACGTACGCCAGGTTGACGGCAAGAACTTGACGATTAGTCCGGCGCATCTAACCTTATCGAATCGTGGTGAGGAATATAGGGTCGCTCATCCCTATGGGTCAGGCGAAACGCAGATCAATATCGTTCCGCGCGACGACCTTCTTTTGGAATTGCTCACGGCAAGTGATCCGCGTGCCCAAGATCGTCGTGAGCATCCGTTTCGTCATCGACAACTACCGATCGCGTCGAAGGCGCGTCTTGCCGTGCAGTTGCTAATGGCGGCTGCAAAATCGCAAACGCGATCGATTCTGGAACTGGAAGAAGCGGCCATTGCGCTGATCGATTCGCTTCTTGCGGCCGGCGATAGTTTCGGACACAAAAAGCCGTCGGCTCCGCGCGATGTGGAACTTGCACAGCAAGCGCGAGCGATGTTGGCTGCGTGCTATGCGGAACCGTTAACCTTGCAAGATATTGCATCGGGCTTAGAAGTCTCCGTCCACCATCTTTGTCGCGCGTATCGTCGTGCGACCGGCGCGACGCTGTGGTCCGAGCTGCAACAATTGCGCAGCCGCGCAGCACTATCTTACCTCGCGGAAGGCGAACGCGATCTGACTGCAGTTGCTTTGGCGTTAGGCTACTCGCATCACAGTCACTTCACTGCGGCGTTTCGACGCGAACTGGGGTTAACGCCATCTACTGCGCGCCGTTTGTTTGCGGAGGGATCGCTATCGAAAGTCCGTCAACTTCTTGTTTAGGATTTAGATCAAGATTTCGATAGCACCAAACCGAAGACGCCCGATAGGCTTCACGCGTCGAAAGTCACCGAGTTTAGACTGTGGATACCAATCAATTTCCCGCAAACCCAATAGCGGCGGTAACGCACGCCGACCCGTATCCTTACTACACCGACCTCGTTACGCATCGACCACTCTATCGCGATGAACCACTGGGGCTTTGGATTGCTTCGAGTGCTGCCGCTGTCACTGCGGCGTTGACTAACGAATCTTGTCGCGTTCGACCGGCGAACGAACCTGTACCGACGCCGCTGTTGGGATCGCCGGCGGAAGTTATTTATCGCCGTCTTATTCGCATGAACGACGGCAACGGGCACTGTCCGTTCAATCGGGCGGTTGCCGCAACAATAAATTCCGTTGCACCTGCGCAGATTGCAGCATGCAGCAATCGATGGGCGAAGCATCTACTTCTGCGATTGGATCCGGCAAACGAGCTTGCGCACATCAGCGACTTCGCTTTCAAGTTGTCGACGCATGTAATCGGCGACTTGCTCGGAGTGCCCGAGGAACAGCTTGATCAAACGAGCAATCATGTAGGTGACTTCGTCCGCTGTATTTTTCCTTCCAGTACGCCTGACCGGATCGAGCGCGGCAAGATTGCTGCTGGAAGCTTATTGGAAATGTTCGATGAAAATTTAGCGCGGACCAAGCGCGACAATAAACAAGGGTTGCTCGTGAGCTTGGCTCGCGAAGCGGAACGCTTAGGGCAGCACGGCCCACTGACGGTGTTAGCCAATGGCATCGGCTTATTGTCGCAGGCGTACGAAGCGACGGCGGGACTGATTGGAAACTCGTTGCTCACTCTGGCCAAGTGCGATGCGGTACGACAGCAAGTAGTCGCGAAACCACGCTTAGTTCTACTTTGTCAGGTTGGGATCAAGCGATGCGGGGCAAGGCGCACCGGCCTGAAAAAGCGCAGCGTACACGGCAGTACGTGAGTATTTTTCAGGC
>JAYTQU010000206.1:0-2394 GCA_043746555.1 Pseudomonadota bacterium | reverse complement strand
CCGGAAAGAATGACGGGTATTAACATGATGGGACTAATTCACGTAATTAATATGCAGGATCAATTCATCGGGGCGATACTCGCTCCACGACCGATGCCGTAGTACGTGACGCCGAATTGTTGTACGAATGACGGATCGTAAAGATTGCGACCGTCGAAAATGACCGGATGTTTCAGCGATGTTCGAATCGTATCGAAATCCGGACTGCGAAACTCCTGCCATTCGGTCACGATGGCCAGTGCGTCCGCACCGACGAGCGCCGCTTCAGCCGACTGTACGAGTTCCAGATCGTCGCGACCGTGATAAAGCCGTTCGGCTTCGTGTGTTGCTACCGGATCGTAGGCACGAACACGCGCACCGGCGGTCCATAAAGCTTCCATCAAATTGCGACTCGGCGCTTCGCGCATATCGTCGGTATTCGGTTTGAATGCGAGGCCCCACACGGCGATCGTCTTACCTTGCAAGCCACCCTTGAAGTGACGATTGATCTTTTCGAATAGCACGTTCTTCTGGCGATTATTGACGCTCTCGACCGCATGCAAAATTTCGGCGTGAAAATCGTGATCGCGTGCGCTGCGCGCCAACGCTTGAACATCCTTCGGAAAACACGAGCCGCCGTAGCCGCAACCGGGATAAATAAATTGATAGCCGATGCGCGGATCAGAGCCGATGCCACGTCGCACCTTCTCGATGTCCGCACCGACTCGCTCGGCGAGATTCGCCAACTCATTCATAAAGCTGATCTTGGTGGCAAGCATCGCGTTGGCCGCGTACTTCGTGAGTTCCGCCGAGCGCACGTCCATCACAATCATGCGATCGTGACTGCGAGTGAAAGGATCGTATAGAGCTTTCAGCAACTCCGCCGTGCGCGGATTGTCGGTGCCTACCACGACGCGATCAGGCTTCATGAAATCGGCCAACGCCGCGCCTTCTTTCAAGAACTCCGGATTCGACACGACATCGAACTCAATCGCTGCGCCACGACTTTTAATTGTTTGCGCAATCTTGGCGCGCACTTTATCGGCAGTGCCAACCGGCACGGTCGATTTGTCGACGACAATTCGATACTCGCTGATGTGCGTCCCAATCGATTCGGCAACGGCCAGCACATACCGCAGGTCAGCGGACCCACCTTCGTCCGGCGGCGTGCCAACTGCGATGAATTGAAACAAGCCATGCTTGACGCCTTCTTCAGCGTTAGTCGTGAACGCAAGACGACCGGCGGCGAGATTGCGTTTTAATAATTCGTCAAGGCCTGGTTCGTAAATCGGCGATTCGCCGCGCTTGAGCATCGCTATCTTGCGCTCGTCCACATCGACGCACAAAACGTGATTACCGGCTTCGGCGAAACACGCGCCGGTCACCAATCCCACGTAGCCTGATCCAAAAATAGTTAGCCGCATCGCCGTCTCGATTACCCCGATTTCGAACAATTAAGCCGCGAAATAGCTGGTCGCGGGAAATGAAGGGCCGCGAGCTTATCGGAGGCGAAGCGACAGGTAAAGGAACCAGCGTGTTTTAGACAATATTGAGGGGCTGATCGTTGTTTCGGGATCTCTCTCCAGACTGTGCGGATCGGCGTTGCAAATTGCTTACTGCGCCGATAATCGACGCTTTTGCGGAAGTCGGCGGCGTTCGTCCAACCGCCAATAGCTGACAGCCCAGAAGTTTTGCCGCATGCAACTGAGGGTCGGCGTTGGCGGTCGCAAATCGAATGAGATCGGGCCAGAAACAAACGTTGTTCGGCCATCGTGGCGCAAGCCACTCGGAGGCGGACGCCGCGATACAGGTTACATTGGTCACCGACAGCGAGAAGAGTTGTTTGGCCGTCTCGTCGCACATGCCCAACGCAAACCGCGCAAACATGACATCTACATGAACGGCGTGCCATGCGAAGAATAAGATCGCGCGAGCGAATTCCGATTTTCGCGCGCTCGATTCCGATCGGGACGCGCTGGGCCGCGTTGAAAATGAAAGCGGCGAACGCCAACGAGCCGCATCGTCGAAAGCCAAATCGAACAAGCCAAACGGGCACTCCGCGATGGCGCGACGCGCGGTGTCCGACAACATGCCAAGGGAGCGAGATACGGTATCGGGTAAGCCGCGCACTCCGAAACTGTCTGCCGCGCGATGGCTTGCGGCAGTCAACATGGACAGATACTCAAGATTCAACGCGTGCAAGTCGCAAAAAAGCGCGCCGCTTTCTACGTGCTTGCGGTGGTTTCTCTCTTGACGAAAACTACATCGCAAGGCGAGTCCGGGTTGGGGACTGGAAACACTTCCCAGAGAAACATTTCCCAGAGAAATCCGGCGCTGCGCATTACTGTTATCCACGATCAATCCTCCCTGGACTAATTCTACTTTGTCAGGTTGCGCTGAAGCGCGCGGTGCGGC
>JAYTQU010000205.1:0-3422 GCA_043746555.1 Pseudomonadota bacterium | reverse complement strand
AATTACTTGAAGCCACCGGGAGCCACCGCAGGCGGAGCAATCTCGCCGCCTTCGTTTTCCCAGCGATCAATCGCACGGCGGTCGGCCGCGATTCGTTTTAGCGATGAGTTGGCCAGTTCGCGACCACGCCGTTTCGCCGTGTCTAATCAGATAGAGATTAACTGGATTTTCGATCTCATGGCTCATCGCGTTGCGCTCCCGGAATTTGTATTGCTATCTTGCGCTAATGACGCTGCCTCGATGAACACATCCATTTGCTGGCCGACGAAGATCGGCAGATCGCCGCGCGTGAAACTATAGAGCACCTGCAACACACGCGTATCGACGCGCTCGGCGCTAGCGCCAGTGAGCGACGTCTTCGGCACGACATACGGTTCGAACCGCACAAACTTCAGCGGTGTCGCAATTTTTTTGTTGCCGCGAAGATAGCCCATCGCTTGCGCAGTCGCATGGACGCGCCACGCATCGCTCTCATTAACATCGACACGCACATACAAGGGGTTCACGGAGCCCAGCAGAATCAACGGCGGTTGTCCCGCAGCGGTCGCTGCATCCGGCGCAAATTCACCCGGACGCATTTTGAGCTGAAGGATTTCGCCGTCCACCGGCGCTTTTACCGTTAGCAATTTCAATTCCGTTTGGCTGGAATTTAGCTCGGCGCGTGCTTGCGTCACTTGCGCCGCAGCGGTTTTCTCGGCGAACTGCATCTTCATGAGATTGTCATGAGTCATTACGCCCTTGGCGACCAGCGGTTCGACTAAGGCGAGATTATATTTTGCTTCGTTGAGTTGGCTCTGCGCGACTTGAACTGCGGCACGGCTGGTCTCGATTTTTGCGCGCGTCGCACGGTCATCGATGCTGAATAACGGGTCGCCGATCTTCACCTTGCTGCCGACGTGAACATAAATGTTGGCGACAACGCCGGCGACCGACGAGCCGATGGAGATATTCGTCGAGCTAGATTCGACGAGTCCGGAGCCGGCCACAAACGTTTGATACGGCGCCTGCGCCGCTTGCGACACTGACTGTGGCGGCGGCGACGGTCTATCTCCCCAAATGACGGTATAGACTGCGAAGGCGACACCGGCCAGCGCAATGAATGGGATGAGGTATTTGCGAATCATGAATGATCCAATAATTCCTGTTGCGAGTCGGCTACTTTAGGTTGGCCGGAAGTCGGTGGCTTGTCCACTTTGGTGATGCGGCCGTCTTCCATCCATGCAATGCGATCCGCAAATTGGAAAATGCGCGCGTCATGCGTCACTACAACCAGTACGCGCTCGTGGCCCAGCGCAAACTCGCGCATCAATTTCATCACCTTGTTACCTGTTTCGCTGTCGAGCGCGCTGGTCGGCTCGTCGCAGACGATCATTTTAGGATTGTGAACTAGTGCGCGCGCGATCGCGACGCGCTGCTGCTGACCTCCAGACAACTCCGCAGGCAGCGCACGCATCATGCGATCGTCGAAGGCTGCTTTGTGCAACACGTCGCGCGCTTTTGCAAGCGCGGCCTTGCGTTTCATACCGCCGATCAACAGCGGGATGCACGCGTTTTCGGCGGCGGTCAGCGTCGGAATCAAATCGAACGACTGAAATACAAACCCGATGTTGCGGCCGCGAAATCGTGTCTTCTCGTTGACTGTCATCTGTCGATAGTCGCGACCGAGCACGGAACATTCCCCTGCGTCTCGTTCGAGTAAACCTGCCAAGACGGAAATCAAAGTGGTCTTACCGCAACCCGATGGACCGACCAACATCATGAGTTCGCCGGCGCGCACTTCCAAGTTCACGCCGCGCAACGCTTGCACTGCCGCGTTGCCCTCGCCATACGTCTTAGTCACGTCGCGACAGTTGATGGCCGAGTTCTGAACAGTTTCAACGGCGGCGTTCATTGCGATAAGGTCTGTTGAAATAACTGAATGATGCGAGTGTCTATCGCCCAGCCAAAAACGAAGCCGGTTGCATTCGCAGGATGGGTCGCATACTAAACAACGCAGCGCCGACACTGACCAACATCACTGCTACGCCACCCGCCGCCAACGCGAACCACATCATACGAAATGGAAAGTCGTACAGCGTAAAAATACGACCGGCAATAGCGCACACGCCGAGTCCGAGCCCCGCGCCGATGAGCGCACACAGAATTGCCTGCGCGCAGATCATGAGCAACAACATTCGTGTCGGCGCCCCCATCGCATTGAACACGGCGTAGTACTTTAGGTTTTCGTGAGTGAACATGAACATGAGAACGCCCGTGACGCCGAATCCGACAATCATGGCGATGGAAAGCATCGTCACCACGTCGCCCACGTCTTCGGAATTGACCAGCATCCAGCGGACAGTGTCCGCTTTAAAGTCTTCTGCCGCGCGCGCACGAAGATCGGTAGCCGCTTCGATGCGAGATGCCAGCGAACGCGGATCCACACCGGGGGCCGCAACCGCAAGCACGAACGTCAGTCGTCGTCGCTCCGGCAATAAGATGTGATCGGCAGTGGAGTAAGTTGTATAGAGTAGCGGCCGTGGTGGAAAGCGCGGCAGCGTTGCCGATGTCCCGGCGACACGCACGCGGATGTCGTTGATCAACAATTCATCACCGGCACGTAACCGTCGCATCGGCACATCCAAGTGCGGTTTTCCATACGGCCATTGATCGGCTAACAACGACGGTGTCTGAAGTTTGCCGCTCGTGCCGCCGGCATCGACAATGACCGCGTCGGGCGAATGTAGCAAGGTGGCCGTTGCTTCCGACTTGACGACTGACTTACCGGCTGACAAAACAACTGGCGCGCCAATGAGCGTAGCGTCATCGACGCCGATTATTTGCAATGACTGGAATCTTCCGTTTGCAAAACGCGCGTCGGCTTGTGCGATAGTCAGCGGTACGGCGGAACGCACGCCCTCGACACTGCGAACGCGATTGAGTGCGGAGGTGGGCAGATTGATCGGCCGGTCGACGGCTACGACAGCCGGGTCCATGACCCAAACATCCACGCCCGGGTTTTCCGCAATCAACGCAAAGCTGCGCGTCATCATGCCGCCGAAATAGCTCGCGGCAAAGGTGACGAGAAACGAAGTAAACGTAATTCCGAACAGCAGCCCCGCATACTTCGTGCGGTCGCCGAGCAGCATTTTTAGAGCGGTGATCACCATTGCGTTAATTCTAAACAAAATCGCCGTAGTGACGAATAAGCTTCGATCACTTCTTCATCTGATTGACCGCCACGACAACCAAAAGGACCACAATCACAATGCCGATCGTTGTCCACAGCCACATTCCTCCGCCCATTGCGCCATTCATCCACCCACCCATCCCGCCAGTTGTTTGATGTAGCATAAATCAATCTTCTAGTATTTAGTGATTCAGTATTGGCAGCGCCTTGTGATCCTTCGGTGTCAACTTCAATAGCCGTGCATTGATCGCGA
>JAYTQU010000204.1:0-4676 GCA_043746555.1 Pseudomonadota bacterium | reverse complement strand
TGCATCAATTCCTGAAAACGCGGCTCTTCCTCACGGACGACCCGCCGCACCTCAATCTCTCGTAACATCCCCGCCCCTGCCACTCACGCTTACGCTTACGCTGCTGACGGTATACAGAAAACTTGTGGGGATGTCCAGTCTGCGCGAGTTGCTCTTCTGTTTCAGAATGTTGGCGTTAAGACGAAATCACCCTGCTTAAATGGCTGTCTTGCTTGCGCGGCATCGAGCGCGTCCGTAACATCGCGCGCTTCCGAAGAAGGCTGTAGACCGTAGGCTGTAGCTGGAAGGCGCTCACACGCGCCGGAAACTTTTCGGAAAGCTCCCCGGAGTTCTTGTCCGACCTACAGCCCACAGCCCACAGCCCAAAGTTTTCACATGCGTTCCCACTATTGCGGTCAAGTTAACGAGTCTCTCATCGGTCAGGAAGTCACGGTGGCAGGCTGGGTGCATCGCCGTCGCGATCATGGCGGCGTGATCTTTGTGGATTTGCGCGATCGCGAAGGGTTGGTGCAACTGGTGTTCGATCCCGATCGCAAGGATGTGTTTAGCCACGCCGAACGTTTGCGCAGCGAGTTTTGTATCTGTGTTAAAGGTCGAGTGCGTGAGCGTCCGGCCGGTACCGCCAACGAGCACTTGCCTTCAGGTAAAGTGGAAATGCTCGCGCTCGACATCGAAATTCTCAACAAGTCTGAAACGCCGCCGTTTCATCACGACGAAACGACCAACGAGGAACTGCGTCTCAAGTATCGCTATCTCGATTTGCGTCGTGACGTGATGCAGAAGCGTATTTTGTTGCGCCATCAGGTGACGCGGGCGATGCGTGCCTATATGGACAACGCCGGCTTTGTCGATATCGAAACGCCGATGCTCACCAAGGCGACGCCGGAAGGCGCGCGCGATTATTTGGTGCCAAGTCGCACGCATCCGGGTTCATTCTTCGCCTTGCCGCAGTCACCGCAGCTCTTTAAGCAGTTGTTGATGATGAGTGGCTTCGATCGCTACTACCAAATCGTGAAATGTTTTCGCGATGAGGATTTGCGCGCCGAGCGTCAGCCGGAATTCACCCAGCTCGATATCGAGACGTCGTTCATGAGCGAAGAGCAAATCATGCAAATCATGGAAGACTTACTGTGCTCGCTCTTTAAGACCGTGCTCGATCAGGATTTGCCAAAACCGTTTCCGCGCATGACTTATGCCGAAGCGATGCGCCGCTATGGCTCGGACAAGCCCGATCTTCGCGTGTCGCTTGAAATGGTGGACGTCGCCGATTTGGTGAAAGACTGCGAGTTCAAAGTTTTTGCTGGACCTGCCAACAACCCAGCGGGACGAGTGGTTGCGCTGCGAGTGCCGGGCGGCAATAGCAAACTCACCCGCAAAGAAATCGATGACTACACTGCATTCGTTGCTCGGTATGGCGCAAAGGGTCTCGCCTATATCAAGGTGAACGACAAGGCGAAAGGTCGCGATGGTCTGCAATCGCCCATCGTCAAAAACCTCAGTGACGCAGCACTCGCGGGTATCTTGTCGCGCACCGGTTCGGAAGATGGCGATTTAATTTTCTTCGGCGCGGATACGGCCAAAGTAGTGAACGACGCTATCGGCGCTTTGCGATTAAAGGTAGGTCACGACGCCGATCTCGCGCGCCCAGGTTGGCAACCGCTGTGGGTGGTCGATTTTCCTATGTTCGAATGGGATACCGATACCAAGCGTTGGTCGGCAATTCATCATCCGTTTACCGCACCACGAGTAGACGATGCAGCAGCGTTGCGCGCCGATCCGGGCAGTGCCGTGTCCAAGGGCTACGACATCGTGTTGAACGGTTCCGAACTCGGTGGCGGATCGGTCCGTATTCATCGCCAAGAAATGCAATCGACGGTGTTCGATCTTCTCGGGATCAGCGCGGAGGAAGCGCAAACTAAATTCGGCTTCTTACTTGAGGCATTGAAATTCGGCGCGCCTCCTCACGGCGGCTTTGCGTTCGGCTTGGATCGCGTGGTGATGTTCATGGCGGGGACCGACAGCATTCGCGACGTCATCGCTTTTCCAAAAACGCAGACGGCTGCGTGCTTGCTGACCGATGCACCGACGCCAATCACCGAAGCGCAACTAAAAGAGTTGCACATTCGCGTGAAGCTACCGGTAAAGGCGGAATGAGCAATAGGTCAACAGGCGACTGGTCAACTGGCTTTTGGCCAGAACAAGAACAGCGACGCACTTCTGAAGTCTGGCCAGTAGCCAGCTTGCCAGTTGACCAGTAGGCCATGCTTCCAGCCGATCCCATCATCATCGTTCACGGCCTATGGATGACCGGCTTGGAACTCGGTGTCTTGCAACATCGATTGCGCGTCGATCACGGGTTTGAGCCCTCGATATTTTCATATTCGTCGATCACGGGCACGATGGCAGAGCATGTAGCGAGCTTGCATGCGTATGTGCACGCACACAAAAGCGAACGGCTTCATTTTGTCGGACATAGCTTGGGCGGCATTGTGATTCTGAAAATGTTGGAAGCGTGCGACGATATTCCACCGGGTCGCGTCGTGTGCCTGGCATCGCCGATGCAAGGGAGTTGCGCGGTTGACGGCATTGCACGCTGGCCATTTGCGCGCGCTGCGTTAGGCGCTGCAATCTGCGATGAAGTGCTATCGACGAAAAAGCGCGAATGGGACGGCCGTCGCGACGTCGGTATCATCGCCGGCACAATGAGCATCGGCATCGGACGATTATTCGCCGAATTTACCGAACCCAGCGACGGCACGCTACTCGTTTCCGAAACCAAACTCGCTGGGGCGAAAGATCACATCGTCATGCCGGTATCGCATTCGGGGATTGTGTTCTCCGCGGAAGTGACGACGCAGATCGCAAAGTTTTTGCGTGAAGGGAAATTTTCAAGCGTCGCGTAGACACTCGCGAAAACTAGAGCGCCAGTATCTTGTCGAGATCGATGCTCACATTGGACAGAAGTAGCGGTTGAATCGAACCGCCTTCAAACGTCTCGACCTTTTGATACGCGCCGTCGCGCGGCTCGCTAAGGCGTTGCAATTGCTTGCGGTTCAGATCGACCAACCACATTTCAGGAATGCCGTGCTGCGCATAGAGCGGTGCCTTTTTTTCGCGGTCGTAGCGCAACGTGGAGTCGCTGACTTCGATCACCAACAAGATGTCAGCGCCGGTCGGATGGCCTGCGGCGACATTCCGTTCCTTGTAGATCACCAAATCAGGCTGTGGTTCCGATTTAGTGCTTAGCCGAATGGGGCGCTGAACGCCAAGGCCCGTATCGTCCGCGAGGGCCTTCGCGAACAACCGGACCAGCCGATCTACTGTGTTTGCGGGCTTATCTCCTATCGGTGCCATATCGATCACCTCTCCTTCGATTAACTCCGTGCGTGCATCGGGCGTCAGCAATCCCACCTCCGCCATGCGGTAGTACTCATCGACAGTGATGCGATGACGCAAAATCCAATTGTCGGCGACGATGGCGTTCATGGTGGCCTAGCTCGGTGATTGCGGCTGATTCTACGCTTGCGTAAACGGCGCTGTCACGTCGGCGCTTGTCTTATGTCGGGCGCAGGTTGTGCGTCACCACGTCGCCTGGTCAAGCAGCTTGATGAAATTGCGTTTGGGTTTGTGTTTGAGACGTAGCTCGGCTACATACCGGTTGAAACCTGCCGATTCGTTCATGCGTTCCATCAGCTCATGGATTTTGCGCAGACGTTGCGCGGCCGCGCGATAGGATTCATTCCCCATGCGCGCAATTTGCGTCTCCGCTTCTTTCTTGTAGATGGGCAGCGAATCGGCCGGATGCGTCGCGGCGCGTTTATCGGCTAGGGTTAGCCACTGCTCGTCATAGCAACCTCCAGCTTTGGCTTCGCGCCAAGCGTTGTCGATATCCTTTTCCCACAGAAATATTTGCACCAGCAGCGAGTGGTCGCGATTTTCATGCCGATACGCCGATGTTCCCTTGCCTGATTTTGCGATCATCGCGCGAATAAGTCGGTTGCGGCAAGATCATAAGGTTTCGGATCAGCGAGCTGCATCATGAGTTGTTGTAAAGCGCTTTGCCCATTGTCTTGCGGATAAAGCGTATCCATCGATTGCAAAGCCATCGCTGCTTGCATTGCGCCAAGTTTGCTAGTCAAGGCCACAAGATCGATGTAGTCGCGCGTCGCGTTGCGGGTAAGGACGAGCCAGGCCTTGATGCGAAACATTTCCGCTGCTGTCGGCAGAGTGATCGTGCCGGACGCAACGGATATTGTCGTGGTTTCGAGTGGCACGCTGCGGCGCAGTTGACGAATGCCGGTTTCGATGCCATCAAGGCTACCGGGGATTTGTGCAGGCCGTTGTACGCGAGCCGTTTTCCATCCTGCGACCGACTCGATAGTGGCCAACACGCTATCAAAACGTTCGCGTAGATCCGCGACGACATGATCGGCATCATGCGGCTTTCTATGGCCCGCATGCAGTGCGGTCCCAGTTCCGCCGACTAGCACCGCTTCCGGCAGCAATGTTTGCAATCTGCATGCTGCCGATAGCACCCGTTCCCATTCGGGAAGATCGCTCATTGTGTAGCGTCTAAGTAGTTCTACTTTGTCAGGTTGCGCTGAAGCGCGCGGTGCGGCGTTGCACCGGCCTGAAAAATACTCACGTACTGCCGTGTACGCTGCGCTTTTTCAGGC